>CANRVD010000022.1 GCA_947643145.1 uncultured bacterium | reverse complement strand
TAAGGAAAAGTGGTGACTAAAATGGGTTTAGAAGAATATAAGGGTGTCTATGTCTATGCACAGCAGGTAGACAATGAATTAAGCAGTATCGCTTTTGAATTGCTTGGAAAAGCAAAGGAACTTGCAGGTGACCTTGGTACAGATGTTACAGCAGTTCTGATTGGTTCTGATGTGAAAGGTCTTACAGACCAGTTAGCAGAATATGGTGCAGATAAGGTTATTGTAGTTGATGATCCTGAATTAAAGGAGTATAGAACAGAGCCTTATACACATGCATTAGCTTCCGTAATTAACGAGTATAAGCCGGAAATCGTTCTAGTTGGTGCTACAGCAATCGGAAGAGATTTAGGTCCTCGTGTATCTGCAAGAGTTGCTACAGGTCTTACTGCAGACTGTACTGTTCTTGAGATTGGTGACTTCCCTCTTAATCCGGTTCCTGGACAGGAGCAGAAGCATAACCAGTTATTAATGACTCGTCCTGCATTTGGTGGTAACACAATTGCTACAATCGCCTGCCCGGACAACCGCCCACAGATGGCAACTGTCCGTCCTGGTGTTATGCAGAAGCTTGAGCCTGTTTCTGGCGCTAAGGCAGAAGTAATTGAATACAATCCTGGATTTACTCCAAACAATAAGTATGTTGAGATTGTTGATATCGTAAAAGAACTTTCCGATACCGTAGACATTATGGATGCAAAGATTCTTGTGTCCGGCGGCCGTGGTGTTGGAAGCCCTGAGAACTTTAAGATTCTTGAGGATTTGGCAGAAGCAATCGGTGGTACCGTAAGCTGTTCCCGTGCAGTTGTTGACAGCGGCTGGAAGCCAAAAGAGCTGCAGGTAGGACAGACAGGTAAGACTGTTCGTCCTAATGTATACTTCGCAATCGGTATTTCCGGTGCAATCCAGCATACAGCAGGTATGGAAGAGTCTGATATCATTATTGCAATCAACAAGGATAATACAGCTCCTATCTTTGAAGTAGCTGATTACGGTATTGTTGGTGATCTGAATAAGATTGTTCCAAAGCTGACAGAAGAATTAAAGAAAGTTGTAAAATAATCTTGCGTGTGCGAGAATAAAGAGCAGGGAGTTAGGTACTGGATAGTGCGTAACTCCTTGTTTATTAATGTTATGGGATATACCGAAAAAGGTTCACGATTAATCTGAAACTGTTTAGGGAATTTAGTAAAAGAAGGATAAAAGGGGAAGATTATTTGGATAAGTTTCTCTGCTATAAACATTATCATGATAGGTGGAATTATGATAGCAGACTAATCTGCAGCAATTTTGGGGTTTGCCTATGGTAAATACGTCAAAAGGATATTGATAGTTATAGGAAAAAACAGTACACTAGTTATTATTATGGAATTTAAAGTGCATCATTCGCATAGGGAGAGTGATTTGGAGGAAACAGTGAAAACGGCATTGCAGCAAATTGAGGAAGAAAGATATACGGCGGTCCTTAAGGCAAAGGGAATTCTGGCAGAACGTATCAAAAAGTATGGCTTTGCATTTGAAGGAAAAAATGTGCTGATTGGGTGGTGTGTATCATATATATTATAGAAGCAAGGAATGATGTATTTTAGAGGCGATAAGGCAGAAAGGAAGGGGCAGGGGAATGGAGATATGGATAGCGATTTTATTTGGCATTGTGGAAGGGATTACGGAATGGCTGCCAATCAGCAGTACAGGCCACATGATTCTGTTAAATGAGTTTATTCCGTTATCAATGTCAGACGCTTTTATGGAAATGTTTCTGGTGGTTATACAGTTGGGGGCGATTATGGCGGTTGTTCTTTTGTTCTGGAAAAAGATATGGCCGTTTACCAGTCAGGAAAAGGGATGGATTCAAAAGGATATCTTTTCCATGTGGTTTAAGATTTTAGCGGCGTGTATTCCGGCAGCAATTTTGGAGCTGTTATTTGGTGACAGACTGGAGGAGATTTTTTATAATTATCAGACGGTTTCCATTATGCTGATTACAGTGGGGATACTGTTTATTCTGGTGGAAAACTGGAATAAGGGACGGGAGGCAAAAATAGGAAGTATTGCAGAAATCACATACCGGGCGGCGGTTATTATCGGTGTGTTTCAGTTGGTGGCAGCGCTTCTTCCCGGAACTTCCCGATCCGGTGCAACGATTATCGGTGGGCTAGTGCTTGGGCTTACAAGGACAGTAGCGGCAGAATTTACCTTTTATCTTGCGATTCCTGTTATGTTTGGAGCCAGTCTGATTAAGGTGTTAAAGTTTGGGATGCAGTATACGGCTTCTGAGGTACGGGTATTGGTGGCTGGGCTTTTGACTGCCTTTTTGGTTTCGGTGATTGTCATACGTTTTTTGATGAATTTTATCAGAAAGCATGATTTTAAGGCATTTGGATGGTATCGAATTGCTTTGGGCGTAATTGTTTTAGGTTATTTTTTTATCACGAATAACCTTTGGGTTTAGTCAAGAAGGTGTGAAATGATTAGTAGTAATATTGTCTGCAAGTAAACTTGCACAATATCTATCTGTTAGAGGCTAAGGTATGAAATGTAACCACTGGTAAAAACTACTGCAAGGGGATTCCACCTTGGAGATTGACAGAATGCGAACTTAGGCTTAAGATAAGGGGAGTGAGAATAAAAAAGGAGGACATTTATGGAATTTGAGAGAATTGGAAAGAATACCGTACAGTGCCATATGACAGTGGAGGAAATGCGGGAGTACGGTTTGCGGATAGAGGACTTTTTTACGAATCAGGAAAAGTCGCGTGATTTTTTAGAGAGGCTGGTGGAGCGTGCCGAGGAAGAAATCGGCTATGAGGTGGAAAGTGGGATGATTTCGATGCAGCTTATGCGGATGCCGGATGATTCTTTAGTGATAACTTTTTCTGACAGAGGAGAAGAAGGTCTTCAGAGTATGCTGAACCAGATTCAAAATCTGGCAGGGCTGATTGATGAGGGAACGGCGGAGTCCATTGTCAATGCAATGGCGCGTGAAACCGGTGCAACCTCGGAAGAGAGCCTTCATAGTGAAGAAAATATGCAGGATTTTGAAGAGCGGCTCAAGAATCTGCCGGAGGAGGAAGCCAAAAAGCTGTCTCAGAAGAACCGGAAGAGACGCAGTGCGGCGAAGGTATACCGTTTTGAGCAGTTCCAGGCACTTGAGAGTTTTGCGGCAAGCCTTGAGATGACAAAGATTTTTCCAAATAAATTATACCGGGATGGAAAGAAGGGCGCATGGTATCTTTTGGTAAAGAAGGGCAAGCTTAAGTTAGAGGAATATGAAAAGGTATGCCACAGGCTGATGGAATATGGAGTGCCTCTTACAGGCCAGCCTTTCATTGAGCAGTACTGTAAAGAGCATTATGAAATGATTATTGGCAAGCAGGCATTACAGCTTATAAAAGAATACCAGATGTAAGGAGTCTCCGAATGAAATATGATTTTGATTTAGAGAACCGGAAAGAGGCGGGGAAAAAATTAGCCCGGAAAATCTTAATTACTGTCCTTGAGGTAATTGTGGTTGTCTTTCTTGGGTATGCATTTACGCATTATGGAATGGAGACCTTTACGGTAACAGGCCAGTATATGAGCCCGACATTGGAAAATGGGGATGAAATCTTAGTCAATAAAATGTCATACCGCATTCATTCGATTAAGCGGAATGATGTTGTTATTGTGGAGCAGAGAGGATCAGAACATAATTATTATTCTGTAGAAAGAGTCATTGCGCTTCCGGGAGAGCAGATTCAGATAAAGGATGGTAAGGTGTATATTGACGGAGAACTGCTGGAGGAAAAATATGATTTTCCGTTAATGGAAAATGGTGGACTGGCTTTGGAGACGGTTATTTTGGATGAAGATGAATATTTCGTACTTTGTGACAACAGAAATAATGGCGAGGATAGCCGGAATGCGAATGTTGGGAACATTTTACGTGATAATATTGTAGGAAAAGCCTGGATTCGTCTGAATACTGCCGAGCTAATCAGCAATTTGGATGGTTTTGCAAAGGAAAAGGCGGATAAAAAGGAAGAGAAGGAGGCTAAGTAGTATATGCAGTTTCAGTGGTATCCGGGTCATATGACCAAGGCGAAGCGTGCTATGCAGGAGGATTTGAAGCTGATTGATGTAATCATTGAGCTGGTGGATTCCAGAGTGCCTCTAAGCAGCAAAAATCCTGATATTGATCAGATGGCAAATGGAAAGTCCAGAATTATTCTGCTGAATAAGTATGATTTGGCAGATGATGCAAGGACAAAGTGTTGGATGGACTATTATGAGAAAAAAGGATATTTTGTAGCAAAGGTAAATTCAAAAAGTGGTGCCGGTGTGAAGGCAGTGCAGGATATTATCAGGAAGGCATGCCACGATAAAATAGAACGGGACAGGAAACGTGGCATTTTGAACCGTCCTATCCGGGCGATGATTGTAGGAATTCCCAATGTAGGAAAATCTACCTTTATCAACAGCTTTGCAAAAAAAGCCTGTACAAAAACAGGAAATAAACCAGGAGTGACAAAAGGAAAACAGTGGATTCGTCTGAATAAAAATGTAGAGCTTTTAGATACTCCCGGAATTTTGTGGCCCAAATTTGACGACCAGTCAGTAGGGCTTCGCCTGGCATTTATTGGTTCTATCAAGGATGAGCTTTTTAATATGTATGAGCTTAGCATCCTGCTGTTAGATTATCTGCGTGAAAATTATCCGGAAGCGGTTTCGTCTTATTATGAAACAGAGCAGGTAGAGGAAAGTGCAGTGCAGTTAGAGCAGATTGCAGTGCGCAGGGGCTGTATGAAGGCAGGCGGTGCCTATGATGTGGATAAGGCAGCAAAATGCTTGATAGATGATTTTCGGGCAGGAAAGCTTGGCGCGATTAGCCTGGAACTACCGGAATGTTCGGAGGATGTCGATGTATAACAAAGAGGAAGTAGAAGACAGTTTGGAATTTTGCAAAACTGCAAAAGAATATTATGGGCCTTTCTTTGAGGAAGAAACGAAAATAGTGAAAAAACGGCTTCCTTTGGAAAATGCGGAACTTTCCGTTGCCAAAGTGAAGGGCTGGAGACGTCCCACTTCAGAGAGCACGGGGCTACGGACGATTAATAATATTTTTGTATTAGCGGTATGCATATTGCTTGCTTATTTTATTGCAACTATGGTTATTCATTATGTGGCACATCAGACGTGGGTAGAAGGAGATTCCATGGAGCCGACGCTTTCGGACGGGGACTCTATTATTATACAGAAAATCAGTTATTACTTCCGTAATCCTGAGCGTTATGACGTGGTTGTTTTTCCAGTGCTTTCTGTGAACCAGGATGGTGAGCAGGACAATACCTATTATGTCAAACGTGTTATTGGACTGCCGGGAGAAACCGTACAGATAAAGGAAGGAAAAGTATATATTGACGGAGAAGTGCTTTCAGACGATAAATACTGCCTGTCTGCAATTTTAAACAGTGGAAATGCAGGAGAGCCGGTAACTCTGAAAGAGGATGAATATTTTGTTTTAGGCGACAACAGGAATATGAGTACGGACAGCCGGAGTGATTTTGTTGGAATGGTACATAGAAAAGATATTGTTGGAAAAGTATTTATGAGAATCTGGCCGTTTTCGCACTTTGGTCTGGTTCCTGGGGTAATCAAAATGACCGACGCGCAACAGCCAAATGCAAGCAAGCTTGCGCTTGGCTCGTTGCGTACGCGAGAATAAGGTAAAGGACGGGTACGGGTGATATGGCAAAAGCAATTTCCCAGATAAAGGAAGAACTGGAGCAGGCATCCAGTGAGGAACGGAGTAGGCTGTTAGCAGAATATGAGAATGATGCAAGAAAGGGTGTTTTGCATCTGGTAGAGAAATACCGCAAACAGGAGCGGGCACTGTTTGCAGAGATAGAGCGTCTGGAGCAGATGAAAGTTTTTGAGAAGAAGTATGCAGGGAAGTATTCCCTAATCTGTGGGATTGATGAGGCAGGCAGGGGACCCTTGGCGGGACCGGTTGTAGCAGGAGCGTGTATTCTTCGGGCTGACGAACAAATCCTGTACCTGAATGATTCCAAAAAAGTAAACGCTTCCAAACGGGAGCTTTTGTATGATGAAATCAGGGAAAAAGCAGTTGCTTTTGGAGTAGGAATGGTATCTCCAGCAAGAATTGATGAAATTAATATTTTACAGGCGACCTATGAGGCTATGAGGAAAGCCATTGCAGCGATGCAGGTGGAGCCGGATTTCCTACTGGTGGATGCGGTTACGGTTCCAGATGTGGCAATAAAGCAGATAGGGATTATTAAAGGGGATGCAAAGAGTGTTTCGATTGCGGCTGCCAGTATTTTGGCAAAGGTGACAAGGGACAGGATGATGGTGGAGATGGATGCCTTGTATCCGGAATATGGTTTTAAGCAGAATAAAGGGTATGGCTCTGCGGCGCATATTCAGGCGATAAAGGAATTTGGGGCTTCTCCGGTTCATCGGAGGACTTTTATTAAAAACTTTCTGTGAGAGTGCCGCAGGTACGGGACAATCAGCTATCACATCAGTTTAGTGTGCAGTTTGGCAGGAATGGAGGATTTCTATGAAGGATGATAAGAAAAAAATATATGGCCGCGATATCATATCTCCTGATATGGATAAATCTGCAATTGCGCTGGAATATGAAAAAGGTGATATTGCACCAAAGGTCATTGCAACCGGAAAGGGATATCTGGCAGATAAAATTGTGGAGACGGCAAAGGAAAATGATATTCCGATTCATAAGGATGGAAAGCTGGCTAAAAGCTTAGGGGAACTGGAAATCGGTGAATATATTCCAAAGGAATTATATCAGGTGGTGGCAGAAGTGCTGGTATATGTAGATGCGATGGATAAAATCAAAGGAAAGGTATTAGACAGGGGACGTGGGGACAAAAAGGGAAAATAAGCGTGATATTGGAACAGTCTATGAAAATAAGGCTGTTTTATTATTAAAGGAAAAAGGATACCAGATTTTAGAGAGAAACTTTTATACATACTATGGTGAGATTGATATTATTGCAAAAAACGGCGGCTGCCTTGTATTTGTGGAGGTGAAATACCGGAAGAACACAAAGAAAGGATATGCGGCAGAGGCTGTGACACCAAAAAAACAAAAAAGAATGAGACAGTCGGCAGGGTATTATCTGTATAAAAAACATTTTCAGAATATGGAGATACCATGCCGCTTTGATGTGATTGCATTTGACGGGGAAGAAGCTGTACATATTGAAAATGCTTTTTAGGAATGGAGGATATAATGCATGGTGGGAAGGTCTGATTTGTGGGAAAGGGCAGTGGAAAAAAGAAAGGAATTTGCCGAAAAGATGAAAGGAAAGCCGTATGATTTAGTCACAGAGGAATCTTATCTGGAACACACAGATACCGTTCCTCTGATTCGTTTTCGGGCATTTCAGGAAATTCCTTTTGTAAATGCTGCCTTTTCAACAAGAATAGGCGGAGTGAGTGAAGGGATTTTTTCGGAACTGAATCTGGGCTTTGGGCGTGGAGACTCTGAGGAAAACGTAAGAAGGAATTATGAACGTTTTTGTGAGTCGATGGGTGTGCCAGCGGCAAGCCTTGTGCTGTCAGACCAGATACATGAGACGCAGATCTATACCGTAGAAAAGAAGGATGTCTGTGGGGAAGTTATTGAAAAAAAGCTGACGGGAATTGATGGGCTTGTGACAAACCAGCCTGATGTCTGTCTGGCAACTTCCTATGCAGACTGCGTACCGCTCTTTTTTGTGGACAGGATAAAAAAGGTGGTGGCAGCATCTCATTCTGGTTGGCGCGGGACAGTTGAAAAGATGGGGAAAAAGACAGTAGAACGGATGGAGAGTGAGTTTTTATCCGATAGAAAGGATATCGTGGCGGTGATTGGGCCATCGATTTGCCAGAGCTGCTATGAGGTAGGAAAAGAGGTTGCAGATGCCTTTTTTGAAAGCTATAGTGAGGAGCAGATGAAGGAGATTGTGTATCCTTCGGATAAAGAAAAGGGAAAGTACCAGCTGGATTTGTGGGCTGCAAATTTTTTCCAGCTAAAGGACGCCGGGCTTTTACCGGAACAGATTCATGTTGCCGGGATTTGTACCTGCTGTAACAGTAAACTGCTGTTTTCGCATCGTGCTACCGGTGGAAAACGGGGGAATTTAAACGGTTTTCTGTCAATTCTGAATCGCACCTAAAAAGACATGCTTGTACAGAATTTTTGACTTTTATAGCTGTTTATGGTATAAAAGAGGATATTGGGTTATGGATTGCAATAAATATAGGTTATGGAGGGATTAACATTGAGAAAAGCAAATAAATTACTGGTTTTGGCACTTTGTGCAGGTTTAAGCGTAACAGCTTTTGGCGGATGCAGCAAAGGGTCAGATAAAAAGGACAGCAAGGAAGACACAAAGCAGGAGGAAACGAAAAAAGACGATGATACATCGTTAGCGGCGGATGCCGACCCGCTGATTGCAGATGCGGCATCTTATATCACCACGCTGGCTGATTATAAGAAGGTGGAGCTTGACAAGAGTGAGGTTGACAAGGAACTGCAGAAGCAGATTGATGCAACCTTGGAGACGTATGCTTCTTATAAGCAGATTAAAAAGGGAAAGGTAAAAGAAGGGGACACGGTTAATCTTTATTATGTGGGAAGAATAGACGGAGAAGTCTTTGAAGGCGGTTCCTGTACAGAGAAGGATTACCCGAGCGGCTTTGATTTGACGATTGGATCCGGTGACTTCATTGACGGCTTTGAGGATGCGTTGATTGATAAGGAGGTCGGGAAGACTTATGATATTGATGTTACATTCCCAGAGGAATATCCGCAAAGCGAAGAGCTGGCTGGCAAGCCTGCTGTTTTTACCGTAACCATTAACTATAAGCGGGGCGAGAAGATTAAAACAAAGTTTAATGATGAGTTTGTCAAGAAAAATCTGACACAGTATACATCGGCGAAGGATTATAAGAAACAGAACAGACAGTCAATTATCAAATCCATGGCGCTGAAAAAGGTATGTGAGGATACTAAGATTGATAAGTATCCGGAAGACAAAGTAAACGAAATGACGACACAGCTGAAAAAGACGTTTGAAGTTTATCTGTCACAAAGTGGAATAAATATTGAGCAATATTTGACAGGTAAGAAGATTACAGAAGAGGAGCATAATAATCAGTTAAAAGAAACATCAACGACGGATGTTGGAAACCAGCTGGTATATAATGCGATTGCACAGGCAGAAAAGATTGAAATCACAGATGAGGAGTACCAGACAGAGTTAAAGACCTATCTGACAAGCCATAATGTGCAGACAGAGGAAGATTTGAATAAGATATTTATCTCCAATTATGGAACGACAATAAAAAACATTATTTATAACAATTTACTGTTTAATAAGGTTTCTGATTTTGTGTACAAGAATGCAAAAGAAGTATAAAAGATGCGAAGACTTACTAAGCTCGAAAGAACTCGCTAAGTAAATCTATGTCGCATCTATGAAGAATCGCAAAGCGATTCTTCTCTCAAAATGCGGTAAAAAACACCGCTTAAGTGAAACTAAGTCATTCTTTGCTATTGCTGGCAGGATGATGGAAGCAACAGAACGGAGGAAGATGTGAGTAAACCGATCGTAGCGATAGTGGGAAGACCGAATGTAGGAAAATCCACGCTTTTTAATATGTTAGCCGGGGAGAGGATTGCGATTGTAAAAGATACGCCTGGTGTGACAAGGGATAGGATTTATGCCGATGTATCCTGGTTGAATTATAATTTTACAATTATGGATACCGGTGGAATTGAGCCGGAGAGCACAAACCAGATGCTTCGTGATATGAGAGAGCAGGCAGAGATGGCAATTGAAATGGCAGATGTTGTCATGTTTATTGTAGATGTTAAGCAGGGGCTTGTTGATTCCGATTATAAAGTTGCAGATATGTTACGGAAAGCGAAAAAGAAAGTTGTCCTTGTCGTCAATAAGGTGGATAACTTTGATAAGCTGATGCCGGATGTCTATGAGTTTTATAATCTGGGAATTGGGGACCCGCATCCGGTTTCTTCCATTGGAAAGCTGGGAATAGGTGATATGTTAGACGAGGTTACGGCACTTTTTCCGAATGATGTGGAGGATATGGAGGATGAAAGGCCACGTGTGGCGATTGTTGGAAAGCCAAACGTAGGGAAATCGTCGATTATCAATAAACTTTTGGGAGAGAACCGTGTGATTGTATCAGACGTGGCAGGAACCACGCGTGATGCAATTGATACTTCTGTTACCTGGGAAGAGAAAGAATATGTCTTTATTGATACAGCAGGTCTGCGCCGTAAGAATAAAATCAAAGAAGAAATAGAGCGGTACAGTATTTTGCGGACAGTATCGGCAGTAGAGCGTGCAGATGTGGTCGTTCTTGTGATTGATGCGACAGAAGGAGTCACGGAGCAGGATGCCAAAATTGCAGGAATTGCCCATGACAGAGGACGCGGAATGATTATTGCGGTGAACAAATGGGATGCAATCGAAAAGGATAACCATTCTGTTAAGGAATATACGAATAAAATCAGGAATGTCCTTTCCTTCCTGCCGTATGCAGAAATTATTTTTATCTCTGCCGTAACAGGACAGAGGATTTATAAGCTTTTTGATGTGCTTGATGTTGTCATCCAGAACCATCAGCTTCGGATTGCGACAGGAGTATTAAATGAAATCTTAACAGAGGCTGTGGCAATGCAGCAGCCTCCGTCTGATAAGGGCAGGCGGCTGAAAATATACTATATGACGCAGGTCAGTGTAAAACCGCCTACGTTTGTTGTTTTTGTTAATGATAAAAAATTAATGCATTTTTCTTATACAAGATATCTTGAAAACAAGATACGGGAGGCATTTGGCTTTGCAGGAACACCGTTAAAGTTTTTAATCAGGGAACGGAAAGAAAAGTCATGAGTGAAATGCGCATAGGGCGCGGAAATGGGGTTAACAATGAATTATGTGGAAATCATTTTGTGTCTGGTAGCAGGATATTTTTGTGGATGTATTTCCAGCGGATATTTTGTGGGAAGATTTTTTCGTAAGGATATCCGTAAACTGGGAAGCGGGAATGCAGGAACTACAAATGTGCTTCGCAACTTTGGTGTTGTACCTGCCATTATAACATTTGTCGGGGATTTGGCTAAGGCGGTTGTACCGATTTTACTGATTCGTTTCTGTTTTGAGACACAGACTTACTGGTATCTTTTGTGCCTCTATTGCGGACTAGGAGTCGTGTTAGGGCATAACTATCCTTTTTATCTGGGATTTAAAGGCGGAAAGGGAATTGCGGTAACGTCTGCTGTTGTTATGTCTGCTGCGCACCCCATTATGATTCCGGTTGGGTTAGCTATTTTTATTGTGGTAGTGGCTCTGACACGCTATGTATCCGTTGGCTCTTTGTTTGTTGCATGGTATATTCCGGCCAATACGCTTATTTATCATCATGGGGAAGAACATTTTATACATATGATGCTTATCAGTCTTTTGTTTACACTTTTTGCATATTTTCAGCATCGTGAAAATATTATAAGACTGATTCATGGTAATGAAAATAAACTTTGGAAAAGGAAATAAGAAAAGGAGGGGACAATAGATGGGCAAGATTAGTTTTTTGGGTGCAGGAAGCTGGGGAACAGCGCTGGCAATTATGTTAGCAAAGCAGGGGCATGAAGTAATCCTCTGGTCGAAGATAGAAGAAGAGGTTACCATGCTTCTTAAAAACAGGGAGCATAAGGACCGCCTTCCGGGTATCATGCTTCCGGATTCCGTTGTAGTCACAAGTGATTTGGAGATGGCCTGTGCTGACAGGGATTTGCTGGTGTTTACTGTTGCGTCTCCTTTCGTCAGAAGTACGGCAAAGATGGCAGCTCCCCTGCTTCCACAGGGACAGCGAATTGTAAATGCGGCAAAGGGAATTGAGGAAGCTTCTTTAAAAACACTTCGTGATATTCTGGTGGAAGAAATCCCGCAGGCAGATGTATCTGTTTTTTCCGGCCCAAGCCATGCGGAGGAGGTAGCCATTGGGATGCCTACAACAGTGGTGGTGGGCAGTACGAATAAAGCATCTGCCATTTATATCCAGGAAATTTTTATGAATGATAACTTTAGGGTGTATATCAGCCCTGATATTATTGGAATTGAGCTTGGCGGTTCTGTAAAAAATGTCATTGCGCTGGCGGCAGGTGTCTGTGATGGCCTTGGTTTTGGTGATAATACAAAGGCAGCGCTAATTACAAGGGGAATTACAGAAATTTCCCGTCTGGGTGTTGCAATGGGCGCAAAGATGGAGACAATCGGCGGTTTATCTGGGATTGGCGATTTGATTGTTACCTGTACCAGTAACCACAGCCGGAATCACAATGCCGGTTATCTGATTGGACAGGGACGCTCGGTAAAAGAGGCATTAGAAGAAGTAAAACAGGTAGTGGAGGGTGTCTATTCTGCTAAGGCAGTATATATGCTGGCAAAAAAGTATAATGTTACCATGCCGATTGTGGAGCAGATTTGTCAGGTGCTTTTTGAGGGAGCGGATGTAAATGAAGCGATTAAAAAGCTTCTGACAAGAGACCGCTGTATGGAGTATCCTGACCTTGGGTGGATTGATGACGGCAAGGCTTGACTCTTTCAGAAACCAAGCGGCCTCTTACGTGCAAGCACGAAGAGTTTGTTTGGTTTCTGAAACAATAGAAATCATGTTTCGTAAAATTTTATTGTCATGAATTTGCCTTGAATGGTAATGATTTAACATAAATAAGAAAAATCACGCATACTTTTTACTGAAAAGCAAAGCCAAGCTTGACGGGTAATTGGCTTTAAAAGCAGGAAAGGGCGTGGTGAAATGAATATGGATTATAATGGATATGATGGAGGGGAGGAACGGCAGATGAGCCGTTCAGAGAAAATCCGGCTTGCAAAATCTTCTTTTACACCGGGATTTGGAAGAGAAAGAAGGTTTGTTAACAGTCAGGAGGAGGATTCGTCTATTGAGGAAGGAAGGCATCGCTTTGGCATACTGCGTATGGTAACTGCAGGGGTGCTTTTTTTCGTACTGGTGCTTTCCTTCCATCTACAGCTTTCCTATAAGGAATATGATAAGGAGTATGTAAAGCAGGTACTTTCTGATGACAGTCACTGGGAAAGCCTTGTAAATCAGGTGACACAGGTAATGAAACAGAATATTTCAAAGAAGAAATGAGAGATTTTTATGAGAAAACTGGCGTTAAGTGATGAGATACTTTTATCGGTAGAAAAGCCGGCAAGATATATTGGCGGCGAAATCAATATGGTTAAGAAGAATCCTTCTAAGGTAGATATCCGATTTTGTATGTGTTTTCCAGATGTTTATGAAATAGGGATGTCCCATATGGGAATCCAGATTTTATATGATATGCTGAATCTACGGGAGGATACTTACTGTGAGCGTGTCTATTCCCCGTGGATGGATTTGGACAAAATCATGCGGGAGCAGAATATTCCGCTTTTTGCACTGGAAAGCCAGGAGCCAGTCAGGGATTTTGATTTCCTTGGCATTACGCTGCAGTATGAAATGTGTTATACCAATATTTTGCAGATTCTTGACTTGTCAGGAATCCCTCTTCGGGCAAAGGACAGGAAAGAGGGGGACATTTTTGTAATTGGCGGCGGTCCCTGTGCCTACAACCCGGAACCAATTGCTGACTTTTTTGATATCTTTTATATTGGCGAGGGGGAAACGGTTTATGATGAACTGTTAGATACGTATAAAGAATGGAAAGCATCTGGCAGGGACAGGGTAGAATTTTTAAAGGCAGCCGCAGGAATTCCCGGAATGTATATTCCACAATTTTATGAAGTAAAATATCAGGAAGATGGGACACTGGCTGATTTTTATCCAATTGTAAAGGAAGCACCGAAAAAGGTTCTAAAACAGGTGGAAAGGGATATGTCAGATACCTTTTATCCTAAGAAGCCGCTGGTGCCTTATATCAAGATAACACAGGACAGGGTGGTACTGGAAATCCAGCGCGGCTGTATCAGAGGATGCCGTTTTTGTCAGGCAGGCATGCTGTACCGGCCAATCAGGCCAAGGAGTTTAGAGTTTTTAAAGCGGCGTGCGGGAGAGATGTTACGCTCTACCGGACATGATGAAATTTCCCTAAGCTCTTTAAGTTCCAGTGATTATAAGGAATTGTCGGAGCTGGTTTACTGGCTGATAGATGAATTTCAGGGTAAGGGAGTCAATATTTCCCTGCCTTCCCTTCGGATTGATGCTTTTGCACTGGATGTAATGTCAAAGGTGCAGGATGTCAGAAAGAGCAGCCTGACCTTTGCGCCGGAGGCCGGGTCGCAGCGAATGCGCAACGTGATTAATAAAGGCCTTACGGAAGAGGTTATTTTAAAGGGGGCAAAGGATGCATTTCTTGGCGGATGGAACCGCGTGAAGCTCTATTTTATGATGGGATTACCAGGGGAGACATGGGAAGATATTGAAGAAATTGCTGTTCTTTCCGATAAAATTGCAAGGGAATATTATACCATTCCAAAGGAAGAGCGGAATGGCAAGGTAAGTATTGTGACAAGCACCTCTATTTTTGTGCCAAAGCCGTTTACGCCGTTTCAATGGTCGCCAATGGTTTCAAAAGAAGAGGCAAAGGAAAAGAGGTATTTCCTGCTTGATAAGGTAAAGGGGCAGTTAAATGCAAAGAGTATTAAATATAACTGCCATGATGCAGATGTATCAGAGCTTGAAGGGATTTTTGCAAGAGGCGACAGAAAGCTTTGTGATGTGATTTTGCGGGCATATGAAAGCGGCTGTATCTATGATGCATGGTCAGAGTTTTTTCACTATGAAAACTGGGTAGAGGCATTTCAGGAATTCCATGTGGATATGGATTTTTATATAAAGAGGCAGCGTGGGGAGGACGAGCTGTTTCCTTGGGATTTTATTGATATCGGCGTGACGAAGGACTTTCTGTTGCGGGAATATAACAATGCCAAAGCAGAAACAGTAACACCAAACTGCCGTGTCAAATGTGCAGGCTGCGGTGCCGCAAAGTTTGCATGTGGTGTATGTAAAGAATGATACATTTTTCAGCAGTAGTATAAATGCTTTCCGGGTTTTGGGGAAAGCATTCAAAATTAAGAAAGGCGGGGAATACGGATGAAGGCGAGAATTAAGTTTTCCAAGAACGGTTCTATGCGTTTTATAGGGCATCTTGATGTGATGCGCTATTTTCAGAAGGCTTTTCGGAGAGCGGATATTGCAATGAGTTATAGTCAGGGCTTTTCCCCGCATCAGCTTATGTCTTTTGCTTCTCCGCTTGGAATTGGCCTTTCCAGTGATGCGGAATATCTGGATATTGTTTTAGAAGATAGTGAGTCGGTGACGGATTTTGTGGCAAGGCTGAATGCAGCGATGAATGATGAAATTCGTGTCAGGGAGTTTACTGTACTGGAAGAAGAGTCGAAAACGTCTATGGCTGTGTTGGCGGCCTGTGATTATCTGATAACAGTAAAGCCTGGAAGGACAAGTTTTCTGACGGAGAAGGAGCAGCGAAAAGAGGCTGCCAGAAGGTTTGCAGCAAGGGATGCCATTGAAATTGTAAAAAAGACAAAACGCTCGGAAAAAATGGTTGATATCCGGGAAAATATCTATAAACTGACAGACGACAGGGACGAGTTTGAAGCCTTTACCGGGGGCAGATATGGAGAAATAACGCTTGATACCAAGGAATACCTTCCGGTACTCTATATGCAGCTAACGGCAGGAAGTATTGTAAATATTAAACCGGAATTAGTGTTGGAAGCCTTGTGTACGCAGGAGGAAAAGGAATATGATGGGTATTCCTATCAGATCCACAGACTGGAGATGTATGCGGATGGGGATGCGAAAAAGGGGGAAATCCATACATTGTCAAGCGAAATTCCATGCAGGCTGGTTCCGCTTTCGGAATATGGAAGAGCCTGCCCTAAGTAAAGGAGGGGATGTGGTGAAAAACCAGCTTTTGATTACAAGGCAGGAGGACAGGCTGATTACGGCATGGACAGAAGAGGGCCGAATCCGGCAGCTGCAGATAGAGCGGGCGCAGTCAGAGGGAATCCTTGGAAATATCTATGTTGGAAAGGTACGAAATATTGTAAAAAACATTCATGCTGCATTTGTGGAATTTGAACAGGGACAGATGGGATATCTGCCTCTGAAGGCTGATTTTTGCCCGGTACATACAGACAGTGTGATTCATGGGCAGAACCGGGTTCTGACAGGAGATGAGATTATCGTGCAGGTCGAGCGGGAGGCAGTGAAGACAAAACCGCCTACCCTCACCGGAAATCTGGAGTTTCCCGGAAAATATGTTGTGCTGTCTATTGGAGAGAAAAAAGCCTGTGTTTCCAAAAAGATCAAGGACAAGCAGGTTAGAAAGGATTTGCAGGAATTTTTACAGGAATATTGCAACCGTAAAGGATATGGACTTCTTGCCCGTACAAATAGTGCCTCTGCTTCCAAAGAAGACTTGGAGAGGGAAATTGACCGGTTAGAGAGTCGTTTAGAGAAGCTGATTGTCTTTGGAAAGCATAAAAAGCAGTTTAGCTGTCTGTATCAGGCACCGCCGGCATATCTTGAGAGCATACAAAGTATTTCTCAGGAAAATGCAGGTGAGGTTTTGACAGATGATGAGGAAATTTTTACATCAGCGAAAGAGTTTTTAGACAGGAGCGGATGGAAGGATGTGCCGGAGGTTTTACTGTGGAATCCAGAGCATGGGAAAATGGAATCCGTATTTGATATTGGAAGAACCATTGAAAAGGCACTGCTGCCCAAGGTCTGGCTGAAAAATGGAGCGTATCTGGTTATCCAGCCGACAGAAGCACTTGTTGTGATTGATGTCAATACCGGAAAAGCCATTAAAAAGAAAGATGCCAGAAAGAATTTTTTAAAAGTAAATCTGGAAGCGGCAAAGGAAATTGCGGTACAAATCCGTCTGCGAAATCTCTCTGGAATTATTTTAGTGGATTTTATAGATATGGATTCTGAGGAAGCAAACAAAGAACTGTTAGAAACTTTCCGCCGGGAACTTGGCAGGGATACAGTACCGGTAAACCTTGTGGATATGACGAAACTTGGACTGGTAGAGCTTACCAGAAAGAAGGTGCGAAAACCTTTATATGAGCAGATACAGTAATATCATGATGCAGGGATGAAGCAGTTTAGACATCATATCATAAAAGAAGTGTGAATAAACAAAGTTTGTTCACACGGCAAGTTTGAGCTGTGAGCAGCACAAACATTGGTGGATTAGCTGCTTGCGATGGTCGCAGCATGACCAAGAGTATGTAGTTTAGGAGATGTGCAACAAAGCGAAGAGGACTGATGTGCGAAATGTCAGCGATACAGTACGCAGGCGTCACTTTGCGGAAATGAGGGAAATGATGAAATTTTATTTACCAACAAAAGTATTTCAGGAGAAGGATGCTGTTAAAAGGCACAGTGCCCAGATGGCGCATTTTGGAAAAAAGGCGCTGATTGTAACAGGTGGTTCTTCTTCTAAAAAGAATGGGGCATTGCAGGATGTAACAGACGGGTTGGATTTGCATCATACAGCATATGTTATATTTGATAAGATAAAAGAGAACCCTTCTGTAGACAGCATTATGGAAGCAGCAGAATTTGGCAGAAAGGAAGGAGCGGATTTTGTCATTGGCGTTGGCGGCGGTTCGCCATTAGATGCGGCGAAGGCAATCGCATTAATGTTACAGAACCGGGACAGCTCCAAAGAAGTGCTGTACCAGAAGGTGGAGCTGCGCTATCTGCCAGTTGTGGCTGTTCCTACAACCTGTGGGACGGGTTCTGAGGTGACGCCGTATGCCATTCTGACCAGAGAAGATATTCAGACAAAACAAAGTATCAGCCACATGATTTTTCCGGAACTTGCACTTGTGGATGGAAAGTATATTGAAAAGGCACCGCTTTCTTTACTGGTCAATACAGCAGTAGATGCACTTGGCCATATGATAGAAAGTTATTTTCATTCTGATGCCACGGATTACAGCCGTATGCTTTGCCAGTATGCAATGGAGGTATGGGGCATGGCGGCAGATGTTTTGTTTGGGATTGACGCAAAGGACGGGGATTATGAAAGGCTGATGTTTGCTTCCAGCCTTGCAGGAATGGCAATTGCACAGACCGGAACCAGCCTGCCGCATGGACTGAGTTATTATCTGACATATCATAAGGGGATTCCACATGGAAAGGCAGTGGGAGTCTTTCTTGCAGGGTATTTGTCTGCTCTGCCGGAAAACTATGAACCACAGGTGATTATGGCACTCCGCACCCTTGGCTTTGGCAGCCTGGAGCAGTTTGAGGGCGCATTAAAAGAACTTCTTGGCATTGTAGAGCTATCAGGGGAAGAAACAGAGGAAATGATTGATGAAATGATGCAGAACGAAAAGAAACTTTTGGCAGCGCCTTTTGAAGTGACTAGAAAAACTTTTCAGGAGATGTGCAGGATGGTTGCACAGAAATGAGGTGAATAGCTTAAAAGTTAAAATAGTCTGGCTTTGTAATTGTCAGGCGGTGCAAGGAGGAAAGGGTTATGTTTCGATTGTGGGCAAAGGAATGGAAAGAGAATCGGATGATACGGGATATTACAATCTGTGACAGTGCGCCGTCCTCCGAGAAAAACCGGACAAAAAAGGTTTTTGATGCGCTGGAGGAGGTCTGCTATACTTTTGATTTGGGAAAACCTATCTGGCTGGATATGAATATAAAGGAATTTCAGCGGATTGATAAAACACGTTTTACGAAGGATAACTTTATTGAGGAAATTCCATTTGATTATTTAGAAATTCATGTGATTGAAGAGGATGATTTTTAGGTTACTGTTTTTGATGTTGTTTACGTTACTATTCACAAAATTGTAAAATTTCTGACATGATTTTTTTAAAAAAATTTGCTATAATGTTCTCGATTCAAAAAAAAGACATTAAGGAGGCTATTTTATGAAGAAGACAATCTCTAATTTCTTAGTTGCAATATGTATTATTTCACTTACGGTTCTTTCTGTTTCTGCTATGGTATCGGCAAAGGGGATTACCAGTGAACAGCAGGCAGAAACAAAGGCATTGCAGAAGGTACCTGGCGCCCGTGTTACAGAGGTGGAACAGGATTACGAAAAAGGAACGAAAGTCTATGAAGTTAAGCTGTATAAAGGAACGAAGGAATATGAGCTTACTTACCGCGCTTCTGACGGAAAGCTGATTGCGTATGGCTGGGAAGAAGAAGTTGTAAAAAGGAGTAACAAGGCACTTTTAAGCAAGGCTGCCTGTAAAAAGCTTGCAAAGAAAAAAGTACCAGGTGCTTCTGTTGTGTGGATGGAAAGAGATGATGACGACGGTATTGAGATATATGAGGTAGAAATGAAAAAAGGTTCTGTAAAGTATGAGTTAAAATATCATGGCAGGACAGGAAAACTTTTGGAATACAAGTGGGAAAAATAATTGGGAACCGCAACGTTTTGCAATAATTTCTTTGAAACAGTGAGCCAAATGTAAAAGAACAAAATAGCCTTTTACATTTGGCTTTGGTGATTTTAACTTCCGAAGTAATCGTAATAATACGGATAAGGAGTATCGGACATGGTGAAAAGGGAATATACAGGCAGGATTTGGGCCTTGTTTGGAAAAGGGAAAATGGTGCAGAGAAAAAGAGTAAACAGACAACGTTTTTGTATGAGAGGTTTGTTTATTTTTTTTGCGGTGTTCATACTGGCAGGATGTGGAAATGACCGGGAAGAGCAGGAGCAGCAGAAGGAACAGGCTGATTCCAAGGAACTTTCGGTGGGCGACAGTGCACCAAATTTTACTGCAGAAACAACAGATGGGAAAACATTTATTCTTTCGGAACAAAGTGGGAAGGTAGTATTGCTAAATTTCTGGGCGACCTGGTGTGGCCCATGTGTCGGGGAAATGCCGGCATTTGAGAAGCTTTACAAGGAATATGGTCAGGAGATTTCGATTCTTGCGGTTAACTGCGAGGAGGATAAAGAGATTGTAAATCAATTTGTTTCTGATAATGGATACCGTTTTCCGATTGCTTATGATATGGAAGGAAAGATATCGGAACAATATCCTTGTGACGGAATTCCGTATACTCTGGTGATTGGCAAAGATGGTGCCGTAAAAAATATGTATCTGGGGGCATTGGGCGCGGATGAACAGTATAAGGAGTATAAGAGGGCCATTGATGCGGCCTTAGGCACTGGTACAAAACAAGAGGATTAAACGGATTTGTTATCCATTCGGTATCTGTACCAGCAAAAAAGAAAAATACAGGGAGAAACATGATGAAGGTGAAAATTATCAGGAAAGGACTGCTCATTACAGCAATTGCACTTATCTTAATCGGTCTTTGGCAAAATGGATTTCATGATATTAAGAGCAAAGCAATCCGTATCTGTTATGAGTGTATAGGAATCGGATAATGCGAAGAAGGAAAATAATCCAGGTCATTTGTGCCCTTTTATATAATTGCAATGTGACCGGATTTGCAGAGGGAAAAATTTACCAGGGGGAGGGAAAGGGACTATGTGTTCCCGGCCTAAACTGTTATTCCTGTCCCGGGGCAGTTGCGTCTTGTCCTCTTGGCAGTTTTCAGACCGCACTGCTTTCTTCCCGGTATAAAATTCCGTATTATATGTTAGGAGTATTATTACTGTTTGGCGTTATCTTTGGAAGGGTCATTTGTGGTTTTTTATGTCCGTTTGGCCTTATTCAGGAACTGTTATATAAAATTCCTGCCAAAAAGCTTAAAAAGAATAAATGGACAAAAAGGTTATCGGTTTTAAAATATATACTTTTGATTCTGTTTGTAATCGGAGTGCCGCTGCTGTTTGCTGTGCCGGGATTTTGTAAATATATCTGTCCTGCGGGTACGTTAGAGGGCGGAGTATTTCTGGTCGCAGGGAATGAGCGTCTGCATGCGTTGGCGGGCAGCCTTTTTTCATGGAAAATGGCAGTGTTAGCCGTAGTGATTCTTTCAGCGGTATTTATTTTTAGAAGTTTCTGCCGCTTCCTCTGTCCACTGGGGGCATTTTACAGCATGTTTCACAGGACTGCCTTGATAGGAATGCGGGTGGACAAAGAGAAATGTAATGGCTGCAATGCCTGTGTCGCCCATTGCAGGTTAGATGTAAGCCAAGTTGGGGACAGGGAATGTATCCAGTGCGGGGATTGTATGGAGCATTGTAATAACTGTGCATTAAGTTTTGGGAAACGTTAAACATAATATGCGTGTTACTGTTATTCTGCATTTGCTGGCAGTGTTCTTTACTTTTTAAAAGTCTTATGCTAAAATAGGGCACGATGAGTAACACAGACAATCGCGGCTGCAAATGCCGAAAGGCTGCAGGTGAGGAAAGTCCGAGCTTCACAGGGCAGGATGCCGGATAACGTCCGGTGGAGGTGACTCCCAGGCTAGTGCAACAGAAAAGAACCGCCAGCATGGCTGGTAAGGGTGAAAAGGTGAGGTAAGAGCTCACCGCGTCTTTGGTAACAAAGGCGGCGGCTGTAAACCCCATCCGAAGCAAGACCGAACAGGAATGATACGGTGGCCCGCTGTGTTCCGGGTAGGTCGCTTGAACCTGATGGTAACGTCAGGTCTAGATAGATGATTGTCAGATACAGAACTCGGCTTACCGTGTTACTCATAATATAAAAGAGGAATTGAAAGTAAGGAACTGTTAAGAAACAATATATCTTTTAACAGCACCTAAGAAAAGAGAGGAAACAGATTATGCCACTCACACCAATGATGCAAAAATATATGGAAACCAAAGAGGAATACAAAGATTGTATTCTTTTTTATCGTTTAGGGGATTTTTATGAGATGTTTTTTGAGGATGCAAATATCTGCTCCAGGGAATTAGAACTTACATTGACAGGAAAAGCCTGTGGGTTAGAGGAACGTGCGCCGATGTGTGGTGTTCCTTTCCATGCAGTAGACGGATATTTGAACAAACTGGTAACGAAAGGATACAAAGTTGCCATCTGTGAGCAGGTAGAAGACCCAAAAGAGGCAAAGGGACTGGTAAAAAGGGCAGTCACAAGAGTAGTAACCCCCGGAACGAACCTGAATACACAGGCACTGGATGCTTCGAAAAATAATTACTTAATGTGTGTGGTATATACGACAAATGCATATGGTATTTCCTATGTGGATGTGACGACAGGAGACTATTTTTTGGCGGAATTTGATTCCCAGAACCAGCTTTTGGATGAAATCGGGAAAACATCTCCATCAGAGATTATCTGTAATGATTCCTTTCTGGTATCGGGAGTGGATTTTGAAGATTTGCAGGGACGCCTTGGTGTTGTGGTATCTGCGATTGACGCATGGCATTTTGACGAAGAACGCTGCAGGGAAACCCTAAAGCGGCATTTTAAGGTCGGAAGCCTTGCGGGGCTTGGATTGGACGGTTACAATATCGGAATCGCAGCGGCAGGAGCTGTGATGCAGTACCTTGAGGAAACCCAGAAGATTTCTCTGGAGCATATTACTATGCTGCATCCCTATGTATCTGGCAGTTATATGCTTCTTGACCGCTCTACCAGAAGAAACCTTGAATTATGTGAGACAATGCGGGAAAAGGCAAAAAGAGGTTCTCTGTTCTGGGTTTTGGATAAGACAAAAACGGCAATGGGAGCCAGAATGCTGCGAGGTGCGATTGAGCAGCCGCTTTTACAGTTAGAGGCAATCAATGAACGGCTGGATATCATTGGTGCATTAAATGACAATGTGATTAACAGGGAAGAATTAAGGGAGTATCTTTCCCCCATTTATGATTTAGAGCGTCTGATTAGTAAAATCAGCTATCGTAGCGCAAATGCAAGGGACTTGATTGCATTCCGGCAGTCACTTTCCATGCTGCCGCCGATTAAATTTATATTATCCTCCTATGAAGGGACGCTGCTTCGGAAATATGGAAATCAGATGGAGGACTTAAAAGAGCTGCACGATTTGATTGAAGCAGCCATTGAAGAAGAGCCGCCTCTGTCCATTCGTGAAGGGGGGCTTATAAAGGATGGTTATAATGAAGAGGTAGACCGCCTGCGCCGTGCAAAGACAGATGGAAAAACATGGCTTACAGAGCTTTTGGAGGAAGAGAAGGAACGGACAGGCATTAAGAATCTAAAGGTCAAATATAATAAAGTTTTTGGTTATTATTTAGAGGTGACCAATTCCTATAAAGGGCTTGTACCAATCGAATGGACGAGAAAGCAGACATTAGCCAATGCAGAGCGATATACGACACCACGTTTAAAAGAACTGGAGGATACCATTCTTGGGGCGGAGGACAGGCTGTATAATCTGGAGTATGAATTATTCTGTCAGGTCAGGGAGAGGATTTTTCAGGAGATTTCCAAGATACAGGAAACAGCGAAAATCATTGCGGCGGTGGATATGTTTGCCTCGCTTGCGCTGGTAGCGGAACAGAACCATTATGTCCGTCCGGTGATGACGCGGGGTGGAAAAATTGATATTAAGGATGGAAGGCATCCGGTGGTAGAAAAGATGATTCCGCATGATATGTTTATTGCAAATGATACCTATCTGGATGATGATAACCACAAGATAGCCGTTATTACCGGGCCGAATATGGCGGGAAAGTCAACGTACATGCGGCAGACTGCCCTGTTGGTTTTAATGGCGCAAATCGGCTCCTTTGTTCCGGCCAAGAGTGCCACGATTGGAATTGTTGACCGGATTTTTACCAGAGTCGGTGCTTCGGATGATTTGGCAAGCGGGCAGAGTACCTTTATGGTGGAAATGACTGAGGTTGCCAATATTTTGCGCAATGCCACTAAGGACAGCTTAATTATACTTGACGAAATCGGACGGGGAACCAGCACCTTTGACGGGCTTTCGATTGCATGGTCCGTCATTGAACACATTGCAAACCCAAGGCTTTTGGGGGCAAAGACACTTTTTGCAACGCATTACCATGAACTGACGGAGTTAGAAGGAAAATTAGACAGTGTAGACAATTACTGTATTGCGGTAAAGGAGCAGGGAGAGGATATTGTATTTCTTCGTAAAATTATAAAGGGCGGTGCAGATAAGAGCTATGGAATTCAGGTTGCAAAGCTTGCGGGAGTCCCGGAGAATGTGCTTCAGAGGGCAAGGGAAATCGTTGGGGAGTTAAGTGATAACGATATTGCGGCGAAAGCCAAAGGAATTGATGTGGAATATGATATTCCTGATTATACATATGGAATTGAGCAGCAGACCCATACGAAACGAAAGACACGTAAAAAAACAGAGTCGGAAATAGAGTCCGAGAAACTGGGGCAGATGTCCCTGTTTGATACGTCAAATACAGGGATTAAAACGGATGATATTATTGTGGAACTGCACGATTTGGATTTATCAGCAACTACGCCGATTGAAGCATTAAATATATTGTATAAAATGCAGGTGAAATTAAAAGAACGAATATAAAGAATGAAGTAATGGAGTAAAGTATGGCACAGATACATTTGCTGAATCAGGATACGATAAATAAAATTGCTGCCGGCGAGGTGGTGGAGCGACCGATGGCTGTGGTAAAGGAATTGGTTGAAAATGCAATTGATGCGAAGGCGAATGCGGTTGCGATTGAAATTCAGGATGGCGGGAAGACGCTAATCCGTATTACAGACAATGGAAGCGGTATCGAAAAAGAGGATATTGAACTTGCTTTTGCACCCCATGCGACCAGTAAAATCAAGGATGTTACGGATTTGCTTGAAATTTCCAGTCTTGGTTTCCGCGGGGAGGCACTTGCAAGCATTGCATCGGTATCACAACTTGAAATGGTAACAAAACCAAAAGAAGAATTGATGGGAGTGCGTTACTGCATAGATGGCGGCGAAAAAAAAATCGAAGAAAATGTTGGCTGCCCGGATGGCACTACGTTTTTAGTGAGAAATCTTTTTTATAATACACCGGCAAGGCTTAAATTTTTAAAAACGGCCCAGACAGAGGCGGGCTATATCAGCGGGCTGGTAGAGCGGATGGCGCTTTCGCATCCTGATATTGCGTTTCGTTTTATTAATCAGAAGCAGACGAAGATTTCAACTTCTGGCAATGGGAATTTAAAGGATGTTATTTACCATGTTTATGGACGGGAAATTACCTCCAATCTGATTGCAGTATCACAGAAAGAGGATTTTAGTGAACTTGATGGGTTTATTGGAAAGCCGGTTGTTTCACGCGGCAACCGTGGTATGATGAATTATTTTATTAACGGGCGTTATATCAAAAGTCCTCTGATTCACCGCGCCATTGAGGAGGCATATGCCCCTTATGTTATGAAACAGCGGTATCCGTTTACCGTACTTCATATTACGGTTGCACCGGAATATATTGACGTAAATGTCCATCCGCAGAAAATGGAGATTCGCTTTAACAGGGAGGAAGAAATTTTTAAGAGTGTGTACCATGGGATATCGGAGGCATTAAAACACCGGGAATTTATACCAGAAGTAACGTTTCAGGAAAAGAAAGAAAAGAAGACGGTCATTCCACGCGGAGCAGAGCCATTTGAAAAAAAGAGGGCTGCGGAAGGGCAGCCGGAAAAGAGAAAAGATACAAACTGGCAGGAAGATATTGCCAGAAAGCAGGAGTATACAATGGAAATGCCGCAAAATGTGCAAGGCAGTTCTGTAATGACAGCAAATACGCAAAGAAACATAAAAAGCAGTCCCACAGCAGGATATGTACAAAAGCCTGCCCATCAGGAGCAGAAACTGGTACAGCCGGAACCGCAGCCTGTGCAAAACCAAAACCTGCTTGCCGAACATCCTGCATATCCGGTAAAAGATGCGAAGCAGGAGGATTTATTTGAAAAAGGAATTTTGTCTGGTGCTGATAAGATTCAGAAGGAAATTAAAATTATCGGGCAGGCGTTTTCCACCTACTGGATTTTGCAGTATGAAGATGCATTATATCTGGTAGACCAGCACGCTGCCCATGAGAAAGTATTATATGAACGGTTTATGAAGGAATTGCAGGAAAAAGAGCCGATGACACAGCTTTTAAGGCCTCCGGTAGTTCTGACGCTTTCCATGTCACAACAGCAGGCGGTAGAGGAAAACAAAGAAGTATTTGTACAGGCAGGTTATCAGATTGAACCATTTGGCGGAAGGGAATATGCAGTAAACGGTGTACCGGCACATCTGCCGTCTGTTGGTTCACAGGAGCTTTTATTGGAAATTATCGATTCCCTGACAGAAGAGCAGGGAAGAAAGCGCACACCGGAAGTGCTTTTGGAAAAGGTGGCATCCATGTCATGCAAAGCCGCTGTAAAGGGAAACAGCAAGCTTCCTGTGGTGCAGATGGAGGAATTGTTAAAAGAACTGATGGTGCTTGAGAATCCATATCATTGTCCGCATGGCAGGCCGACGATGATTAGTCTGACCAAAAAAGAGTTAGAAAAGCGTTTTAAGCGTATTGTTTGATACTATGATGTTAGGGGCAAAAGTTCTACTTGTTTAGTGGCTTCGTCAATTTGCACAATGATACAATAATGCAGAAAGCGGAATAATAATTTTCATTCAGGACACGCTTTCGCTTGGCGAAGCACGTAATGGTGCATAAAACAGCAAACGACGCTGTTTAAGCACCAACGGTTTCGAACAGTCCGGAGATAAAAATTATTATTCCGCTTTCTTAGTTATCTTTTTCTTTCGTGCAAATCGACGAAGTAGATACAAAAATGAGTCTTTTGACCTCAACATCATATTATATGTAGAAAAAGGATTGGAGATTTGGATATGTCAAAAACGCCCTTAATTATATTAACCGGGCCTACTGCTGTAGGAAAAACAGCCTTATCCATTGGTCTTGCAAAAGCCTTGGATGGTGAAATTATATCGGCGGATTCCATGCAGGTATACCGTCATATGAATGTTGGCACTGCTAAAATAAAGCCGGAGGAAATGCAGGGGGTCAGGCATCATCTGATTGATGAGTTTGAGCCGTGGGAAGAGTTTAGCGTAGCGGTTTTCCAAAAACGATGCAGGGAATGTATCGAAGACATTCACAGGCGGGGGAAGATACCGATTTTAACAGGCGGGACAGGCTTTTATATCCAGTCTGTCTTATATGCTGTTGATTTTGAGGAAACGGAGGCGGATACTTTCTACCGGGAGGAGTTGGCAGAATTTGCAAAGTGCCACGGGAAGGAAGCACTTCATAGAGAACTTGCAAAGGTAGATGAAAAAGCGGCAGATGCCATTCATCCCAATAATGTCAAGCGGGTCATCCGTGCTTTGGAATATTACAGACAGACGGGAAAGAAGATTTCGGAGCACAATGAAACACAGCGGCAGAAACATGCAAAATATCATTTTAGGTATTATGTATTGAGCCTGCCAAGGGATGTGTTATATGAAAGAATTAACAAAAGAGTGGATAAAATGCGGGAAGAAGGCTTAGAGGAGGAAGTAAAAAAACTTCTGGAAATGGGCTGTACCAGAAAAATGGTTTCCATGCAGGGTCTTGGTTATAAAGAAATCATTGACGCATTGGAAGGGCGTGATACAATGGATCATGCTTATGAACGAATTAAGCAGGAAACAAGGCATTTTGCAAAAAGGCAGTTTACCTGGTTTCGCAGGGAGCGGGATGTCACATGGCTGGAAAAGGAAAAATTTGCAGATGAAGATGCACTGCTTTGGTACTGTATACAGGACTGTATGGTATTGCTTGACACAAATATCGGGGATGCGCAATAGAACCAAGGGGAACAAAGTTCACCTTGCAGAAATGAGGACAAGGTTGAAAAACTTTGTTTTTCAACCTGCAAGTTTTGTGCTACGCAAAAACTTGTGCCATTATCTGCTCTTAAAAAACAGTCGTAGCATGGAGGCTAAAAATGAACACATTAAAAGAGATGTATCTGTCAGCAGGAATCGATGAGGAAGTATATGATTTTTGCGACACGGTTCAAAAGGGATTAAAAGACAGATTTCATCAGATTGATGAAATCGCTGAATTAAACCAGATGAAGGTAATCCGGGCGATGGAGAATAACAGAGTCAGCGCGGCCTGTTTTGAAGCAACAACCGGATATGGATATGATGATTTGGGAAGGGAGACGTTAGAAGCGGTATACGCAGAGGTATTTGATACGGAAGCCGCCCTTGTCCGTCCGCAAATTACCTGTGGAACACATGCACTGACCATTGCCTTGTCAGCAATTCTTCGTCCGGGGGATGAATTGTTATCACCGGTTGGGAAACCATATGATACGTTAGAGGGTGTCATTGGAATCAAAAGGAAGAATCCGCCGGGTTCCCTAAAGGAGTTTGGTATCAAATACCGTCAGGTGGATTTGTTAGAGGATGGCTCTTTTGATTTGGAAGGAATCAAAAAAGCCATCAATGACAAGACAAAATTAATCACCATCCAGCGCTCCAAAGGATATGCGCCAAGAAAAACCCTTTCTGTAGAGAGAATTGGGGAACTGATTTCTTTTATCAAAGGAGTCAAGCATGATGTGATTTGCATGGTGGATAATTGCTATGGGGAATTTGTAGAATGCATAGAGCCAACACAGGCAGGGGCAGACCTCTGTGTCGGTTCTTTGATTAAAAATCCGGGCGGCGGGCTGGCGCCAATCGGCGGATATATTGTAGGCAAAGAAAAATATATTGATTTGTGTGCCTATCGTCTGACCGCTCCAGGGCTTGGAAAAGAGGTCGGGGCAACTCTTGGCGTTAACCAGTCCTTCTTTCAGGGATTTTTTCTGGCACCGACTGTTACGGCAGGCGCATTAAAGGGGGCCATTTTTGCCGCTAATATCTATGAAGATTTAGGGTTTGTGGCAGTACCGGATAAAACAGAATCCCGCCATGACATTATTCAGGCGGTCACGCTTGGTTCGCCGGAAGCTGTCATTGCATTCTGCCGGGGAATTCAGGCAGCTTCGCCGGTAGACAGCCATGTGGCGCCGGAGCCATATGCCATGCCGGGTTATCACAGTGATGTGATTATGGCGGCAGGTGCTTTTGTACAGGGGTCTTCCATTGAGTTAAGCGCAGACGGTCCGATTGAACCGCCGTATGCCGTATATTTTCAGGGCGGGCTTACCTGGTATCATGCCAGATATGGAATTACCATGTCTTTGCAATATATGAAAAATGCAGGGTTGGTTACTATTCACAGCCGTTCTAAAAGTCATGCGTAAAACCAGCAGCTTGTGTTTTACTTATGCTTTTAGAACAGCTTATACGCCAATTTTAGATAATAAGCATTCTCTTACGTGCAAGCACGCCGATTCTGCTTATTATCTAAAATTAGCTGTGAATAGTAACTTTTTGTCATATGTTCACGAAAATTACACGATATTTTCCGAATGAAAATCTATACAAAGCAAATATTTTGTGATACTATTAATACTATGTGAAATTATGGAAATTTATAATTTACACAAATGGGAAGCCTCCTTGGACAGGAGGGAATATGGAGAAAAACGGAATAACAATGCGGGAAATGCCAGTGTCAGAGCGTCCGTATGAGAAGTGTGAGAGGTATGGTGCGGAATGTTTGTCTGACAGCGAGCTGTTAGCAGTCATTCTTCGGACAGGCAGCAGTGGGGAATGTTCCACATCGTTAGCCAAGAGGCTGCTGCTTTCGCTTCCGGGAAAATGTATCAGCGGGCTGTTCCAAAGCTCAATGGAGCAGTTACAGGAGATAAAGGGAATTGGCAGAGTGAAGGCCATCCAGCTTCTGTGTCTGGCAGAAATTACAAAACGGATGTTAAGAAACCATACAGCGCAGGAAGTTCTTGTATGTGAAGAACCATGCAGGATTGCAGCATATTATATGCCGTCTATGCGTTTTTTAGAGACGGAACAGGTAAGGCTTTTGGTGTTGAATGGGAGAAATGCTGTTGTTTCCGATAAAGTGATTTCAAACGGTTCCTTTAATTCGGCATTTGCATCTCCAAGGGAAGTTTACTATTATGCTTTAAAACACAAGGCAGTATCAGTGATTCTTTTGCACAACCATCCATCCGGAGACCCGTCACCGAGCCGGGAGGATTTGGTTTTAACCCGCAGAATCGTCCAAGCGGGAGAGTTAATTGGCATTCCGCTTCTGGACCATATTGTGATTGGTGACAACCGCTATGTCAGTTTGAAAGAAAGTGGCTATTTATCCTGAACGGCATATGCAGGTATCAAGCAGAAAAGAGGTTTTTTCATGGCAAAGAAAACTTTTGGTATTGATTTTGGAACAAGTACCATTAAAGTATATAAGACAGGAGACGGCATTATTCTTTTAGAGAAGAATGCAGTTTCTACCGTTGGAAAAGAGAAGAAGCCGGTTGCAATTGGAGAAAAAGCATACGAAATGTATGAAAAAGCACCGCCAAGCATTCATGTCTGTCTGCCGCTGAGCAGAGGAGTTGTATCTCATTTAGAGGATATGACAGCTTTGTGGAATTTTATGGGAAAGATGATTTCCGGTAAGAAGAAAATGAGCCGCTGCCAGTTTTATATTGCTGTTCCGGCAGATATCACGGAAGTAGAAAAACAAGCTTATTCTAAAATTATTACCATGTCGGAGAGTAAACCGCAAAAAGTCTGTCTGATTGATAAACCGATTGCAGATGCGTATGGACTTGGGTTAGATATTGAAAAATCACGTGGAATCCTGATTGTAAATCTGGGGGCCGATACGACAGAGATTTCCATTCTTTCGTTAGGCGGGATTGTTGTATCAAAACTGGTGCCATACGGAGGAAATGATTTTGACAGGGCGATTCAGAATTATGTCCGAAAGGAATATAATTTTGTGATTGGGTTAAAAACAGCAGAGCAGTTAAAAATCAAGCTTGTTTCCACTATGGAAACAGACCAGACGGCTACCGTTGTGGGAAGGGATGTTTTAAAAGGACTTCCGGGCAAGGTTACGATTTCTTCCAAAGAAATTTATCCGTTGGTGAAAGATATCTTTTATTCTATTGCGACACAGATTAAGTCTATGTTAGAGCGTACACCGCCTGAGATTTCTACGGAAATCACGCATAATGGGATTTTCCTGGCAGGAGGGACTTCTTTTACTTCCGGGCTTGACCAGTTTTTTGCAAATGAAGTGAATGTGAGAGTAAATACGACAACCAGTGCACAAAAGACCGTAGTGGCCGGAATTGGCTATTTGTCAGAGCATCCTAAACTGGCTGCAAAGTATGCAGTACCGTTGGAATAATGGCTTTGATAAATTGCGCAGTTGCGCGGAATGGGGGATTATATGCGTAAGAAGACGAAAATAACAATTGATCCAAAATATGTTTTGGTTGTCATTCTTATTCTTTGCCTTGTACTCGGAGTTGTTTCTTACCGTTTTGCAGATAAGATGCAGCCGGTCCGCTCCGTAGCCGGCAGCCTGATTACGCCGATGCAGAAGGGGATTAATTCCATTGGAAGTAATCTTGCCAAACAACTGGATTATCTGACAACCATGAGGAAGACGGTAGATGAAAATAAAAAGCTAAAAGAAGAAATTGCTGAGCTTTCGGCAGAAAATAAATTATTACAGCAGGATAAATATGAACTGGAAAATTTTAGAAAGCTCTATGATTTGGATGAACAGTATGCAGGGTATCCAAAGGTAGCTGCAAGGGTAATCAGCGGTGACCGTAATAACTGGAATAAGGAATTTGTCATTGACAAAGGGACAGAGGATGGCATTAGAAAGAATATGAATGTTATGGCAGGAGACGGACTGGTGGGAATTGTAATTGAGGCCAATAAGTCCTATGCCAAAGTACGTTCTATTATTGATGACAACAGTAATATATATGGAACGGTTTTAAAGCATTCGGAAAACTGTATTATAACAGGAAACCTGAAACTTATGAGCGATGGTGTGATTGAAGTTACCGGAATTAAGGGTGATGTCAAAATTGAAGATGGTGCAGAAGTAGTCACTTCACAGATTAGTGAAAAGTACCTGCCGGGAATTTTGATAGGTTATGTCAGGGATATCAAAAAGGACTCCTCCAATATTACACAAACCGGATATTTATCTCCGGTAGTGGATTTTTCCAGCCTGAGTATGGTATTTGTGATTACAAAGGTAAAGGATTCTGCGGAGTTAGAGGAGATGCTTAAATGAAACGATGCATTAGTTTGATTTTTTTAATCTTAGTCTGTTTTGTTTTGCAGACATCTGTTTTTACACATATAAGGCTAAGTAATATAATGCCGAATCTGTTAGTGATTTTAGTGTCTGCCTCAGGTTTTATGTATGGCAGAAAGTACGGGATGTTTGTTGGGGTTATTTGTGGGGGATTAATTGACTTAATATATGGTGAGATTATTGGAGTCAGTATATTTATATACGTGATTATTGGCTATATCAATGGGTTTGCCAATAAATTATATTATAAAGATGATTTATCAATACCGCTGTTTGCGGTTGCAGTAAGTGATTTACTGTATGGAATGCTATATTATATCTGTCATTTTCTGCTGCGCAGCAGGTTTGATATTCTCTTCTATATCATACATATTATGATTCCGGAGATGATATATACTGTTGCAGTTGGAATTGTAATATATAAGATTTTACAGTGGTTAGAAGACAGGCTTTATCCACAGCAGGAGGTGCCATTAGCCAAAGGAGATAAAAGTTATTAAGGAAGGTGAGGTGACAATCGTATGTTAGATGTGATTAAGGAACATTTGCAAAATTTTTTTGAATCAAGACTTCTGCCAATCGCGGTTGTCTTTGTATTACTTTTTTTTGTTTTAATGAACCGTATGTTCCAGCTTCAGATTGCGCAGACGGATAACTATGCTAGTAAGGCTGCGAAGAGGACAGAAGCAACCAAAACAATCAAGGCATCCAGAGGTAATATATATGATTGCAATGGTGTGCTGCTGGCATACAATAAACTGTCGTACAATGTCACCTATACGGCTACGGAAAAATCAGATAACCTGAAATCAGAGCAGAAAAACGAAATTATATATCATTTAATAAAAATTCTGGAGCGTTCCGGGGAAAAGCTTTCTTTGGAATTCTATATCCAGTACGACAAAAGAGGAGTACCGGAATTTACAATTAGTGGGAATACCCTTCTGCGTTTTAAGGCGGAAGTATTTGGAACTACTGTGGAAAAGCTGACGCAGGAAAGAAGGGATATGTCAGCGGCTGACATTTTTGAATTTCTTCGTTCTGACGACAGTTCAGATAGCCCTAAGTTTTTAATAGATGATAAATATGACAAGGATATGACGCTTCAGATTATGGCAGTCCGCTATGCCATGTTTATCAACCGTTTCCGAAAGCACCAGTCGATTGTGCTGGCACAGGATGTATGTGATGAGACGGTGGCAGCAATTAAAGAAAGTAATAATGAAATGCCCGGAGTGGATATCGAGGAGGATTCCATCCGTGTCTATAAAAAAAGCAAATATTTTGCACATGTTATCGGTTACACTGGTTCTGTTTCTGTGGAAAGGCTTGCTGAACTTCAGGAGGAGGACCCAAATACATCTTATACAACAGCAGACCAAATCGGTATTTCCGGTTTGGAAAGCACCTGTGAAGAATACCTGCGTGGTGAAAAAGGACGTGAAAAGCTGACAATTAATGAAACAACCTATCGAATCGAGAGTACAGAACGGGAAAAAGAACCGATTGCGGGAAATGATATTTATCTTACGATTGATTCCAAGATACAGGAGGAGTGTTATAAGCTGTTAGAGGAACATATTGCCGGAGTCCTGATAGCCAATATTAACAACAGTGCCAGTGCCGGCTCTAAAGGACAGTCAGCATCTAAAATCAAGGTTCCAATATATGATGTATATAGTGCACTGATTGAGAATAATATTATTGACTCTTCCCGGTTTACCGATAAGGATGCTTCTCCTTTGGAAAAGAGTACCTATAAGAAATACAAACAGAAGTCAAAAGAAATCAAGAAGCGTATGAAACAGATTCTGTCAGTGAATAGTAAGATAACAGAGAAGCAGCTTTCCGATTCTATGGCGGAATTTGTGGACTATTTTTACCAGGCATTAAAAGATGATAAAACGATTTTGGTAGATGACGTAGATTCTTCCGATGCCATTTTTAATAAGTATGTTGATAAGAAGATTAGCCTGAGCCAGTTTTTACAGTATGCAATTTCAAAGAGCTGGGTTGACCTTGGAAGGTTAGACATCGGCAAGCAGTACTTTAGTGTAGAAGAAATCTATAATAAACTGGTATCATATGGCATGGAACTTTTGGAAAATGATACGAAATATCCCAAAATGGTCTACAGTTATATGATTCATCAATATGAACTTTCTGGAAGGGACTGCTGCTTACTCCTTTTTGACCAGGGAGACATCAAGTATAATGCCGAAGAATACGAAAAATTAAAGCTTGGGCTGACTTCACCGTATTCTTTCATTATCAAGAAAATCAGAAATTTGGAGATTACACCGGGAGATTTGGGGTTAGAGCCTTGCTCCGGGGCTTTGGTTGTAACGGATGTCAATACCGGAAAAGTCAAAGCGATGGTCAGTTATCCAAGTTACGATAACAATAAGATGGCAAATCAGGTAGATTCGGATTATTTTTATAATTATCTGACACAGGCAACTTCTTCTCCGTTGTTAAACCGTACCGTACAGCAGGAGCTTGCACCTGGTTCTACCTATAAGATTGTATCTGCCGTTGCAGCTCTGGAGGAAGGAATTGTGGCACCAGGTACCAATGTGTATGACCATGTTGTATTTGACAAGGTAAGCGAGAAGCCGCCTCGGTGCTGGAAAAGTTCAGGACATGGAAACCTGCATGTTTCAACAGCAATCGAAGCCTCTTGTAACTATTTCTTTTACAATATAGGGTTTGAGCTTGGTTACGGAAAGTCGAATGGTTCTGTAAACCATACCAAGGGACTTGCAAGGCTTGAGAAATATTCAGATATGTTTGGACTGACAGATAAATCAGGAGTGGAGATATCTGAATCAACACCGCAGTTCTCAAAAACGGATATTGTCCGTGCAGCGATTGGACAGGCTACACATGCCTACGCACCGGCACAGATTGCCAGATATGTTACAACAGTAGCAAATGGCGGTACCTGCTATGATTTGACATTGATTGATAAAGTAAAAAATATCAATGGTAAAGTGATTTTGAATAATAAAGCCAAGGTACGGAACAAGGTAGAGATTAAGGATTCAACCTGGGATAATATCCATGAAGGAATGTACCGGGTGGCAAATGGAGCCGGTAGTTCAATTTCTTCTATGTTTGCAGGTCTGAGTAAGAAGGTTGCAGGAAAGACAGGTACGGCACAGCAGAATGAATATCATGCAAACCATGCGTGGTTTATGTCATATGCCCCATATGCAAATCCTGAAATTTCAGTTACCTGTCTGATTCCTAACGGATATGCATCATCCAATGCAGCACAGACAGTAAGGGATGTGTATAAATATTATTTCAGTAAAAATAAGAAGAAGGTATCAGGTAAGGTTAAAATGCCTGAATCCAGTACAAATACAATGGATTAGTGTATATTGTATGCAATACAGAATGGAGGGAGCATGAACGATACGGTAGTAATTAAAGGAACAAAATCAGGGATCATTCTTGTCTTAAAAGAGGATGCGGAATATGATGTGTTAAAAAAAGCAGTTGCAGCTAAATTCAAGGAATCTGCTGCTTTTTTGGGGGAAGCACAGAAAGCAGTTGCTTTTCAGGGGAAAAAGCTTTCGGAGGAGCAGAAGTTAGAAATGATTGATATTATTGAGCAGAGCTGCAATCTGTCCATTGTCTGCATTATGGAAGAAGATGAAAAGCTAGAGCAGGCATTCCGCGCAACAATGGAACGCCAGACTGCCAGACAGGATTATAGTACGGGACAGTTTTTTAAGGGAAATCTGCGTTCCGGACAGGTTTTAGATGTTGAAACCAGTATTATTATAATCGGGGATGTGAAAGCAGGGGCAAAGGTCATTTCAAAAGGGAATGTCATTATTCTTGGTTCCCTGACAGGAAAGGTTTATGCCGGCTCGGCAGGCAACCAGAATGCTTTTGTGGTTGCACTTGATATGGAACCAATGCAAATCCGTATTGCAGATACGATTGCAAGGGCGCCGGACAAGCCAAAGAAAAAGCAGTTAAAAGAAGCAAAGATTGCTTATTTGGAGAATGGAAACATTTATATTGAGCCATTGGACAAAGATGTAATGGGCGACATCCGGTTATAGATTTTTTTGGAGTTTTTTGGTACAATGAAACGTATCGGAAGAAAATATATTCTTATTTAGGAGGAACAAAGTTATGGGACAAGTAATCGTTATTACATCTGGAAAGGGAGGTGTTGGTAAGACAACTACCACAGCAAACGTAGGTACTGGTCTTGCCATGCTTGGCAAAAAGGTCGTATTAATTGATACAGATATAGGACTTCGTAATCTGGATGTTGTAATGGGACTGGAAAACCGTATTGTATATAATTTGGTAGATGTTGTAGAAAATAACTGCCGCATTAAGCAGGCATTGATTAAGGACAAGCGTTATCCGAACCTGTATCTTCTTCCATCTGCCCAGACGAAAGATAAAACTTCCGTCAGCCCTGAGCAGATGAAGAAGTTAGCGAATGAGCTTAGAGAAGAATTTGATTACATATTGCTTGACTGTCCGGCAGGTATTGAGCAGGGCTTTAAAAATGCCATTGCAGGCGCTGACCGCGCGCTGGTTGTTACAACACCGGAGGTATCGGCTGTCCGCGATGCAGACCGTATTATCGGTTTACTGGAAGCAAATGAAATCAGACAGACACATTTAATTGTAAACCGTCTGCGCACCGATATGGTACGTGAGGGCAATATGATGTCAAGCGATGATGTGGTAGAGATTCTTGCAATTGATTTGATTGGCGTTGTTCCTGATGATGAGCAGATTGTTATTTCTACGAATAATGGTGAGCCGTTAGTAGGTTCGGAATCCAAGGCAGGCAGGGCATATATGAATGTTTGTAAACGTGTTTTGGGAGAGGATGTTCCTTATCTGGATTTGGAAGAGACGCAGGGCTTCTTTAAGAAGTTTGCTTCCATTTTTAAAAAGTAGAAGACAAGTTGTAATTATGTACAGAAATGGAGAGTAAGAATGAGCTTTATAACTAATTTTTTTAGAAGTTCTGAGAACAGCAAAGAAATTGCAAAGAACCGCCTGAAAGTGGCAATTACCTCGGACAGGGCAGTATGTTCCCCGGAGGTGATGGAACAAATGAAAAATGATATTATTCGTGTAATATCAAACTATGTGGATATTGATACAGATGGACTGGACATCAAGGTGACAAAGACAGAACTTGATGATTCGTCTGGAGTAGTAAATGCTTTACTGGCCAATATTCCAATTAAGGAAGGTTCCAGAAACTTCAGAAAATAGAAGTCAGTGAAGTGGAATAGGAAAAAGTGTGAAAAATAAATTTTTCACTCGGCAAGTTTGTGTCGCAGCACAGACACAAACATTGCGTTATGCGCAAAAGACAGCGCAGAGATGAGGAAAACATGATTAACAAAATTAAGCAGTATGATTGGAAAAAGTACAATTATTCATTGTTGGTAGTCGTGATTCTTTTGTGTCTGCTAAGTGCATTTACGGTAAAGTTAGCAGGTGGGGAAGAGGATGGAACCAGATTTATGCAGAACCAGCTTATGGGAATGGGGCTTGGAATCATAATTGTTGCAATTCTGTCTGTGTTTGACTATCATTTTATTTGCAAGTTTACGATACTTTATTATCTTGTAGGGCTTTTGATTACTGCTGCAACCCATACATCACTGGGAACAAACAATAACACGGATGCCTACCGCTGGATTGAGCTTGGGCCGATTACCTTCCAGCCTTCGGAGTTAATGAAAATTATTTTGATTCTTACGCTGGCAACGGTATTTGTAAAACTAAGAAATCGGCTAAACCATTTCAGTACTCTGGTGATTGTGGGGGCGCTAACCATTGTTCCGGTATTTTTGATTCTGTCACAGCCGGATTTGTCTACCAGCTTAGTAGTTCTTGTTGTTATGGTAGTTATGGTGGTAGTGGCAGGGGTGAGTTATAAGATTTTAGGTTCTGTTCTTGCAGTCGGGCTGCCGCTTGGATTAGTGATGTTCTGGTATATCCAGCAGCCAAATAATTTCTTTTTGGAAAAAGAAATCTTAAAGCCATACCATTTTAGACGTATTATGGGCTGGCTGTATCCAGATGTATATGATCCCACTGGGGATATTAATTACCAGCAGGTACATTCGGTTCGGGCGATTGCAGCAGGAGAGCTTTCGGGGAAGCTTTTGCAGGATGGTGGAGGCGAGGGAGCTTCCAGAGCATATACTTCTGTATCGGTAAATGAAAGTGACTTTGTATGGTCAGTTATTGGAGAAGAATTTGGGTTTTTAGGCTGCTGCCTTATTTTATTTCTGTTTGCGTTTATTGTATTCAAGTGTTTTATGGTGGCAAAACAGTCGCAGGACTATCTTGGAAGGATGATTGCAGTTGGGGTTGCATCTATGTACATGTTCCAGATATTTATCAATATCTGTGTCGTTACATTACTTCTTCCAAACACAGGTCTGCCACTGCCATTTATCAGTAATGGATTGAGTTCCATGCTGTCTTCCATGATAGGAATCGGTCTGATTATGAATATCAGCATACAGCCTGCAAAATCAAGTAAGGGTGGTTTTTCTATGCGGAATGTAAATGGAAATGCGCCAGCATCAAACATTGATTTAGATTTGGAATTATAGTATTGGGTGGAAAAGAAAGGGGAAGGCAAAAATGAATATTGGGTTAATTGCACACGATGCAAAAAAAATTTTAATGCAGAACTTTGCGATTGCATATAGGGGAATCTTAACGAAACATGATATATATGCAACCGGAACAACAGGGCGTTTGATTGAGGAGGTAACGAACCTGACAGTTCACAAGTACCTGGCAGGACATTTGGGAGGGGAGCAGCAACTGGCTTCCCAGATTGAGCACAATCAGATTGATATGGTATTCTTTCTGAGGGACCCGCTTTCACCAAAGTCCCATGAACCAGATGTCAACAATGTCATTCATTTGTGTGACACGTATAACATTCCATTCGCAACTAATCTGGCAACAGCGGAGCTGCTGATTAAAGCATTGGACAGAGGTGATTTGGAATGGCGTGAACTAGTGAAAAAAGAGGGTGCCGATGAATATGAAGAGTAAAAGGGTATGTTCCTTTGTTGTGGCAGGCTGTCTTGTTATGACAGGAGTTACCGGATGTGGGACGCAGAAAAATGAATTGCTTTCCTACCGTGTGGAGGCACCAGCCATAGCAGATACTGCTGTGACGGCAGAGGTACCGGGCTATTTATCAAAAGAACTCTGCGTGATTCCGGGAAAGAAACAGACCGTGGAACAGGACGCAGTGATGCGTGCAAAGGCGTCTTTGCTGATTAATGATACTTCAGGAACCATGTTATACTCCCATAATATCTATAAAAAAGTCTATCCGGCAAGTATCACGAAAATTGTAACAGCGCTTGTTGCCTTAAAATACGGGAATCTGGAAGATACTGTCACGGTGAGCTATAACGCTTCCCATATTACAGAATACGGTGCCAAGTTATGTGGGTTTAACGAAGGAGACAAAATCAAATTAGAAGATTTGCTCTGTTCCTTTTTAATCTGCTCTGGTAATGATGCAGGGATTGCAATTGCTGAGCATATCGCAGGAGACGTGGCTTCTTTTGCTGAAATGATGAATCAGGAAATGCAGAGGCTTGGTGCGGTTCATTCCCATTTTGTCAATCCGCATGGGCTTCATGACAAAGAGCACTATACAACAGCATATGATTTATATCTTGTTTTCCATGAACTGGCAAAGAATGAAACCTTTATGAAAATTGTGGAACAGCCGGATTATACTGCAAAATACAGAAACAAAAAGAATAAAAAGAAAAAATTGTATTTTCTTTCCACAGACCGCTACTTAATTGGCCGCGCCGATGCTCCGGCAGGGATTACCGTACTTGGTGGCAAGACCGGAACTACGAATGATGCCGGCTCCTGCCTCATCCTCTATTCAAAGGATGAGAAAGACAATCATTTTGTGTCGGTTGTCCTAAAGGCAGCGGGTGGGGATGATTTGTATATACAGATGAATCATTTGCTGGAACTGGCCAACAAGGAAAAGGGTTGAAGTTCCACTAATGTATGAAAGAACCATGCCAAGTAGAACTAAATCTAACCTAGAAAAGCACAAAATCAGTGTTCTTCAAACAAAAGATATTAAAAACTTTCCTAAATAACATAAAAAGCGCACCGAACTTTTCCAGTGCGCTTTTGTGTTTAGTGGAATGTTATCGCATATTAGCGGTTATTCCAGCCAATTCTGCCATAATAACTAATGGCATAAAGCCCGCCAATTCCTACAAGTGCGTAGACAATGCGGGAGAGAATGCTCATATCGCCAAAAAGTACGCGGACTAAATCGAATTGCAGGAATCCAATCAGTCCCCAGTTTATTGCACCAACGATTACTAAAGTAAGTAAAACATAATCAAGTATTTTCATGTTATCCTCCATTCTGCGCATATTATTTCCAATGCGCTGGTTACTTATATGAGTAAGTTTTTCACTAAAAAGAAAAAATTATGCATCTTGAAGTTATGATTCAAAGCTAAATTTTGAAATCATCAGACATACCGTATTTGCACGAATGAGTCTGATTATTTTTTTGATTTAGCTGTGAATCGTAACGTACTGATTGTAAATACTGACAATCAGGACAAACGCATGAGTGAATAAATTGTGAACAAACACCACTTTTACTGTAA
>CANRVD010000021.1 GCA_947643145.1 uncultured bacterium | reverse complement strand
TACACGCTAAAGGCCATAAAATCGAAATATGAGCCTTTAGCGTGTTTCTCTGATAAACTCTGATATATTCTGATAAACTCTGATTTACTCTGATTTTCTATGCTGATAAAATTTCTTTTGCAATGCTTTCCAGAAAAGACTTCCTTTCTTTCTGATCCATGACGCATTTTGAATCTTTCCCAAAATCCCATGACATTCGCTCAATCGCTGGAATCATGCTTTCGGCTTCGCTCATGAAATGCCCGGCCACTTTTGAACGGTCAATGTCATTTCTGACCTGGATCCGTGCGTGTTCGGCGTTCCATTGTTTGGCTTCAGCCCTTTTCATCCAGCTATTTGTTGTTATCATGATAGGCCAAAAACAGATATTATGTTTTGCCGTGCTTAATTTTCCGGTTTTAGAAATTTTCCGCAGGCAGTGATCGGAGCCAGACCATCCGGGATCCCCGGCAGAGCGTTCCACAAAATAAAGCCCGTTGTCATTCTTGAAATATGCGCCGCTGATTTCCACTATATCCCCCGTTTTGATTTCCACATTGTTCATATCCAACATTTTTATATACCTTTCCTTTCCGGCGGCCTTTTGGCCGCCTATATGATTGATTATGCAGTTGCTATTCTCTCTACCTGGTCAGCCGTGAAAAGAAATGCTTTTGCAAGGTAGTAATGATTAAGGGCTTCGCCGTCTGTTTCGCCGTCCGCTTCAGCAGATTTTTTCTTGCTGGTGTATTTCCAAAGCCGGGTTGTGATTTTTGCGTGTTCGCCTTTTCTTACGATATATCCGGCGCTTTTCCATGTCTGGAAAGTATGTAACGGAATCATATGTCCGCTTTCAAGAATTGTTTCGACTTCCTCTTTTGTGTAAAGCCCATTTGCGATTGCTTCATTGATGATGATTTGTGTATTTGTCATTTTTATTTACCGTCCTTTCCTTAACTTCTGATTGTATTATACACTTTAGAGTGTATTTTGTCAAGTAAAAATGTAAAGAAAAATGATAAAAAATAAAGTATTATTTTAAGATTGACATTTTAAAGTGTATAATCTATAATATCAGTACAACACAGAGAAAGGGGGGCGGCATCATGGCAGAAATGAACACAGCCGAAAAAATCCGGCTTATAATCCGGCGCCGGAATATGATTCTTGGGGCAGTTGCTGACCAGACCGGCCAGACGCGCCAGAATTTTTCCAACAAAATAAAGCGCGGGGATTTCAAGGAATCAGAGCTTCGGCAGATTGCGGAAGTGCTGGGATGTGATTTAAAAATTGTATTTGTAGACCGGGAAACCGGAGAAGAAGTTTAGGGAAAGCCGGAAACAATGGGCTTTCCGTTTTCATGTTTACTCATACAAACGGGGAAGCAGCAAAGTCTGGTATTTCCTGTTTCTAAACAGAAAAAACAGTTGATTGGCCATCTTTGTGTTATTTATGAGCAGAAAAATCTGGTATCGGAAAATGATGCATCCGATATTAGGAATAAAAAACTGTTCATCCTTGGGATTGTCAGCCTGATGCTCTTTTTATTTTTTATATGCCATAAACGTGGGACTGCAAAAAAGTGGTATATCTGCTATATGCCTGTTATTTTTATTATGACAGGAATGTTTTCTTATATATTGTTTCTGTATCATACCTATCAGGGAAAATACAATACGATGATTAGTGATAATGCCGGCTCAGCGGCAGAATATATTCAAAAATCCATAGATGATTTGCTGGAGAAAGGAATGCCAATCGGGCAGATTGAACAGGTGGGGGACTATCTGATTCAGAAGGTTGAGGGAAATGCGGCGATTGGAGGAATTACGGTAGTTAAAAAATATTTCGATACAAATGACATCTTAAAAAATGCGGAGACAAATGTGCTTTACCTGGAGGTGGCGGATGGGCAGGCGGTTATTGAGGTATCTGTTAGCAAGTCCTATATTGATGGAAAAATTCAGTTAATGCTTCTGACTTTTGGGGCCATTTTTGTCATTTGTCTGATGATTACTTATGAGTTGACGCATCTGGCCGATGTAGTTGCCGGTAGAATCAGCCCGGATTTTAACCGGGAAACACCAGAGCAGCTCATGGGAATGGGAGGCATGATTAAGTTACTGTCTTTTTTGTCTTATACGGCGATTTATACCAGTATGCCATACGCGGCAGTTATTATGAGAAACTGGGATGTGGCGGTATTTGGTATGTCAAAATCCGTAAGTGCTTCCCTGCCGCTGACCATTGAGCTTTTATGCATTATGCTGTCATCCTTTCTGATTCAGAAGGTTTTTCAAGATACGAAGATGAACCGGCTGGTGTTTTTTGTCTTTCCATTTCTGATTTTGGGAAATATGGCATGTATGGCAGTATCTTCTCCTTATTTGCTAATCGGGCTGCGTGCCTTCTGTGGAATTGGTTTTGCCTTTTTGAAATATTTTCTAAATTCTTTAGTGGCAGCAGGTTCACTGGATTCTGCTGCGATTAGCCGTAACTATGCGCAATTAAATGCCGGGCTTCTTGGAGGAATCACAGTCGGGGCTTCCCTTGGCTCGATTCTTGCACAGTCAATGGGATACCAGTTTAATTATTTTTTTACTGCTCTAATCTGTGTATGCCTGATTGTACTGACCTTACTTTTTGTACCATGGAAGATGTTAAATGCCAGAAGGGCGCAGGCAGTACAAAAGTCCTCCAAAGCGTCTGCAGGAATTAAAGAAGTGTTAAAAAATCCAACCGTACGAAAGGTTATTATTCTTGGGGATATTCCACTGAATATCGGTCTGATGTATGTTGTTTCCTTCCTTCCGGTTTATATGAATAATGTAGGACAGTCAGCCGTAGCAACAAGCTATGCTTATCTAATCAATGGTTTGGCAGGTGTCTATATTGGTGTGGTATTGATGAATATTTTAAAGAAACTTTCAGGGGAAGCGTCTTTTGTAGTGGCAATGGTGCTTGGAACAGCAGGAATATTAGTCTTGCTGGTAGATTCGGGGATAGGGGTTATTTTGGTGTCAGCCGGGATAATGGGATTATTTGACGGTTTTGGAACACCGGCGATTACCGGATTTTTTACAGGACTGCCTGCTGTACAAAAGGCAGATACGGCAAGTATGCTGACCGTCTTTAACAGTGTGGGAAGTGCAGTGCAGATTGTGTGTCCAATGCTGTATAACCTGCTAATTCAGCCGGATGGAAAGACAACGTATCTGTTGCTGTTTGGCATTGGTTATGCAGTAGTGACAGTGCTGTTCTTTTTTGCATTCCGTTCTGGTGCCGTACACTAGTACAACGTGGTTATAAATCTTTGTGATGTAGGGTTTTGAGGATTTAGTCAATTATTGCGATGAGTATTCTTTTGTGTGTAGCGGCAGCTTTTAGGCTTGTGGGATGCAGAAGGGAGGAAATGCATGAAATCCATACAGAAAATTAAAACAAAACTTTTAATGGTGGTTTTAGGGGTGGCATTTGGCTTTAGTAGTATCATTTTTGCATTAACCCTGTCACAGCTTATGCTGCAAAAAGAATCCATTGAAGAGAGGGGATATAAAGAAGCGCAGGTGCTTTCAGAGGATACAAAGCAGACACTGGGGGAATTAAATAAGCAGGCGGCCAGGGATTTTTCCAGTGCGAGTAATAAATATTTTAATCAGGTATTTGCTGATATCAGAAAACATGTTGTGGCAATTGCAGATGAGACGATGGCGCTGTATCAGGATGGAAATGCAGATGTGTCCTTTGACGGTAAAGTGGGACTGATAGGAAAGACAAATCAGACAAAAATTGCGTATGAATTTGGAGAAATTGCCCCAGTCCGTGGTTTTATTGAAAATCTGCCTTCCTATGATGCCGAAAAACTGGATGCATTAGACCTTTATGTAGTTACACAGAGTGGAATGTGTCTGGATGGAACAAATTTATCTTTGGGAACAAATTATCAGGATTTGCGTAAGGAAGACTGGTATCAGCAGGTGAAAAAGCATGCAGAGAAGTACGCAAAAAAACATGCAAAAAAGAAAAGTGCCAAAGAGAAGAAAAAGGATACATATCTGTACTGGTCAGGGGTGTTTACCGGAAAGGTAACGGGGAAGGAAAAGGTTATCTGTGTCGTGCCGGTCTATGACGGGAATGGATATTTCAAAGGATGCGCAGCGGGGGATATGGAGGCAGAAAATTTCAGGAATATATTGCAGGACTTTAATGAGGAACAAATTATATCTGTCATTTTCTTTGACAAGGATGGGAAACTGATGCATGCCACAAAAGATTATAAGGATAATAGCAGGGAAAGCAAGGAGAAAATAGAAGAAATAGAAAAATATTTAGGCAAGGGTGAAATTGTAGATGCCGGAGATGAAATTTATGCATTTAGCAAACTGAAAGAAACGGGCTGGACGATTTGTCTGGTGTTAAATCAGGAAGTTATGAACCAGACAACGGAAAACATTCAGATTAGCATTGAGGAAAATGCAAGAGGAATTACGGGAATTGTGGAAGAGAGTATACAGAAAAGTATTTTTCTGTTTGTTGTAACCGCGGCTGTCGGGGCAGTAGCTGTGCTGATTATCACAAATGTGCTGGCGGCAGGTTTTGTAAGGCCAATCCGTAGGCTGATGAATCAGGTAGGAGAGGTCGGTTCCGGCAATCTTGAACAGGTCATTGCGGTAGATACGAAAGATGAAATTGGACAGCTTGCAGAAGCATTCAACAGGATGCTTGGGGAATTGAAAAATTATATGGCAAACTTGCAGGTGATGACAATAGACAAGGAACGGATGACAGCAGAGCTTGCTGTGGCAAAACAGATTCAGAGGAATATGCTTCCGGATACATTTCCGGCATTTCCGGAACGGAATGAATTTGATATTTATGCAGTGCTGCAGCCGGCTAACAATGGGGGAGAAAATTTTTATGATTTCTTTTTAGTAGACCGTTCCCATTTTTGTATGGTTCTTGGGGATGTCTCCGGCAGTGGGGTTCCTGCTACCATGCTTGCAGTGGTTACAAAAACACATATCAAAAATTATGCGCAGCTTGGTTATCAGCCGGACCGTATTCTGGTGGAAACGAATAACCAGCTTAGTTATAGAAATGATGCAGGGCTGACGGTTTCGGTATTTATTGGCATTATTGATTTGGTAACCGGAAGTATGCAGTATGTCAATGCAGGGCAGGCACCGCCATTGTGGAAGCATTCCGGTGCAGATTTTGATTTTCTACGTGCAAAATCCTGCTTTGCACTTGGCAATATGGAAAATGTACCATACTGGCAGCAGTCCGTCCGGCTGGCACAGGGGGATATGGTTTTTTTATATACCAGAGGGCTGGCAGAGACGCAGGATGAAAAGGGAAATGAATATACGCAGGAGTATCTGTATGAGTATTTGAATGGACTGGTGCGGCATGAATATAAGCTGGAGGGGATTTTAGAGGGAATAGAAGAGGATTTGCAGAGATTCTCAGGAGAGGCTGTGCAAAAGCAGGATAGTACCATGATGGTATTTCGGTATTTTGGCAGTCATGATTAGAATGTAATGATGTTGGGGTCAAAAGGTTCAGTTGTTTATTGGCTTCATCAATTTGCACTATTATATAACAATATCGAACGCAAATTAGATAAAAACTATTAATTATTGAAAATAATTTGCAGTATCTAAAATAGTGTAACTCCTTTATTACGTCAATTACAATTCTGTCCAATTCCTGTGCACCATCAACCACATAATCAGACGGTGAAAGGATATCGCAAAGTATTTGGCTCACTTTACTATAAATTTGGTGTGAATAGGAAATTACAGATTGTATAAAAATGGATAATATGTTATGATTGTGATGACCTGAAGCGGAAGGTTTGGCCTGACGTTAAGGCATGGAACATTCTTGGTGGATTCTTTTTACGAATTAAATGATTATTGTGTCGAAGGGATGTGAAAGCCTTTGGATACAGTTTGATTTATGACAATAGGTTTGTTGGTGAAGCATGCAGTCTATTGTTTGAGTGAGATGATGCGTTTCATGCCTTAAGGCATGAGACGCATTTGTTGCGTTATAAGAGAATTTTCTCAGCAATATATTATTCTGCGGTTAAATATCAGCGGAGTAATAGCAGTACATTGCAAGAATTGTGGGGACTTGGCGGCAAAAAAATTACAGGAAATGATGCTTGTGTCCATTATCAAAAATATGGCAGAGGAGGATGGAATGGAAAGACGAATTGCAATACTTGGGATTATAGTAGAAGAATCGGAAAGTGTGATGGCGGTCAATGATTTACTGCATGAATACAGGGAGTACATTATTGGCAGAATGGGAATGCCTTACCGTGAGAAAAATCTTTCGATTATCAGCATTGTATTAGATGCGTCCAGTGAGGTGATTAATGCATTGTCAGGGAAACTGGGGATGCTTGCAGGAGTCAGCTCTAAGGCTGTTTATTCCAAAAATTAATAATTCTATAATAATATCGAATATTTATAGAGTTGCAGTAATAATGCTTTCTTTTTATGAGAAAAGCATAAAAAGTGTGAAAGGCAGGAAATTGATATGAAATATGATATGAAATCTTTAAAAGCAGAAGAGTTTATTCATCATGGAGAAATCATGGAATCTTTGGAATATGCCAAGGAAAATAAGAATAATAAAGAATTAGTTTTTGCAATTTTGGATAAAGCAAAGGAAGCGAAAGGGATTAACCACAGGGAGGCAGCAGTGTTGATGGAGTGTGATATTCCAGAGGCGAATGAAGCTATCCGGCAACTTGCGATGGAAATTAAGGAAAAGTTTTATGGAAGACGGATTGTTATGTTTGCACCATTATATTTGTCAAATTACTGTGTAAACGGCTGTACTTATTGTCCGTATCATTATAAAAACAAGCATATACCACGTAAGAAGCTGACCCAGGAAGAAATTCGTCAGGAGGTAATTGCGTTACAGGATATGGGACATAAACGTCTGGCGATTGAATCAGGAGAAGACCCGGTTAATAATCCATTGGAATATATACTGGAAAGTATTGACACCATATACAGCATAAAGCATAAGAATGGGGCAATCCGCCGTGTAAATGTAAATATTGCGGCTACAACTGTAGAGGACTATGCGAAGTTAAAAGATGCGGGAATTGGAACCTATATCTTATTTCAGGAAACATATAATAAGGAGTCATATGAAAAGCTTCATCCGACAGGACCAAAGCATGATTATGCTTATCATACAGAGGCGATGGACCGTGCAATGCAGGGTGGCATTGATGATGTAGGGCTTGGTGTATTGTTTGGATTAGAAGGATATTCGTATGAACTTGTCGGGCTTTTGATGCATGCAGAGCATTTAGAGGCAGCACAGGGGGTTGGACCTCATACAATCAGTGTGCCGCGGATTTGTCCGGCAGACGATATTGATACGGCTGATTTTTCAAATGCAGTACCAGATGAAATCTTTGAAAAGATTGTATCAATTATCCGTATTGCTGTGCCATATACCGGAATGATTATTTCTACCAGAGAGTCCCAGAGAACGCGGGAAAATGTGTTAAAGCTTGGGATTTCACAGATTAGCGGGGGTTCCCGAACTAGTGTAGGCGGGTATACCGTACCGGAACGTGATGACAGTTCTGCACAGTTTGATGTAAGCGATACCAGAACTTTAGATGAAGTGGTTAACTGGCTGATGCGCCTTGGTTATATTCCAAGTTTTTGTACAGCATGCTACAGGGCAGGCAGAACAGGAGACCGTTTTATGTCACTTCTGAAATCTGGCCAGATTGTCAACTGTTGTCAGCCAAATGCCCTTATGACTTTAAAAGAATACTTGGAGGATTATGCATCACCGGATACAAAGAAGATAGGGGAGGAGCTGATTGCAAAAGAGATTTTGACAGTTCCGAATGAAAATGTAAGAAAGAAAGCACTGGAATACCTAAATGAAATGAATGGGGGAAAGAGAGATTTTCGCTTTTAAATTTTAATGGATTATATTTCTAGCAGAAACTTTTATGGTATAAATTTTAAGGCAGCCGGCTGACGGCTGCCCTGAATTTTATATTATTGACAGTTATTAAAACTTTTTTTATTCTGCTTCTTTGAATAAATCAGCCAGTTTTTCAATGGAACTGGTTACTTCAATTACAGACTTTTCGATATCACCATAGATGGTTGCAGACTGGGATGATAATTCGCCCATGCTTTTTGCTACTACGGCAAATCCAACACCAGCCTCACCGCTTCTTGCTGCTTCAATGGAGGCATTCAGGGAAAGCATCTTCTGTTTGTTTGCAATAGATTTCAGAGAATGTGTGTTATTATTAATTGTTTCAATCACTTCTGTAGCATGATTGATTTCATTGCTTAATGCATCTAACTTGCCATGATTGTGTGTATGGGAATATTCTGTATTAACAAGAAGATTTACCATTAAACCAAATAATTCTGCTGAAGCACGAATTTTCTTTTCGTCGCTGACAGGAACTTTTTTCAATGCATTAATATAGCCATCCGGGTCAATTCCAAGTTCCTCTGCAGTTGCACGGAACTGCTCTTCGTCCGGCTCTTTTGGGAGGATTTGTCCACCAATTACATTACCTAATTTTTTTCCGTCAACAATGATTGGAACATTAAAATCCATTAATCCTGCATGACAGAAATATGTACCGTTACCATCGGTGTCGCATTTAACACAACGACGGTTGCCTTCTGCACAACCACGCGTATATTTCATACAAAAGTCAGTGAAATTACTACCTTTCGTAATATATTCCCCTTTATCATCACAAGCAATGGCTGCTAAACCTGTTGCATCAGAGAACTTATCCTGCAGTAATTGTAATTTTTCCAAGTCCATAAAATCTCTAATATCCATACTTACCTCCTCATAGTAGAAAAATTCGTTCTTACTTCACGCTATTAACTATTATACAGGATTTATGATAAAATTGCAATTATTACTTCGGCTGTTAAGTCTCACAGCGAAGTAATAGTTTGTAAGCGGAGCAACCTTGTAATCAGAAGTAGATTATGCTATACTCGGTATATTATAGGAAGCAAAAACGGCTTCCTATAATCAATTGACGGCACAAAAGCAGTGCAATTTACCATAAGATGTATTATGGCGCCTTTGCACGAAATGTAGAGGAAATTATTATGACGAAAACAGATGTAATTATTGTAGGAACAGGTGCGGCAGGGTTATTTTGTGCGCTTCATTTTTCCAGACAGACACAGATTTTGATGATTACAAAGGAAGCTGTAGATAAAAGTGACTCTTTTCTGGCTCAGGGAGGTATGTGTATGCTTCGTGGAGAAGAGGATTACGAAGCATACTTTGAGGATACCATGCGTGCAGGCCATTATGAAAATGATAAGGCTTCTGTAGAAGTAATGATTCGCTCTTCACAGGATGTTGCAAAAGAACTGTTAGAATTTGGCGTGGATTTTAACCATAATGGAAAGGAACTGGCTTTTACAAGAGAAGGCGGTCACAGTATGCCGCGTATCCTTTTCCATAAGGATTCGACGGGGAAGGAGATTACGGGTAAGCTTTTGGCACAGGCTTATCAAAGGGATAATATAACGATTTTGGAACATACCATGATGTTAGATATTATCGAAGATGAGAAAGGATGTCATGGGATTGTGATGCAGGCGGCAGATGGTTCCTTAGAAATGGTTCAGGCGAAGTATACGGTACTGGCTTGTGGCGGTCTTGGTGGATTGTACCAGCATTCTACAAATTTTCGCCATATTACGGGGGACGCGCTTGCGATTGCAAAACGTCATAATATAGAATTGCAGCATCTTGATTATATACAGATTCATCCGACTACGCTATATTCAGAAAAATCAGGAAGGCGTTTTCTGATTTCAGAATCTGTCCGTGGTGAGGGTGCTATCCTTTTGAATAAAAATAAAGAGCGTTTTTGTAATGAACTGCTTCCGAGGGATGTGGTAACAGCAGAGATTAAAAAGCAGATGGCAAAGGACAATATGCCATATGTCTGGCTTTCTATGGAAAAGATACCAAAAGAGGAAATCGAGAGCCATTTTCCAAATATTCTGCAGCAGTGTAAGGAAGAGGGCTTTGATGCGATGAAGGAATGTATTCCGGTGGTGCCGGCACAGCATTACTTTATGGGTGGTATTAAAGTAAATCTTGCCAGTAAAACATCCATGGAATATCTCTATGCAATAGGAGAAACTTCCTGTAACAGGGTACATGGAAAGAACCGTCTGGCAAGTAATTCTTTGTTAGAATCGATGGTTTTTGCAAAAAGGGCAGCAGAGGATATTGAAGGACAGATTTCAGGAGTGGATTTTACAGATATCTCTCGTATGGCAGATTTAAAAGATTATCAGGATACAAAGAAATTAAAAGAAGAATATCGCACGATTGTGTTAGATGAGATAGAAAGGGAGCGGAAAAGTCATGAATGATTCTATTACTTTAAAGGTAAATGTAGATAAGCTGATTATGCAGGCACTGGAAGAGGATATTACCAGTGAAGATATTTCAACAAATGCCGTAATGCCGGAGTATCAGAAGGGGCAGGTAGAACTGATTTGCAAGCAGGATGGCATTGTTGCCGGATTAAATGTGTTTTGCAGGGTCTTTGAACTGCTGGATGATACGGTTGCATTTGATATGCGTGCAAAAGACGGAGATTTTGTGAAGAATGGGGATTTGATGGCAGTCGTAACGGGAGATATCCGGGCGCTGCTTTCCGGTGAACGTACGGCACTGAATTATTTGCAGCGTATGAGTGGAATTGCAACATATACAAACTCCATTGTAAAGTTATTGGAAGGTGGAAAAACGACACTTTTGGATACCAGAAAGACAACTCCGAATATGCGTATTTTTGAAAAATATGCTGTTAAGGTTGGCGGTGGAAGCAATCACCGTTTTAACTTATCAGATGGTGTTATGTTAAAAGATAACCATATTGGAGCGGCTGGAAGCATTACAAAGGCGGTTCAGATGGCAAAGGAATATGCTTCTTTTGTGCATAAGATTGAAGTGGAAGTGGAAAATCTGGATATGGTGAAAGAAGCAGTAGAAGCTGGCGCTGATATTATTATGCTTGACAATATGTCACCGGAACAGATGAAAGAGGCGATTCGGATAATTGATGGAAGAGCGCAGACAGAGTGTTCCGGCAACGTGACAAAAGAAAATATTCAGAATATATTAGATGTCGGGGTGGATTATGTATCCAGCGGTGCATTAACGCATTCCGCACCGATTATGGATATTTCCCTGAAGAATTTGCATGCGGTTTAATTCCCGCGGAAAAACTGTTGAAATACTTAATTGTTGGGAAAAATACGGTGAATTGTTTGGGATACTGGGAAAATGGAGGTTATTTATGAAACGTAAGGGAAAGTTACATTTACTGGAGCTTGGGCTTGTGGCTCTGCTGATAATCACAAGCTGTCTCTGTCATGGCAATACAGCGCAGGCTTCACCAGTGTCTTCTAACGGACGCTTGCAGGTGAAAGGAGCGCAGATTGTAAATAAGGAAGGGAAGCCTTTTGTAATCAAGGGAGTTTCAACGCATGGGTTGTCCTGGTATCCGCAGTATGTCCAGAAAAGTGCATTTCAGTCATTAAAAAAGCAAGGAGTCAATACAATACGCCTTGCCCTGTATACAGAGGAATACAACGGTTACTGCAATAGTGGGAAGGAGAACCAGAAGAAGTTAGAACAGCTCATTGACACAGGAGTCAGGGAAGCGACAAGCCTTGGGATGTATGTGATAATCGACTGGCATATTCTGAGTGATGGGAATCCGCTTACCCATAAGAAAGAAGCAAAAAACTTTTTTAAAAAGATTGCAAAGAAATATAATTCTTATACGAATGTTTTATATGAAATCTGTAACGAGCCAAATGGGGATGGAGGAAGCTGGAAAAACATTAAGAGTTATGCCAATGCTGTGATAAAGAGCATCCGCAGTGTGAATAAGAAGGCGATTATTATTGTAGGGACGCCAACCTGGAGTCAGGATGTAGATGTGGCGGCAGGAAACCCTCTTAAGGGAAGTAATATTGCATATGCTTTTCATTTTTATGCCTCAACGCATAAGGATGATTTGAGAAATAAGCTGGAAGGTGCAGTTAAGGGCGGGCTTCCGGTGATTGTATCTGAGTTTGGCCTAAGTGAAGCATCTGGGAATGGCACCCTGGATTTAAAAGAAGCAAATAAATGGAATAAGCTTTTAAACCGTTATAAACTTGGAAGGGTATGCTGGAGCTTATCAAATAAAGATGAATCCAGTGCCCTGTTAAAGCCATCCTGCCAGAAGACAGGCGGATGGAAGCAGTCTGATTTTAGCAAAGCCGGAAAATGGCTGTTTAAAGTGTATTAAGTCATGTTAGGGTCAAAAGTTCTATTTGTTTAGTAGATTCTTCAATTTGCACAATGATACAATAATACAGAAAGCGGAATAATCATTTTCATTCAGGACACGTTTTCGCTTGGCGAAGCACGTAATGGTGCATAAAACAGCAAATGACGCTGTTTTATGCACCAACGGCTCCGAACAGTCCTGAATATCACCTATTACCATGAAATCCAACAGGAAGATGGATGTGCTGGCATTCCCATTATAATGCAGCTATTTCCTGATAGGATTCCTTTAAGGAGGTATAAAGTTTCTTATATATCTGATGGAATTTATCGTATTTCTTCGTGTTATCAGGATTTGGCTTACATTCCTTTTCTGGGTCTTTATGAATCATTTTGCTGCAGGCTTCCTCCACGCTGCCATATAGTCCGGCACCAACACCAGCAAGGATGGCAACACCAAGGGCAGGGCCTTCAGTAGCAGTAACTGTATTGACATCACATCCATACATGTCAGCCATCATCTGGCGCTGTACAGCATTCGTAGCACCGCCTCCACATGCCATCATATCATTTACATTGACACCCATTTCAGCGAGGATGTCCTTGCAGTCCGTAAGGGAGTAGCAAATACCCTCATATACGGCACGTGCTATATCATTTTTTGTATGCATACTGGACAGACCAAAGAAAACACCGCGGCAGTTTGCATCCAGATGTGGTGTACGTTCTCCATTCAGGTATGGGAGATAAAGCAGGCGGTTCGCACCGATTGGGCTGGCGTTTACTGCTTCATTTAGAAGTGACCATACACTGCAGTTTTTCTCAGCTGCTTCCCGGCGGAATTCTGTTCCCATATTGTCAAGATACCATGCCAGGGAATAACCGGCGGCCTGCGTAACACCCATTACATGCCATGCACCAGGTACTGCGCAGCAGAAAGTATGTACACGTCCTTTTGAATCAATGGAAATTTTGCTGGAATGTGCAAAAACAACACCGCTGGTACCGATTGTAGTGAAAGCTTTTCCGTCCTCTACAACTCCTGTACCAACTGCTGCAGCAGCATTATCTCCAGCACCGCCTACTACAACGGTAGAGGTGGAAAGTCCGGTTTTTTCTGCGATTTCAGGCAGGATGGTTCCAGTGACTTCAGGAGATTCATATACTTTAGCAAGAAGGTTTTTGTCAATATCCAGTTTTTCCAAAACTTCATCTGACCACTGCCTTTTTGGCACATCTAAAAGCTGCATGCCGGAAGCATCAGATACTTCTGTAGCAAATTCACCTGTTAAGATATAGCGCACATAGTCCTTTGGAAGGAGAATGTGTTTACATTTCGCATAGTTTTCCGGCTCATGATTGCGTACCCAGAGAATTTTTGAGGCAGTAAATCCTGTCAGTGCCGGGTTTGCTGTTATTTCAATTAAACGTTTTGCTCCTACTTTTTCTGTGATTTCTTCACATTCTTTTTCGGTACGCTGGTCGCACCAGATAATCGAAGGGCGAATGACCTCGCCATTTTCATCTAACATCACAAGGCCATGCATCTGCCCGGAAATACCAAGTCCTTTGATTTCTTCTTTATCCACGCCAGATTCTTTAATGACTGCTGTAATTGTCTCTAAAGCAGCATCTCTCCAATCCTCTGGTTTTTGCTCTGCCCATCCGTTATTCGGTGTGTAAAGTGGATACTCCTTACCGGCAGAGGCAATTACCTCACCTGTTTCATCAAAAAGTACTGTCTTTGTAGAAGACGTTCCCAAATCAATACCAATTAAATAGTTCATGTTTTTCCTCCATTTTATATAATAGTAAAAGGCGATGGCGTTATAGCCATCGCCCTTTGGCAGATTCCGTTATTTGTAAAACGAAATAATCTATTTCTTTAGCCCCTGCTTTTTTCGGGCGTTAGAAATCTGCTGAAAGACTCCTTTAGGCAAAAGGATTTTCTGTCTTATAGAGCATTCCCTTTGGCTGGTTGAAACCGATTTCCTCTACATCAACTCCGATGTATTTGAATACTTCATACAACTCTTTACCAAAGTGACCGAATGCTACAGCACCATGATGAGGATAATTGCCCTCAATCAGTACATGACGGTAAAAACGTCCCATTTCCGGAATAGCAAAGATACCAATGGAACCAAAGGAGCGTGTTGCAACAGGAAGAACTTCACCTTGTGCAATATATCCGCGAAGTCCGGCATCTGCTGTACTCTGGAGACGGAAGAATGTGATGTCGCCAGGTGCAATATCTCCTTCCAAAGTTCCGTTTGTAACTTCGATTGGAAGAGAGCGTGCCATAATCATTTGGTATTTCATTTCGCAGAAGGAAAGCTTGTTGGAAGCTGTGTTTCCACAGTGGAATCCCATGAATGTATCCTTCATTGTATAATCAAATTTGCCCTTAATGTCTTCTTCGTAAATATCAGGAGTAACTGTATTGTTAATATCCAAAAGAGTAACTGCATCCTGACTTACAACGGTACCAATAAATTCACTTAAGCATCCATAAATATCTACTTCACAGGAAACCGGAATACCACGCTTTGTCAGGCGGCTGTTTACAAAACAAGGCACGAAACCAAACTGTGTCTGGAATGCCGGCCAGCACTTTCCAGCGATAGCAACATATTTACGATATCCCTTATGGTCTTCAATCCAATCCAGAAGAGTAAGCTCATACTGTGCTAACTTTTCAAGGATTTCCGGCTTCTTATTGCCGGCACCAAGCTCTGCCTCCATATCCTTTATTACATCTGGAATACGGGAATCGCCTGCATGGTTATTGAATGCTTCAAATAAGTCAAGCTCAGAGTTTTCCTCAATCTCAATTCCGAGGTTATAAAGCTGCTTAATTGGTGCATTACAAGCTAAGAAGTTAAGTGGACGTGGACCAAAGCTGATAATCTTTAAGTCATTTAAAGCTGCAACTGCACGTGCAATTGGTACAAACTCATGAATCATATCAGCACATTCCTCAGCGCTTCCTACCGGATACTCAGGAATATAGGCTTTGATATTACGAAGTTTTAAGTTATAGCTTGCATTCAGCATACCACAGTATGCATCACCACGACCCTGAATCAGACCGCCGTCTTTTGATGTTTCCTCAGCAGCAGCAACAAACATTTTAGGGCCATCAAAATGCTTGGCAAGAAGTGTCTCTGAAATTTCAGGACCAAAGTTTCCTAAATATACACAGAGGGCGTTACAGCCTGCATTTTTGATATCCTCTAATGCTTGTACCATATGTATCTCGCTTTCTACGATACATACAGGACATTCATAAATATCTTCTGCTCCATACTTGTCTGTATATGCCTTTACTAAATTTTTTCTACGGTTTACAGAAAGTGATTCTGGGAAACAATCTCTACTTACCGCAACGATACCGATTTTGATCTTTGGCATGTTTTCCATGTTTTTTGACCATCCTTTCTTTTATTTGATTTATAACTTATTTATAACAAGATGTATAATCTTAAAGGGATATGACTATACATCCTTATTTTAGTATATTTGATGGCTATTTGCAATAAATAAAAGTAAAATTTCTTACAAAATTTGTATATTTTTGCTAGAAATTTTACTATTCATGACAGGCTTTGTGCATACTGTTCAGAACAGCCGTGAATCGTAACTAAATAGTAACCAGAAGGAAATGCGATGTTTACAAACGTCAATTCGTTGTTGACATTTGTCATTGAAGAGTATAAAATAAATATTACCTTAAGGTTACTGTAAATAGTAATACATATGTAGCAATCTAAAACATGAAGGGGGGATGATATGTCAGAGGTTTTTGTCAGAATCTTAGAGTTTTCAGTATATGGGGCATTATGGACACTGGTACTTCTGCTTGCAGACAGGGTTTTTGGCAGAAGAGGCGGTGTCTTATGGCGCTATTTTGCTGCCTGCTGTATTGTTTTGCATCTGCTGGTTCCGGTTCATGTGCAGTGGTTACAGCTTAAGCTTTCCACTGGGGGGCAGGAAAAAATGGCGAAAGAGGCTTTGATGGAAGAAGGAGCGGCAGAAGCCATAACACTGGCACAGGGAAAGGCAGAGGATATCCCTGTAAGTGAACCGAAGGAAAAAATAGAAAAAAGTATAGAAAAAGTAGTGAGACAGAATCAGGTAAGTATTAATTCTTTGTTCATGCTGCTGCAACAAATCTGGATTTTAGGTATGTTTTGCTATTTTTTTCGGGTTATTCTGTCGTACCGGATGTTTTGCAGGCAGACGGCAAGGTGGGAGCTTCCTGCCAAAGAAGAGGAAAAGCGGATTTTGGAGCAGGTGAAGAAGCAATATGGAATAAGGCGCCGGATTGTGTTGAAAAGAAGCAGTGAGGCAGCCTCGCCAATGCTTTATGGCATTGTCAGACCAGTGGTGGTGCTGCCGGATTTTGAGTACTGTGAAACGGAATACCGCTATATTTTCCAGCATGAATTATGCCATTATAAACATGGTGATATCTGGATGAAATATGTGTTTACGGTCTGCAGGGGAATTTACTGGTTCTGCCCGCTGATAGGGTGGCTATGCCGGTATGCGTTTGCGCAGATGGAGTTTTTATGTGATGGAACAGTAGTCAATGGGAAATGCCAGCAGGAGAAAAGGGAGTATGGCATGGTGGTTTTCAGACATATTCTTCAGGGAGGAAAATGGGAAAGCACTATTCTGACTACGCATTTTTATGGAGGAAAGGAGTGTGTCAAAATGAGATTTGAACGTATGATGGGCACGACAACTAGGAAAGCATGCATAGGGGCTGTTGCACTTGCAGCAGTCTGTGTGGCTTTTTTGGGAGGGGTGAAATGGGGAAGCGCTGTGGCCACGGATAATACTGAACAGACAGGGCGGACTGTGGCAGAAAAGAAAACGGATGAGGAAAACATTCTAGTAATTGGTTCGAGGGATTCTGAATATGCAGAAGCGCTTTTGCTGATTCATGTAGACGAAGCAGCAGGCAGTGTGACATTGGAACGGATGCCGGAAGGACAGGAAATGTATTTCCGAAAAGAAATGAAACGGCTGCCGTCCAAAAATGTACTGGAGGATGGAGAGGGGGAAATGTTTTTATTTACCCAATATTTTGTATATGGAATGCTTCTTGGAAAAACAGAACGGGAAAAGCGGGTTGACATGGATTTATCCTGTGTAATGGATGAAAAAAGAACAGACAGGCTTATGACTGTTTTGGAAAAGCTTAGCAATGGCACGGCAAAGGAATTTGACAGGAAGGAATTTATAGAGCTTCTGACGAAGGGGAAAATTGAGTTAGGATTATCGGAAGAATGCCGTGTGGGGGATTTGACTGCTTTGATGGAAAAAGTGATTTCTGGAGAACTGGAAGTAGTGTTTACCGGAAGCTGGGAAGGGAAACAGGAAGTGGCTGGAAGGGAATATGGCTATCCAACAGGAGTTTATACTTATAAAGTAGACGAAAACGAATATAGCTATCCGACGGGGGTATATAAATGAAATGGAGAAATAAAGGAGTGGAACGGCTTCCAGATTCAGAACTGGCAGTGATGCGTCTTATCTGGGAAGCGGGAAAGGCTGTAGGAACGGGATATCTGGCAGATGTTTTAGGGGAGCAGAAGGGCTGGACGCGTTCTACGGTTCAGGTTTTGTTAGCGCGGCTGGAGGAGAAGAAGTTTGTCTTGTGTCAGAAAAAAGGACGCTTCAAATATTATACTCCGTTAATCAAAGAAGAAGATTACCGCAAATCAGAAACCAAAACTTTTTTGGAGCAATTTTACAACAATTCCTGTAAAGGGTTGATTACGGCACTGGTACAGGAAGAGGAGATGACAGAAGAAGATATTCAGGAGATTCTGAAAATACTGAAAAAAGAATCCTGATTCCAGAAAATGGTATCAGTAGTAATTAAGAAGCTTTGGCATAAAAATATCTGCCAAGGCTTCTCCTTTTTCGTGCATTTTAAACAAAAGTATTGTATAATAAATGTATTGTGTTGTACTTGGGAAATCGGCACGTTATGAAAGAAAGGATGGAGAACAAATGGCAGAAAACAGATTAATTGGCGGTTATCCGGTAATCGGAATCCGCCCTACAATTGATGGCAGAAGAGGCCCGCTTAAGGTTCGTGAGTCGTTAGAAGAGCAGACCATGAATATGGCAAAGAGTGCAGCGGAGCTTTTTCGAAATAATGTGAAATATTCCAATGGTGAGCCGGTAAAGGTAATCATTGCAGATACGACGATTGGACGTGTGGCAGAAGCAGCAGCGTGTGCTGATAAGTTCAGAAAAGAAGGGGTAGAGATTACCTTGACCGTGACGCCTTGCTGGTGTTACGGTTCAGAAACAATGGATATGGATAAGCAGACGATTAAAGGGGTCTGGGGATTTAATGGAACGGAGCGTCCAGGGGCTGTATATCTGGCCGCAGTGCTTGCAGGACATGCGCAGAAGGGCCTTCCGGCATTTGGTATTTATGGAAAGGATGTACAAGAGGCAGATGCAACAGAAATCCCGGAAGATGTGCAGGAGAAGCTTTTAAGGTTTGGACGTGCGGCAGTGGCAGCGGCAACGATGCGTGGAAAATCTTATTTGCAGATTGGTTCTGTTACTATGGGAATTGCAGGTTCTATTATTGATTCGGCATTTCTTGAGGAATATCTTGGTATGCGCGTAGAGTCGGTGGATGAGGTGGAAATTATCCGGCGCATGTCAGAGGGCATCTATGATGAACAGGAATATGAGAAAGCCATTGCGTGGACAAAATCCCATTGTAAAGAAGGCTGGGATAAAAATCCTGAGTTTGTAAAAAGAACAGATGAACAGAAGGAACGTGACTGGGAATTTGTTGTTAAGATGGCTTGCATTATTAAAGATTTAATGAATGGCAATGCAAATCTTCCGGCAGGAAGAGAGGAAGAGGCGGTAGGGCATAATGCGATTGCTGCGGGATTCCAGGGTCAGCGTCAGTGGACAGATTTCTATCCAAATGGGGATTTTGCAGAAGCAGTATTAAATTCTTCCTTTGACTGGAACGGAGCGAGGGAGCCATATATTCTTGCAACAGAAAATGATGTTTTAAATGGAATAGGAATGCTTTTTATGAAGCTTTTGACCGGACGTGCACAGATTTTTGCAGATGTCCGCACATATTGGAGCCCTGACGCAGTGAAAAAAGCGACTGGTTATGAATTAGAGGGTGTGGCAAAAGAGTCAGGCGGCTTCCTTCACTTGATTAATTCTGGTGCTGCCTGTCTGGATGCCTGCGGTGAGGTAAAAGATAGTGAGGGCAATGGTGTGATGAAGCCATTCTGGGAAATGACAGAGGAAGACCAGAAAGTCTGTTTGGAAGCAACAGAGTGGTGTGAAGCGGATAACGGTTATTTCCGCGGCGGTGGTTTTTCTTCCCGTTACGTGACAAAGGCTACCATGCCGGTTACTATGATACGTCTGAATCTGGTAAAAGGACTTGGCCCGGTACTCCAGATTTGCGAGGGACACACAGTAGAGCTTCCTTGGGAGGTTTCTGACAAACTTTGGAAACGTACAGATTACACTTGGCCTTGTACCTGGTTTGCACCACGCACGACAGGAGAAGGTGCATTTAAAACAGCGTATGATGTGATGAATAACTGGGGAGCAAATCATGGTGCAATCAGTTATGGACATATTGGCGCTGATTTAATTACTTTAGCGTCGATTCTGCGTATTCCGGTGTGCATGCATAATGTACCGGAGGATAAAATTTTCCGCCCGGCAGCGTGGAATGCCTTTGGTATGGATAGGGAAGGTCAGGATTTCAGAGCTTGTGCAGCGTATGGAGCATTGTATAAGCTGTAAAAACAGTATATAATTCCTGTTAGTTTAGGTTATAACAAATGTTTGTGAAAAGTGGGGATGGACTTGAATGATATTGTTGTTGGAATTGGGGATATAAAGGTTGCAAAAGGCGAGGAAGATATTGTAACCTATGCACTTGGATCTTGTGTGGGAGTCTGTATGTATGATGAAGTGCAGGGGCTTGGAGGCATGCTTCATGCCATGCTTCCCTCTGCACGGAATATTAATCCGGTAGTGCAGCCGGAAAAGTATGTTGATTCCGGGATTTTAGATTTATATAACCGACTGGAAAATATGGGGGCAGATGCGAGCAATTTGAAGGTAAAGCTTGTTGGCGGTGCCAAGATGTATAACTATAAGACCTCAATGAGTGAAGTGGATATTGGTAAGGCAAATGTGATACAGGCCAGAAGATTGTTACGAAAGCTTGGTGTATCGATTGTCAGGGAAGTGACAGGCGGAGAAGTTGGCAGAACAGTGTATTTTACACCAGCAAATGGACGGGTTGAAATACGTTCAACAGATAATAAGAAAGAAGTGATATAGAGGGGGAAAGAAGCATGCATGAGGTGAATCAGATATATTACCAAGAAGTAGATTCTGTGATGGAACAGGTGAAACGTGTTATTATAGGGAAGGAAGAATGTGTCCGCAAGGCAATGGCAGCAATTTTGGCAAGCGGCCACATTCTAATTGATGATATACCGGGTGTCGGAAAAACAACACTGGCCCTGGCATTTTCCAATGCAATGGCATTGGAGAGTAAACGAATACAGTTTACGCCGGACGTAATGCCTTCCGATATTTTAGGTTTTTCCATGTATCAGAAGCAGACAGGGAATTTTGTATATCAGCCTGGTGCAGTAATGTGCAACCTCTTTTTGGGAGATGAGATTAACAGGACTTCGCCCAAGACACAGTCTGCACTTTTGGAAGTAATGGAAGAGAACAGTGTAACGGTAGATGGGATTACAAGAAGTGTGCCGGACCCTTTTATTGTAATCGCAACAGAAAATCCGGCAGGAAGTATTGGTACCCAGATGCTGCCGGAGTCGCAGCTTGACAGGTTTATGCTTTGTATGACGATGGGATATCCTGATTTGGAGGATGAAATTGCGATTGCAAAAGGGAAGGGCAATGGAATATCAGTGGATGCGGTTGAGGCCGTTATTTCGGCAAAAGAACTTATCAATATCAGGAATGAGGTGGAAGAAGTTTTTATTCATGATAAAGTGTACCGTTACCTTTGTACTTTGGTACAGGCTACCCGAGAAAATTCATATATTGAGCTTGGGATTAGCCCGCGTGGAACGATTGCGCTCACCAGAATGGCAAAAGCGATGGCATTTTTAGGGAAAAGAAATTATGTCATTCCAGAGGACGTTGCCGGAATTTTTATGGATGTTTCTGCCCATCGAATCCTTTTGAATGCAAAAGCAAGGGCCGGGCATATCTCTGTCAGGGATGTGCTGGAGCAGGTTTTGGAACAAATAAAAATGCCGGCGGCAAAAAAATAGGAGAGCAGGGAATGGGCAGACTGGTTAATTTTTTGGTTTGTGTGGCGGCTACTTTTTATATTGCAGTCATTTATAAAAGTAAAGCATTTATTTATCTTGGGTTTATAGAAATTGTTCTGGTGGTGATGCTTCTGGCGTATAACCTTTTGGTTCTGTTTAAGATACGTATTTCTTTGGAGGCTCCGCTTAGCATGACGGAGCGTGGGAGGAAAGTTCCCGTAAAAATAAAAATTCAAAATTACAGTATTTTTCCAACGGGAAAAATCAGCATCCAACTGGTGGAAACGCACAATCTTTTCCGTAAAAAGAGAAAAACGGTTTTTTATGCGGCTGCTGAGGGGAGAAAAGTAAGTGAGGAATGCAGCACAACTGTGATATCTGCGGAATGGTATTCGAAATACAGCGGTACGGCTGTTATCAGGCTGGTGAAGGCAAAGAGTTTTGATTTGCTGGGGTTACTGGCACTTTCGGTTCCGAAAGAAATGTATCAGGGAAAGGAAGAGATTGTTGTCCTGCCAGCAATTTATGAAGTCCCGATTGAAATAAGTGATAAAACGAATTTTCTGGTGGAAGAGCAGGAGAGATTTTTGCTTGGCAGAAATGTTATGGATGAAACAGTGGCGGAGCAGTTTCAGATACGGGAATACCAGCCGGGAGATAAAATCCGCAGTATTCACTGGAAGCTTACTGCGAAAGCGGATGAATTAATGGTTAGAGATTATTTACCGGTAATCAGTTGTCCGGTACTTCTTTTTATCAATATACCGGAGGAAAGGGCGGAGAAGAGGAAAAGCCTGCTGCAGCAGCGGGACAAGTTCTTTTCGGTACTGCTCTCGGTTTCAAAAAGTATGGCACAGAAGCAGTGTATACACTATGTGATATGGTATGATAAAGAGGAAGAGGATGTGCTTCGTTTCCGCGTGGAAAAAGAAGAGGATATCTACCGTCTTCTGATGAAAATTGACGGTATCGGACAATATCCCAAGGATTATTTTATAGAAGAAGCGTATTACCAGAGATACCGTGAGGGAGTGCTTGCAGATAAACTGGTATTGGACTGGGGCCTTCATTTGATATGTAATAGTGAAAACGAGATATCATATGATACGGACAATTTGGAGAAAAGCCTTTCCATGCAGGAAATCTACTTATAAGATTGAGATAAGGAAGTAAATGAAAAGCAAACGAGGTGGCATTATGGAAAAGAAAAATCTAATAATACCTTGGATTAGCCTGTTTTGTCTTCTGATGGGAATGTTGTTTAGCTTTTGTTCAGCATTTGGCTGCCAGATTAGGACAGGCAGGCATATTTTTCCGGCAATTCTGATAGCAGGCATTGTGCTTTTTTTTATTGTGCAGTTGAAAAGAAAATATGCTGTCCTGTTCTCGGTAGCAGGCGGGCTGCTGCTGACAATTTTTGGTGTAGTGAATTTTGCATCATTGGAACGGGAATTCCAAATATTCTTATATTATATTAATAATAAGTCTATGGCGTATAATGGGAAGCTGCTGCTAAATTATCCAAGTACCCATGGTGCGTTTCATGCCATGGATTCGAATACTCTTTTACGGATTTTTGGGATTTTTTTTGCTGTGTTTATCAGTTTCTTCTTGTTTCGTCTGCATAGCCGGACGTACGGGATGACTCCGGTTTATCTGGTTGTGGCATTGGGGCTTTTAGTGGGGAATGCACCAGATGGAAAAGCAGTGAGTTTTTTAGCGGTGGGTACGGTGTTGGCATATTCATGGGTGGCACGGCAGGAAAAGGGTGGAAAGCATTTTTTTGTACAGAAGAGAGTCAGGCGGAAAATGGGAGTTTTGCCGGTCTATCTTGTACTTACGACGATTCTGATACTGGGACTGGTTATAGCAAAACTCGCAGGAATCCGGCAGGAAGACAAAATTTTAAGCCATTCAGACGAGTATCTTAATAGACAGCATAAGATGGAAATGGAAGTAAAGCGCGCGATTAATCGTGGAACACAGCTAATCAGGGGAAGAATAGGAGTTGACAGTACTGGAGAGATGACAAACGAGGCACCACGCTATAAGTATCAGACAGTGATGCGGATGACGGTGCCGTATAAGCCTACCAGCAGCTTTTTTTTGAGAGGATTTGTGGGTGGAAGTTATCAGAATGGCAAATGGAGTCCATGCGAAACAGAGAAACTGCATAAACAGGTAACAATGGATAATGTAGATATCAGCATTTGGAACAGCAGCTATGATTTTTTGGATTATTATATAACAAGGGAAAATGTGGACAGTGTACTAAAGGGATACCAGAGAAGAAAAATGACGGTGAGTTTAGAGTATGTTGGAAGGGGGAAATGGGGAAATTATGCATATGTACCATATTTTTCGGACATTACAAGCCTTGAAAATGCAAGAAAGGAAAACTGCATTTCTTTGGATGGGGAAAATGGATTTTTAAAAGATGAAAATTTTTACAGATTAAATTGCTATAATATCGGAGAATATAATTATAATGATATAACAGAACAGGTTAGGAGAAGTTATCAGGAATTTGAGGTTACTTATGGGCAGGAAACTGTTTTAGAACAAGAGGCTGTTAATACGATGGCACTAAGCCGGTATTATAGGGACAAGTATATTGCATATATTTCGGAAAATTATGCTAAGATACCAGATGGGACTGTGCGTAAGTTAAAGGAATTTATGGATGGTTACCGGATTACATCAGGCAATGGAAGTGTGGCGTCAGAAGTAAATATATGGAGAGAGAGCCTTGCAGCTGCCCTGGTAATTCAAATGATTTTAGAACAGCAGGCAGAATACAGTCTGGATTTGCCTGGGCTTCCGGCAGGAAAGGATTATGCGGAGTATTTTCTACTGGAGTCAAAGAAGGGGTATTGTGAGCATTTTGCTACGGCAGGAACGCTTATGTTACGGGCAAAAAAGATTGCGGCACGCTATGTTTCGGGATTTAAGGTGACGCCCGATATGTTTCAGGAAAATGAGGACGGTTCCTATACAGCAGAAATTTTGGATTCCGATGCCCATGCATGGACAGAGGTATTTGTAGGTGAGAATGCTGGATGGTATCCGGTGGATATGACACCGGGTGGAAGTCAGACAGGAGGAAATATTGAAGGGACAGGTTTACCAACACCAACACCGACGCCGACACCGACACCTGTAAAAAATACAGAAAAGCCGAAAGCGACAAAACCTGCGCCGACAAAGAAACCAACTGCGACACCAAAGCCAACAGAGAAAGCAAAACAGAATGTTAACCAGAATGATAAATTGTTAATGGGAAAGAATAATACAATAGTACAGGCTGCTATAGTTGCTGGCAGTATCATGTTCATCTGTCTGTTCGCATTTGCCGGAAGGATTTTGTATCTTCGTTTTCAGGCTGTGAAGTATCGCAGGGAGCTTCTCTATAATAGAAGAAACAGAAATGAATATATCAAAATTCGTGTGGAATATTTCTTATATTTCCTAAAGCTGTGTGGAATGCGTAATATTGATAAAATGCACGAAAATGACTGGTGCCGGCGTGTAGCATATGCCTGTGTGGCAATCTATCCGTCAGATGCCTGGGATGAATTTAAGCAGACGGTGCAAAAGGCAGCATTTGCAATGGAAGAAGTAGGCGAAGAAGAGTTTGAAGCATTTTGTGAACGGATTTTGGCAGCAGAGCAGCATATCTGGTCAAAGCAGGGAAAACATCGTAAGAGAATTTTGTGGCTGGCCGGATTAAAAAAGTCGTGAATGCTACATGAGTTTGTTTGATTTCTGAAATCAGTCGTAAATAGTAACATGAAATTTGTACTTTGAGGGTGTATTTTTAGGTAAAATATGGTAATATAAGAGATAGTGCGATTTTACATGTTTTATAATTTATGGCAATAGAAATTTTGCAAAGCGTGATTTCTATTACTTGGGAATGGAGGACTAATATGTACGAGAATGAAGTAGAACGCATTGCTTCAAAGGGAAGTAATCAGGAGATTTATTTTGAACTGCTGCAGTTGACGAAGGATATTATGCAGCAGAAGGGAAGAATTCAGGGAAAGAAAAAGATTTATTATATTTCGGCTGAATTTTTGATTGGTAAGCTGTTATCAAACAATCTGATTAATCTGGGGATTTATGGGCAGGTTGCGGATGCTTTGAAGCGTCATGGGAAGAGCATGGCAGAAATTGAAGAAATTGAAAAGGAACCTTCTTTGGGAAATGGTGGTCTTGGACGTTTGGCAGCCTGTTTTTTGGATTCCATTGCTACGCTCGGGCTTCCGGGAGATGGCATTGGACTCAATTACCATCTTGGACTTTTTAAGCAGGAGTTTGACAAAAACCTTCAAAAAGAAGTGCCAAATCCATGGATAACAGATAAAAGCTGGCTTCGCCGTACAGACGTAAGCTATCCGGTGCTTCTTGGCGGCAATAAGGTGCAGTCTGTTATGTATGAAATTGATGTAACAGGTTATGACAACCAGTGTAATACATTAAAGCTGTTTGATTTGGATACGGTCGATGATTCGATTGTACACCAGGGAAGTATTTATTTTGATAAGGACAATGTGACAAAGAACCTTACTTTATTCCTGTATCCTGATGACAGCGATTATCAGGGCCAGCTTCTTAGAATTTACCAGCAGTATTTTATGGTAAGCAATGCAGCGCAGCTGATTATAGATGAAGCGGTTGCAAAGGGAAGTAATCTCTATGACTTGCCGGAATATGCGGTAATCCAGATTAATGATACCCATCCTACTATGGTGATTCCGGAGATGATTCGTCTTTTAAATAACCGTGGAATTTCAATGGATGATGCGATTTCTATTGTTTCCAGAATGTGTGCTTATACCAATCATACGATTCTTGCAGAAGCATTGGAAAAATGGCCGCTCTGGTTCTTAGACAGAGTTGTACCGCAGTTGATTCCGATTATTAAAATGCTGGATGTCAAGGTTAAAGAGAAATATCAGGATGAGAGGGTGTACATTATTGACAAGGAAGAGCGTGTACACATGGCACATATAGATATCCATTATGGATTCAGTGTAAATGGCGTAGCTGCCCTTCATACACAGATTTTGGAGGATAGTGAATTAAAGCCGTTTAAAGATATCTATCCAGATAAGTTTAATAATAAGACAAATGGTATTACATTCCGCCGCTGGCTTCTTCACTGTAACCATGAGTTATCTGACTTTATTACAGAAAAGATTGGGGCAGGATATAAGAAAGATGCTGCTGAACTTGAAAAGCTTGCTGCCGCTGCAGGAAATTCTTCTGATTTAAAGAAGCTTCTTGATATTAAGGCAGAAAAGAAAGCGCAGTTCAAGGAGTATCTTCTGAAAAAAGAGGGTATTACTATTCGGGAAAACTCTATTTTTGATGTACAGGTAAAGCGTCTGCATGAGTATAAGAGACAGCAGATGAACGCACTGTATATTATTTACAAATATATGCAGATTAAGGCAGGCAATAAGCCAAAAACACCAATTACCATGATTTTTGGTGCAAAGGCAGCTCCGGCATATACGATAGCGAAGGATATTATCCATTTGATTCTCTGTCTGTCAGAGGTGATTAAGAAAGATGCCGAGGTTAGTCCGTACCTGCAGGTGGTAATGCTGGAAAACTATAATGTTACGTATGCAGAAAAGGTGATTCCGGCAGCAGATATTTCTGAGCAGATTTCTTTGGCTTCCAAGGAGGCAAGCGGAACCGGCAATATGAAATTCATGTTAAACGGTGCGGTTACGATTGGTACGGAAGACGGTGCTAATGTAGAGATTCATCAGTTTGTTGGAGATGAGAATATCTATATCTTTGGTGAGTCAAGTAATGAGGTTATTGAGCACTATGCAAAAACTGATTACTCCTCTGAGAAGTTTTACGATAACGATGCAGAGATTGCAAAGCTGGTAGACTTTATTATCAGTAAGGAAATGTTTTCAGTAGGTGATAAGAAGAGCTTAATCCGTCTTTATATGGAGCTTGTTACGAAGGACTGGTTTATGACACTATTAGATATTAAGGATTATATCAAGGTGAAAGAGCAGGCATTTGCTGATTATGAGAACCGTGAGGAATGGGCAAAGAAGATGCTTGCAAACATCAGCAAGGCTGGGTTCTTCTCATCAGACAGGACGATTGCGCAGTATAATCAGGATATTTGGAAATTATAATAAAAGTATTTGCTCCCAAGGCTGAAGGTTTTTAGCCTTGGGGGTTTTTTCGGGATAGGAAATTGCCCGGAATGTAGTGGTATGCCAACAAAAAGCGAAGAACTTTAGTTCTTTGGCTTTTTTGCAGGATAGGAAATGGAAAATGAAAATAGTTGTGGCAGGAACAATGATTGTATCTGTTCGAACGCTCTTTTTTGTGATAGTTATTGTGCTTTTGGGATATGCTGTGGTACATGTTATTGCAAACCGTAAATGGGGATATTCCCCAAAGCGGGAGAAGGAGCTGGAGGAAGCAGATAAAGTACTGAAGAGGCGAAAATAATTTGCGCAATACCTTTGTGGTATGGTAAAATTAGGATAGTTTTTGCGGAAGGTGTACTAGTTGTTACATTATAAGGAAAGGTAGGAGTTGTTATGAAAAGAATTGGATTTTTGACAAGTGGTGGCGATTGCCAGAGTTTAAATGCAACGATGCGTGGAGTTGCAAAGACGTTGTATCAGATGTATCCAGATGTAGAAATCTATGGAATTCTGGAAGGTTATAAGGGGTTGATTTACGGAAATTACCGGTTATTACAGTCCAGAGATTTTTCAGGCATCTTAACGGAGGGTGGAACGATTATCGGAACATCCAGACAGCCGTTTAAAGCGATGCGTACTCCGGACGAGAATGGGCTGGATAAGGTAGAGGCAATGAAGGAGAATTACAGAAAATGGAATCTGGACTGTATTGTCATCCTTGGTGGAAATGGAACGCATAAGACAGCAAACCTTTTAAGAGAAGAGGGATGTAATGTTGTAACGCTGCCAAAGACAATTGACAATGATATCTGGGGAACAGATATTACATTTGGATTTCAGAGTGCAGTAGATATTGCGACAACAGCCATTGACAGCATCCATACAACAGCAGCTTCTCATGGTCGTGTATTTATTGTAGAAGTAATGGGGCATAAGGTTGGCTGGCTGACACTTCATGCAGGAATTGCAGGTGGTGCAGATATTATCCTGCTTCCAGAGATTCCATATGATATTGAATCCATTGCAAAGGCACTGGAAAAGAGGACGAAGGAAGGAAAGCGTTTCTCCATTCTGGCGGTTGCAGAGGGGGCTATTTCCAAAGAGGATGCAGCTTTGTCCAAGAAGGAATTGAAGGCAAAGAGAAAGAATAATCCATTCCCATCCATTTCTTATCAGATTGGAAAGGAAATTCAGGATAGAACCGGGCAGGAAGTACGTATTACCGTTCCGGGGCATACACAGAGGGGTGGTGCTCCATGTCCATATGACAGGGTGATTTCCAGCCGTCTGGGTGCAGCAGCAGCACGTTTGATTATTGAAGAAAAATATGGTTATATGGTTGGTTTCAGAGATGGTGAAATCGTTCCGGTACCGCTTGAGGATGTGGCAGGAAAGCTTAAGATGGTAAATCCTGATTCTACCATTATCAGGGAAGCAAAGGGACTTGGAATCAGTTTTGGTGACTAAAGGAGGAGGCAGTTATGGCTTATACGGCACTGTACCGGAAATTCAGGCCAGGGGAATTTGATAATGTTAAAGGGCAGGAGCATATTGTAACAACACTACGAAATCAGATTCAGACAGAACGTATCGGCCATGCATATCTTTTTTGCGGAACAAGGGGAACCGGAAAAACTACGGTTGCAAAGATACTTGCAAAGGCGGTGAACTGCCAGAATCCTGTAAATGGCAATCCGTGTAATGAATGCGAAATATGCAGGAAGATTAACCATCAGACTTCGATGAATGTCATTGAAATTGATGCTGCATCTAATAATGGCGTAGGCAATATCAGAGACATTATAGAAGAGGTACAGTATTCTCCGGCAGAGGGAAAGTACAAAGTCTATATTATAGATGAGGTGCATATGTTGTCTACGGGTGCATTTAATGCGCTGCTCAAAACATTAGAGGAACCGCCGTCTTATGTAATATTTATTCTTGCGACAACAGAACCGCACAAGATACCGATTACCATTCATTCCAGATGCCAGCGGTATGACTTTCGAAGAATTTCCATAGAAACAATAAAGGCAAGGCTTAGGGAACTGGTGGATAAAGAGAAGGTGCAGGCGGAGGAAAAAGCTCTCCGCTATGTGGCAAAGTTGGCAGATGGTTCCATGCGTGATGCACTAAGTCTGTTAGACCAGTGTATTGCCTTTTATCTCGGTCAGGAGCTTACCTATGAAAGAGCGCTGGAAGTGCTTGGTGCTGTGGATACAGTGGTATATAGCAGGATGTTCCGGTATATTGTTTCATCAGATGTTGTTGGCTGTATCGGGCTGGTAGAAGAAATGATGATGTGTGGACGTGATTTAAACCAGTTTATCAATGAGTTTGTCTGGTATCTTCGTGGTCTGATGTTAGCAGACGCTGCGGAAGGGGGCAGCGAACTGTTAGATGTATCAAAAGAGCAGTTAGAGCAGATGCTTGATGAGGGAAAAATGGTTGACGTTGATACATTAATACGGTATATTCGTATATTATCGGATTTGGCAAATCAGATACGGTATTCATCACAGAAACGAGTGCTGACGGAAGTAACCCTGATTAAGTTATGTAAGCCGCAGATGGATGAAACGCAGGATTTGGCATCATTGTCGAACCGTCTGTCTGTGATTGAAAAGCAATTGGAGCAGTCAATCCCAGCAGCAGCCAGTCATACTTTGGCAGGAACAGAACAAAAAGTGCAGGCAGAAGAGCTGGTGCATCCAAAGATTTTGCCAACAGCACTGCCGGAGGATATAGAAGAAGTGCTTAAGCGGTGGAGTGAGGTATTGTTTGTATATGGCCAGCCGGGAGAAAATATGCTTTCCCAGGCGAAGAAGATAGTATCGGACAAAGGAGCTCTTCTGCTGCAGTTTACTGACAAGTTGGCAGAGGATTTCTTTTTGCAGAATGAGAAACAGGAGCTGAACTGTCTGGGAGAAGTGATTCAGAATCTGCTTGGCAAGAGGGTTACGTTAGAAACCAGAACGGTAGATGTTTCTGTGAATGAGGAATATGAAGATATTTCAAAGCTGATTCATTTTGATAATATTGAATACCAATAGTTAATTTACCACAATTGGTTTTACGAAGTGCGAAGGTTTTATGCAGGATGTTTAGAATGGCTGTGAACAATGATTATATAAATAGAAACCCAAATAGGAGGAAAAGGATTTATGGCAAAGCGTGGTGGATTTCCAGGTGGTGCAATGCCTGGAAATATGAATAATTTGATGAAGCAGGCACAGAGGATGCAGCGTCAGATGGAAGAAAAGTCAAAAGAATTTGAAGAAAAGGAATGGGAGGCAACTGCCGGAGGCGGAGCTGTTACCGTACGTGTATCCGGCAAAAAAGAAATCCTTTCTGTAAAACTTACAGAGGAAGTTGTGGACCCGGATGACATTGAAATGTTAGAAGATTTAATTGTTGCAGCAACAAATGAGGCACTTCGTAAAATGGAAGAAGAAAACAGTGAAATGATGCAGCAGTTGACCGGCGGTCTGGGAGGACTGGGGGGAATGTTCTAGCATGGACTTTTATAGTACCCAGATTAGTAATCTGGTGGAACAGTTATCCCATTTGCCGGGAATTGGTGCAAAGTCAGCACAGCGTCTTGCATTTCATATTTTAAATATGCCTGCAGAGCAGGTAGAGGGGTTGTCTGCTGCTATGGTCAGTGCAAAGAAAAATGTGCGCTATTGCAAGGAGTGCTGTACATACACAGATGATGAATGCTGTCCAATCTGCAGTAATCCAAAACGCGACCACCGTCAGATTATGGTCGTGGAAAATCCAAGAGACTTGGCAGCTTATGAAAAGACAGGTAAATTTGATGGGGTATACCATGTGCTGCATGGAGCAATTTCGCCTATGGCGGGAATTGGACCGCAGGATATCCGGCTGAGTGAGCTGATGGTAAGGCTGCAGGGGGATGTGGATGAAGTAATCGTAGCAACCAATAAGAATCTGGAAGGAGATACAACGGCAACTTATATCAGTAAGCTGGTTAAGCCTTTGGGGATTAAAGTAAGCCGGATTGCCAGCGGCGTGCCTGCGGGGGGAGATTTGGAATACATTGATGAGGTTACTCTTTACCGTGCCTTAGAAGGAAGAGTGGATATGTGATGCAGCATATTTTTTTAACTTACGGGAAGGCTCAACCCTTTTTAATGGTAAACAGAGGAAATTCCTTTAACAACAAAATCAGCTAATTCCATAACTGTAGATAAGCGTGTTGTCTGAAGGGTTGTATGGCTGTTCTTTCCGGCAAGGTTTACGATGCCTGTAATTGCTGCATTACCAATATGTGGAAGTTCTTTCTGGACACCAATTCCTGGAAGCAGAGGACCGTTTCCAAGAGTGATATATCCAATATGCTGTCTGATACCGAGAGAGGCATCCACTGCAATAATGAACGGATGATAAAATGTATTTTGAATCTGGTTTATAACATTTGAGAGGTTGACAGCATGAACAGGAGTCTGCAAAGTGCCATAAACGATAGGCATTGCAGACGGAGTTTTACTGGATGCGAATTTATGAGTGAGCTTTTCACCAATCAGGGGGCCAAAGCAGTCACCGGTAGCCCGGTCAGAGCCAATACATAAGAAGACAGGGGTACGGTTGATGTTTTGAATATATTTCTTTAATTTTCGGATTTGCGTCGAAAATTCCATTTGTGCCTGTCTTTGCTGCACATTATAATAGTATAGTTGTTCGGATTCGGAAAGGCTGTCTTCTAAAAAGAAAGTCTTTCTTTTCTTTAATATATCCATTTATATTCTCCATTTCTTAAATATTTTTTCAAGCGAATTTTGCGGCTTATAGTAAGTGTTTCCCAAAAAAAGAAATTCAAACCATTTATCTGCAATATTCGTTGTACTAGTGTACTGACACGTTTATATTTAGCTAAACTTCCTTGCCTATTTTCCTGATAGCACTATTCCCCAAGCCTCAGCGTAGCCCGCTACGCCTGCGTTTGTGAAACAGCACTCTCAGAAAAATATTCTGCGAAATTCAGCTAAATATAATGCGGTCAGCACACTAGTGTCGAATTATATAGAGGAAATAAATGGAAATGCTCTCTCTTTTCGACAAATTCCGGGAAATCCGTGTGCTACAATTCTAGTATTTATAGGATTGGAAAGGTGTGTGGCAATGGAGAATCAGAATAAAGATATGAGTGCGGACAAGCAGACAGACAAGCAGACAGACAAGGGATATAGATTTAACAGATTACCGGAAAATATACGCCAGATGGGGGAGCAGCCGGAAAAGAACCGAGTATACATAGAAGATTATGTCGTAACCTACATACATCAGGTCTTTCGGAAAAAGCAGGACAAGGCTCTTGTCATTCTGGTAGGAAAAAGAGGGGAAGACAAGGCCCGTGATGTGGGTTTTATATATGGTGCAATTGAGGTTGAGTTAGACATTTTAAAAGAAAACCATAACTTTAATTCGGAAAAGTGGCAGGAGATTTATGAACTTGGATCGAAGCATTTTCCGGGTGCAGAAGTACTTGGATGGGGATGTGGAGTCAGCCTTTGGAACAGCCATATGGACAATGCAATCAGGCAGATACAGAAAAAGCATTTTTCTCAGGAAGGAAAAATCTTTTTTATGGAGGATTTGGGTGAGAAGGAGGAGAAGGTTTTCCGATGGGAAAATGGCGAATTAAAAGAACTTCCGGGATATATGATTTATTATGAAAAAAATCCGCAGATGCAGGAGTTTATGCTGCGTGGACAACCTAAGAAGAGCTTTGAATCAACCTATCAGGATAAAGTAACGGCAAATGTACGAACTGTAATACAGCGTAACGGAGTGCAGAAGGATACGAAAAAACTTGCAATGTATAGCGTCGGGGTATTGTTAGCTGTGTTAGCGCTGTTAGGGGCGAACTTACTGATACAGAGTACGAAAAAAATTGACAGTCTGGAAAAAACGATTGAAACCTTATCAAATGCTGCCACAAATGTGACAGAAAAACCGGATGATGAAAAAGAAACGGACAAGCCGGCAGACGGAAAGGAAACTAAAAAGCAAGAAGATATAGAAGAGACGGATAAGAAAAAGCTGGAGGAAGCATTAAAACCAACGCTACAGCCCACTGCGATACCCCAAAAAAGTCCTGTTGTGAAGCAGACGCAGGCTCCGGAAAAAAGCACTGCTGTACCATCACCGGAGCCAAAGACGACAAAAAAGCCGAAGCCGGTTTCAAAGCCAGTAGTAATGTCAAGCTATATTGTACAGGAAGGGGATACTTTGAGTCAGATTGTCTGGCGGCAGTATCATACATTGGCGTATTTGGAAAAGGTGAAGAAAAAGAACAATATCAAGGACGGGGATAAAATCAGGCAGGGGCAGAGAATCCTTTTGCCGGATTATGCAGAAGAAGAAAGGCAAAAGAAAAAGTAAGAATTAAATTTGAACTTTTTGTGTTGCAGTTGCGTTGTTTGAAAGGATGGGTTATAATGCAAGGCATAACGAATAGAAACTGAGGAAGAGTCATGGAAAGTTTGATTGGACGTTCCTTTGATATTATTGCACTAAAGGAGCAGCGAAAGAGAAAAATAATATTTGTGATAACGGCAGCGGCATGCATTGCAGTGTGTGCAGCGATTTTTTATCTTGGCTTTCACTGGTTTATTAACAGGCAGTACAGTTCCTATAAAGTTGAAAAATCTGTATATGTTAAGAGCGGGGATTCGATGTCTTACATGTCTTATCAGGAAGGGATTCTGCGGTATGACAGGGATGGAGTGACAGCAGTAGACCAGAAAGGAAATTCTATTTGGAGTGGGAGTTATGATATGGCAAACCCCAGTGTGGATACCTGCGAAAAAAGTGCAGTGATTGCAGATATTGGTGGGAAATCACTTTATGTTAACAAGGGGACAGGAACGGGAACGGAATTTACAGTAGATTATCCAATCGTACAAGTACGTGTTTCCAAGCAGGGGGTGATTGCAGTCTTAATGGAAGAAGTATCTTCTAATACAATCGCATTGTATAATCCATTTGACAAATCGGGAACACTGCTTGCGGAGATACCTACGAACGTAGAAGATGGTTATCCTGTCAGTTTGGATTTGTCGCCGGATGGAAGCAGTGTTGTTGTCTCGTATCTGTGTGTTACAACGGGAATCGCTCAGAGCCGGGTTACTTTTTATAATTTTACGGAGGTTGGGAAAAATGCAAATTGCCTGGTAGGCGCCCATAATTATGATGGACTCATAATTTCAGAAGTACGTTTTATGGATGATGCAACTGTATGCCTGTTTGGAGAAAAGGGATTTTACCTGTGGGAGAATATGCGGCAGCCGGAAGAGGCAGGACAGAAAGAATTTTCGGATGAGATACAGAGTGCATTTATCAGTGAGGAGTATGTGGGCGTGATTTTAAAAAATGATGATGACAATGCGCGTATGAAAGTTTATGACATTCATGCCAAAGAAAAATTGTCAACTACTATTTCAGGTACATATACAAAAGTACAGATAAGAGGAGATGAGATTTTATTAAATTCTAATGAGCACTGCATGATTTACCGGATTAACGGAGTGAAAAAATTTGATAAAAAAATAAAAAATAGAATCAGTTATTTCTTTCCAAGTAAAAAACAAAACCGCTATTTTTTGATTCAGAATTCGAAAATAAAGGTAATAAAATTGAAATAATAGAGTTACTGTGAATAGTAACAACATAATAGAATGAACAAAATATTGCTTGACAAGTGCACACCCCGGAGTTATACTGACTGAGTGTGCATTTTGGGTTATTGTTACGAAGTGAACTGTAACCGATTTTGCGTGCATAAAAAGGAGTAAAAAATCTAATCATAGGAGGTGAAATTAATGCCAACATTTAACCAGTTAGTTAGAAAAGGAAGAAAGGTTTCTACAAAGAAGTCTACTTCTCCTGCACTTCAGTACTCTTACAATTCTCTTAATAAGAAGGTTGTAGCACAGAGCTCTCCTCAGAAGAGAGGTGTTTGTACTGCAGTTCGTACAGCTACACCTAAGAAGCCTAATTCAGCTCTTAGAAAAACTGCCAGAGTTCGTCTCTCTAACGGTATCGAAGTAACAAGCTATATCCCAGGTGAGGGACATAACTTACAGGAGCATAGCGTTGTTCTTATCCGTGGTGGAAGAGTAAAGGACTTGCCAGGTACAAGATATCATATCGTACGTGGTACGCTCGATACAGCAGGTGTTGCAAATAGAAAGCAGGGCCGTTCTAAGTATGGAGCAAAGAGACCTAAGAAGTAATATTCACTAATTTGGGGAAGTGCCGGATTAATTTTACCAATTAACCTGGTGCGGACACAGAGTATCGTGAGTACCGATGAATTAATGATTATTAAGGAGGGAAGTAACGTGCCACGTAAAGGACATATTCAGAAAAGAGATGTATTAGCAGATCCTGTTTACAAGAATAAAGTTGTTACGAAATTAATTAACAACGTTATGTTAGATGGTAAGAAGGGTGTTGCCCAGAAAATCGTTTATGGTGCATTTGAGCAGGTAGCAGAAAAGTCTGGTAAGGATGCTTTGGAAGTGTTTGAAGAGGCTATGAATAATATTATGCCACAGCTTGAAGTAAAGGCCAGACGTATTGGTGGAGCAACCTATCAGGTACCAATCGAGGTAAGACCTGACAGAAGACAGGCTTTGGCTCTTCGTTGGTTAACGATGTTCTCACGTAAAAGAGGTGAGAAGACCATGAAGGAAAGACTTGCTAATGAGATTTTAGATGCTGCAAACAATACGGGTGCAGCCGTTAAGAGAAAAGAGGATATGCATAAGATGGCAGAAGCTAATAAGGCTTTCGCACATTACCGCTGGTAAGCCGGTGTACTGCATATCATATTTGTATTAAATTAGGAGGTAAAGAGTCTTGGCTGGAAGAGAATATCCACTTGAGAGAACAAGAAATATCGGTATCATGGCTCATATTGATGCAGGTAAGACAACGCTTACAGAGCGTATCTTATATTATACCGGTGTTAATTATAAGATTGGTGATACTCATGAAGGTACTGCTACTATGGACTGGATGGAGCAGGAGCAGGAAAGAGGTATTACAATCACATCTGCAGCTACCACTTGTCACTGGACAATGGAAGATCATGCAAAGCTTAAAGATGGCGCATTGGAACACCGTATCAACATTATTGATACACCAGGACACGTAGACTTCACAGTTGAGGTTGAGCGTTCCCTTCGTGTACTTGATGGTGCAGTTGGTGTCTTCTGTGCTAAGGGTGGTGTTGAGCCTCAGTCAGAGAATGTTTGGCGGCAGGCTGACACATATAACGTACCTAGAATGGCTTTCATTAATAAGATGGATATTTTAGGTGCTAATTTCTTCGGAGCTGTAGATCAGATTCGTGAGAGATTAGGAAAAAATGCGATTATGCTTCAGTTACCAATTGGTAAGGAAGATGAATTTAAGGGAATCATTGACTTGTTTGAGATGGAAGCATATATCTATAATGATGACAAGGGTGAGGATATCACAATTACAGAGATTCCTGAGGATATGAAGGAGCAGGCAGAGGAGTACCACACAGAACTTGTGGAAAAAATCTGTGACCTTGATGATGACTTAATGATGGTTTATCTGGAGGGAGAAGAGCCTGCAGTTGATGATATGAAGGTTGCTCTTCGTAAGGCTACCTGTGAGTGTAAGGCAGTTCCTGTATGCTGTGGTTCTGCTTACAGAAATAAGGGCGTACAGAAGCTTTTGGATGCGATTTTAGAGTATATGCCTGCACCAACTGATATTCCTGATATCACAGGTGTGGATGAAGATGGTAATGAAGTTAGCCGCCATTCTTCTGATGATGAGCCTTTCTCAGCACTGGCATTTAAGATTATGGCTGACCCATTTGTTGGTAAGCTTGCATTCTTCCGAGTTTATTCAGGAACTTTAAATTCAGGTTCTTATGTATTAAATGCTACGAAGAATAAGAAAGAGCGTGTAGGACGTATTTTGCAGATGCACGCAAATAAGAGAGAAGAGTTAGATAAGGTATATTCTGGAGATATCGCTGCAGCAGTAGGATTTAAGCTTACTACAACAGGTGATACAATCTGTGATGAACAGCATCCGGTTATCTTAGAGTCTATGGAATTCCCTGAGCCGGTTATCGAGCTTGCGATTGAGCCAAAGACGAAAGATGGACAGGGTAAGATGGGTGAAGCTTTGGCAAAACTTGCAGAAGAAGATCCTACTTTCCGTGCTCATACAAATCAGGAAACCGGACAGACAATTATTGCAGGTATGGGTGAGCTCCATCTTGAAATTATCGTTGACCGTCTGCTTCGCGAATTTAAGGTAGAAGCAAATGTTGGTGCTCCACAGGTTTCTTATAAAGAATCATTTACCACTCCTGTTGATGTAGACAGTAAGTATGCAAAGCAGTCTGGTGGACGTGGTCAGTATGGACATTGTAAGGTTAAGTTTGAGCCGATGGACCCTAATGGCGAGGAGACATTCAAGTTTGACTCTACTGTAGTCGGCGGTGCAATTCCTAAAGAGTATATTCCAGCAGTCGGCGAGGGTATTGAAGAGGCTGCACAGGCTGGTATTCTTGGTGGATATCCTGTACTTGGTGTACACGCTACTGTATGGGATGGTTCTTACCATGAAGTCGATTCCAGTGAAATGGCATTCCATATTGCCGGTTCCATGGCATTCAAGGATGCGATGAAGAAGGGGAATCCAGTATTGCTTGAGCCAATTATGAAGGTTGAAGTAACCATGCCAGAAGAGTATATGGGTGATGTTATCGGAAGTCTGAATGCAAAGCGCGGACAGATTGAAGGTATGGATGACCTTGGTGGTGGTAAGATTGTAAGAGCATTTGTGCCATTGGCAGAGATGTTTGGTTACTCCACAGAGCTTCGTTCCACAACACAGGGACGTGGTAACTACTCTATGTTCTTTGAGAAGTATGCACAGTGTCCAAAGAATGTACAGGACAAGGTACTTGCAGCAAAGAATGGTAATTAATTTGTGTAAAGATATACAAATTAATTAGTCTGTTTATCAGATATAATGAGGAGAAAAAAGAAAAAAATATTTTTGCTTTTTTCGACATTTTGTTAGAATTGAATATAGTAAATTCGTAGATGTAATATGGAAAAGCACTTGAAATATCGCTGAATATGCAATATAATAGTGCCCATAATGTGTTTATTCCCACAAAGTGGCAAGTCAGGTGCATATATTTTTATATGCATTTGGCGAACTGCAGCGAGGGGAAATGTATTTCATGATAATGTTTGTGCTGCCACAGGTGGCATGACTGGAAGTGTTTAGGCGGATATGCCTATGAATTAAAGGAGGATAATTAAAAATGGCTAAAGAAAAGTTTGAAAGAACTAAACCCCATTGTAACATTGGTACGATTGGTCACGTAGACCACGGTAAGACAACATTAACAGCTGCTATCACAAAGACTCTTTCTGAGAGAGTTGCAGGTAATGCTGCCGTAGATTTCGAGAATATCGATAAAGCTCCAGAAGAGAGAGAACGTGGTATCACAATTTCTACCGCTCACGTTGAGTATGAAACCGAGAAGAGACATTATGCACACGTTGACTGCCCAGGCCATGCTGACTATGTAAAGAACATGATTACTGGTGCTGCTCAGATGGATGGTGCTATTCTTGTAGTAGCTGCTACTGACGGTGTTATGGCTCAGACAAAGGAGCATATCCTGCTTTCTCGTCAGGTTAACGTTCCTTATATCGTTGTTTTCCTTAACAAGTGTGATATGGTTGATGACGAAGAGCTTATTGAATTAGTAGAGATGGAAGTTACAGAAAACCTTGAAGAGTATGGTTTTGAAGGTTGCCCAATTATTAAGGGTTCTGCTCTTAAGGCTCTTGAAGATCCGAATGGTGAGTGGGGAGACAAGATTATGGAACTTATGGAAGCTGTTGACAGCTTTATTCCAGACCCACAGCGTGCAACTGATCAGCCATTCCTTATGCCTATCGAGGATATTTTCACAATTACAGGTCGTGGTACTGTAGCAACTGGTAGAGTAGAGCGTGGTGTTCTTCATGTAAATGAGGAAGTTGAAATCGTTGGTATTAAGGACGAGACAACAAAGACTACTGTAACAGGTATCGAGATGTTCCGTAAGCTTCTTGATGAGGCTCAGGCTGGTGATAATATTGGTGCTCTTCTTCGTGGTATCAAGAGAGAAGATGTTGAAAGAGGACAGGTTCTTGTTGCTCCAGGAAGCACAACTTGCCACAAGAAGTTTACTGCTCAGGTATACGTATTAACAAAGGATGAGGGTGGACGTCATACTCCATTCTTCAACAATTACCGTCCACAGTTCTACTTCAGAACAACTGACGTTACAGGTGTTTGTAACTTACCAGATGGTGTAGAAATGTGTATGCCTGGTGATAACGTAGAAATGTCAATCGAACTGATTCATCCAATCGCTATGGAGCAGGGTCTTAACTTCGCTATCCGTGAAGGTGGAAGGACAGTAGGTTCAGGTAAGGTTGCAACTATCGTTGAGTAAATAGAATTCTGGCGAATTCATTAGTAAAAAGCTGGATTTTATGGGGCTTTCCTAAGAATAGGAAAGCCCTTTTTGAAAAATTATAACAGTGAAAACATCGTAGGCGGTACCAAAACGGTGTCATAAAATTAATATTTGACTGGTTAATGAGGTAGTGGTGGAAAGAATAGGCTAATTTCACTAATAAAAAGATAGAAAGATAGGGGGAAAGGCTATGTGGCGAAAAATGCGTGCATTATATAAAAATGGGGTCAGTAACACTTTTGCCCATGCAGAATAGCAGGCATATAGAATTCTGTATGGGCAAATAACACTATATGTTCTGCTGTTTCTGCACTTTATTTATGAGTAGATAAATAAGGAGTGGCAGATATGAAATATATAAACGCAGCGGAAATATTGCCAGAGCAATTATTAGAAGAGCTTCAGACTTATATTGATGGGAGTGTGCTCTATATTCCAAAAGTTTCGACAAAGAAAGAATGGGGAACAATGAGTGGTGCCCGTACATTTTATCAGGAGCGAAATAGAGAAATTCAAAAACGGTTTAATGAAGGTTATTCGATAGATATATTATCCGAGCAATATGGACTGGCATATAGTACAATTAAAAAAATAATATATGGATAATTTTAAGACGCTTGCATAAATGGCAGGCGTCTTTTTGGTTCAATGTTAATTATAACTGTTCTTGCTACTTGCATGACAGTGCTATGTTTTTTACAATAATTTGAAAGACTAAGGCTCATGCGAAAGGAGACAAGTTTGAAACAAATAAGTAGAGGACACCCAAGAAAGGTATAGCAAATAAACCACCTATATAGCTGGTTTTAAAAACTAAATATA
>CANRVD010000020.1 GCA_947643145.1 uncultured bacterium | reverse complement strand
TTTACAGTAAAAGTGGTGTTTGTTCACAATTTATTCACTCATGCGTTTGTCCTGGAGTTTGACTTTCCCCATTTTCTGAAAGCCAATCACCCAAAAGCCCCTATTCCAAAGCATTGCGCCAATGTAAGTTGTTGTGATTGCTCCGTTTTTAATTGAAACCCTTTTATGCCAGAACGTGTTCCAGAAAGGACACGCTCAATTGCATATCCCAATGCATAAAAAATGAATTTCGGCATGTCATAAATTCTTTTGGAGCATTCCCTTAATTCCATCATAAATATGGTGTCATCCTTTTCTGAACTCATGATGCCAATATATCCTGTCGCAAGCGTTGCAAACATATTTAAGTTTCGGATAGACTGCAGGGACATTACCCGCAAATCCTCCAGTTCAAACTGCTGTTTCTTGAATTTGAAATATTCCTCAATTCTCCACCGCATGAGATATATTTTTGCTGCTATTTTGCATGGCTTTTTCTTTTCTGTCATCTTTAAATTTGTCAACAGCAGCATTGGGGCTTTCCCAAATCCATATACCACGGCTAAAATTAGGCTTTCTGTAGGGCATTCGCACAGGCTTACCGGGATATAACTGATTTTGCACTCAATTTTCTTCCCATGTTTATCAGTAAAATCCATCCGGTAATTCCCTTTATACTTATTTGCCACATCCATAATATTCCGCGTTTCCCCATGGTATATGACATTCCGGTTTTTCTTCGCACGGATAACAAATTTCTCCTGTCTCTCTAGAAAATATTTATAATATACATTCCCGTCAAATCCCCTGTCTAATGTGCTGACGCAGTTTTTTGAAACATGTGCTGACAGTGCTTTTAAGCAGCATAAGTTTTCATGTGTCTCGCTAATAAAACCCTCCTCAGCAGCCGAAAATCTTTTACATAAACAGGTACAGGCATCTTTTTCCCTTTCAATAAAACAGCTGCTTCTATCGTGCAATACCCTTTCTTTATTTCGCCAGTGCTTCCGTCACGGACATCAGAGATTGCTTCCATCTTGGGGCTGCATGGTTTTGTGATATCAGAATTATCTATAGCAACGACTGCATTTTCTTCATCAATCGGTTTCTTTACCATGGATATATAATTTCCCATAAGCGTTCCTTATTCTTCAAAGGCAGAAAGGTTCCTCGAGAGACGCCAGATTGTTTTCTTCAGTCGGATTGTTTCATTTAGGGAACGGGCAATTTCGCTTAAGTGAACCTTATTTCCTGCCAGGATGCCATAAATCATCTGCGTGACGAACTTACTTTTTGGTATGGTCAGTCCCTTGGAAATTTTTTCAGAAAAAGTTGTCAAATCCCGTTTAATTTCATACCCCAATCTGTTATAATTAATCATGCAAAAACACTCCTTTGTTTTATTTTATTGTGGTGATTTAATTATAACATTTATAGGGTGTTTTTGCATTTTTTATTTTGGAATCAGACCATCTGTCTGAAAAAAATGGGGAAACTCAAATCAACGAGTTCAATTTGCATGGGAATTGAACTTCTTACAAGCTGCTTACAAATCGTCTCAAAATGCCCATAAAATGGTTTTTTGAAATTACCCAAGAGAAAATATATATGCTATTTTAGGACGTTTGGGAAATGGCTTATTTGCTGGGGGGCAAGAGTTTTGGTTGTTACTGGAAAGTGCCTTGTTTTGCACGATAAGTAACATACAATAGACATAAAATGAATTTTAAGAGATGTTTTTTCAATAGGAATTGGGATATAAGGACGAGACTCCATCTATGTGTCCAAGAAAGAAAATGGAGGATATTATTATGTATTTTGATATGATTTTATGTTAAAGAGTATTCAAATAAAAATACGATTCAACCCATAGTTGAATTATGTTTTAAAACTCCCTTCTGCGGTTATTGCACCTTGACTCAAAGTTAAGCTATTATAAAATAAAAACGGAGGTATTTATATGCTTAATAGTATTAAAGTTGGTAATTTTATAATGGAAAAGCGCAAGACTCTTGGTATGACGCAACAACAGCTGGCAGATAAGTTAAATGTTTCTTTTCAAGCAATATCTAAATGGGAGAATGGAACTACATATCCGAATATTGAAATATTAAGAGATTTGGCGATTGTGTTAGATGTGTCTGTTGATGAGGTTTTGGCTGGAAGTGAAAGAGATGTAGATGGTTTGTCCTACAGTAAAGCAGGAATTGATATTACATATACAGATACTATCAAAAAAGAAATGGCTAAGCACTTGGATACTAAAGACAGTCGTGTTTTGAATGGCCTTGGTCCGTTTGCTTCTTTATATGATATTAAGTTTCCTGATATCAAAAATCCTGTCTTGGTATTAAAGTCAGAAGAACCAGGTTCAAAGCAAAAGCTTGCTATGGAATATGGATATACAGAATCTATTTGTCATGATATGATAAATCATTTGGTAAATGACATTGTGGTTATGGGCGCGACACCATTGGCAGTACTTGATACGATAGTTTGTGGAAATGCAGAGAAAGATACGATAAAGACATTGGTTAAGGGTGTATCAGATGCCTGCAAAGAAAATGAATGCTCTCTTGTAGGAGGAGAAACTTCTATTCAGCCATTAGTTGTAGATTCGGGTGTTTATGTGCTCACTTCAAGTATTGCCGGTATTGTTGAGAGGTCAAAGGTAATTGATGGTTCTGCAATTAAAGAAGGTGATGCTATTTTAGCAATTTCATCAAATGGATTACATACAAATGGATACTCTTTAGTGAGATTGCTGATGGATAAAATGCCTCAAATAAAATTGGATAAAATAGACGGATTAACTTTCATAGAGCAGATTATGAAACCACATACACCATACTATAAAGCAATCAAAGATTTGTTTGATAAAGATGTTATACATGGTATGGCACATATTACCGGTGGCGGTATAGAAGGAAATCTGTGCAGGGTAATTCCAGATGGATTTAGTGCAAAGATAGATTTGTCAAAATTAAAATTGTTAAACATGTTTAAATATATTAGAAACAATGGAAATATCAGTGATGAAGAAATGTTACGAACTTTTAATTGTGGAGTAGGTTTTAATGTTGTAGTAGAACAGAAAGATAAGGCAGCGGTTATGAAACATATCAACCAGTTCTATGATTGCTACGAGATTGGAACGATAGAAACAGGAGATAACAAAGTGGAATTTAAAAATAGGATCAATTGGTTGTAGGTGTGAAAAGTATGTGATATTATAAAATCATATGGGTAATTGACAGGTAACAAATAAATACCTTGAAGATGAATGAATATCCTGCGCGGATTTATCAAATATAAACGTGTCAGTCACCAGAATAGCTGATAACTGGATTAAGGAAAAAATTCTATAGTAGGTTATGGAGGAATATGTAAATGGTATACAAATATTGTGAAAAATCAAATTGATAAATACTCTCGTGACATCGTCTACAAACAGACAGTTTTTGAAAAAGAGGGCTTATCAAGAAAATGGATTGCAGACGACAAGCAGACTTTTGTATATGATTTTTGCACACTGTATGTATTAAACCAAAAGAATTATGAGTTGCTTGGTAAATGGCAATTAGGCAATGATTTGAGTTTCGATATATGCGGAACAACAGTTGATGATGATACTATTTTTTGCTCCATTCGAAATGGGAAAATTATTACCCTTGACAGACAGTCGTATTTGTTAAGGGAAGATTTGTAGGGGAAATAATGTACAGGCAGCTGCCAATTGAATTAAAGCTATAACTTATCTTAATCCAATTCCTTTCAAAACTTCGTTGGTGGTGATTCCGGTAAAGTTGTGTTCAAGTTCGTTCAAGGTGAACGGTAATTGTACTGCATTACTGAGTCTGATTAGTTTATAGTTTGTTCTCAGTCTTTCGGAGTTTCTGATGACAGATTCTTTTATTGACGGTTTCTTTATGCTATCAGAATTGGCAAGGATATTTTCAAGGGTGCCAAACTCACCCAGCAGCAAAGCTGCTGTTTTCGGACCGACTTTGTCCGCTCCTTTAATATTATCAGAAGTATCGCCTGTGAGTGACTTAAAATCTGCGTATTGTGAGGGGGTAATGCCAAATTTTTCTTTTATGTAACCGGGGGTGCATATAACTGTCTTATCTCCACGGTATCGGAGTACCGATACGTTATCAGTTATAAGCTGAAAGAAATCACTGTCAAATGACGAGATAATGATTTCGGTTTCATGGCCGTATGTCAGGGCGTAGCCTGCAATCCAATCATCGGTTTCACAGGTGGTCGTTTCGGTGTGCTTAATGTTCAGATAATCAAGGGCAGCATACACATCTGGCAACTGCGAAAATGGGTTATTTTCCTCTGGTACTTCACTATAATCAATTCGGTTTGCTTTGTAGTCAGCATTGAGAGAAGAGCGGTTATTTTCATGCTCACCGTCAAACAATACGGCAATGTGTGTAGGCTCTGTCCTGCGTATAATTTTTAGCAGTGCACCAGTAAATCCAAGGGTTCCCTGAATGGCTTTACCCTGCTCATTTACGATTCTTGCAGGCATACCAAAGAACATTTGAAATAGCAAGTTGTGACCGTCAATAATTAGAAGCCGATTCATAATAATCCTCCATGCCGCCCTTTGCGGCTAAATAGTGAAAAAATGCTGCCTTAGATATATTTTTCACACTTCCCCTTGTGGTTTTGATATCCCCAAACGATAGTCAGATGGACTGACTCCTTTGTATTTACGGAAAATTTTTGAGAAAGAGAGGGAGTTTTCATATCCAACTGCATGTGCTATTGCTGATATTTTTAAATCAGGTTTTTGCAGTAAGGTACATGCACGGTTCATGCGGTACTGCAGCAGATATTCCTGTGGGGACAGGCCGAGTGTGCGTTTGAAAATGTTGGTTAGATAGCTCCTGTCGATTCCTATCTCATTTGCAATGTCGCTGATATGAATTTGTTCCGTCAGGTGTTCATCCATATAGGTTAGGGCGTAGTCCAGATAATTTTGCTGGGAATTCAGAGTGCTTTCATTCTCAACGCCAAAAAGAGAGTATTCCTCTATTAATGCAGCGAGAATCTGTAGAAGGGCAGCTGTCCGCTTCAGCTCATTGCAGGGATTTCCAGAACGTGCTAATATCATCTGCTGAATATAGCTTAGCATATAGGAGGTATTGCTATACTGTCCGGTTAAATGCTTCTCATCCAAACCTGCATAATGCAGATAAGCGGCAGCTTTAATGCCGGAGAAACCTACCCAGATATAGTCCCACGGGCACTCTTTGTCCGCTTTATAATATACTTCCATATTGGGAAAGATAAGAAAAAAATCGCCTTTCTTTAAATGGTAGGTTTCTCCATTTACCTGAAAGATGCCCTTTCCCTCACAGACAAAGTGAAGGATGTATTCTTCACGCTGGCCTGGCCCGTAAAAATGACCGGGAAAACAGTTTTGGACACCGCAAGTTGTTACAAAAAGGTCAACTGCGTCATTGTGCAGGTGCTCCAGTAGTTGAAAGCTTGCGACATTGATATATACGGGATTATTATTCTTTGGCATAGTACGTTCTCCTTTTAGCTGTCTGATGCGATTTTAGTAACAACTTAATAGCATTGTACCATATCTTTTTGTACTGTAAAGTTCTATCTTCCAGGAAATTTCCATATTTGGCATTACAGATACGACAAAAGCCCATATCATTAAATGTCTGGTTACTTTACAATAAATCTATGAGAGTAAACCATGCATGGAAGCCAAATGCAAAGAAACTTTCAGTTCCTTACAAGCATCGCGTCTGGCTAGCTGCTTCGTAGGAACAAATTTATGATATTGAATGGGAGGTAGACATTTTGAAAAGATTATGGAAATCGTATCTTGCAGCCGCTTTGGCGCTTTCTATGACTGTCAGTGCTGCAAGTCCTTATGGAGAAGGATGCTTTGTGAAGGCTGCGGGGAAGACGGAAGAAGCGGATGCAGGCATCAGTAACAGGAATGGGAAAAAAGCGGCTGCTGTCACGCCGGATTTTGAGTGGTCCTTTGAATCAGTGACGGATGGAAAGGCGGCCAACACAGGCAGCATTTCCGGCGGGGAGGCTGCATTGCAGGGAACGGCTAAGGTAGAAGATGCAGATATCCAAATTGGGGATAAAACATATTCCAGTGCTGGAAATCACGTACTGACACTGAGCGGAGGAAGTAAAGGCTCTTCTTATGTGGATTTGCCAGAGAATTTGTACGAAAATGTAGATGCGAAAACCGGGTTTACCTATTCCTTTTGGTTGAAGGCAGACAATGGAGTGGCATCTTATTCCAGAGCAATTTCTTCTGCCACTGCAAGTCATGGAAAGGAATTTGCATTTGCGCCATATGCTGTTGATAAGGTGTGGAATGTTATTTTTGACGATGAAAACCTGACAAGGTCATTATTTCAGGAGGAACCGAAGAAAGATATATGGAATTTTATTACCTTTACTGTGTCTGCGGAGAAAATTGTTCTGTATGTGAATGGAGAATGTGCAGACAGTGATATGAATGCGGGTGATGAGGGAACCTTGACGGCGCGCCTTAACAGCATGGCAGAGCTGACTGTAAATGCGCTGGGAAAAACCTGTTCTGGATGGGAAGATGCAGATTGTGCTGTGCAGATGGATGATGTCCGTCTTTACAAAAGAGTTTTGACACCGGAGCAGGTGGCAGACTGTGCAAATACATATGGATTTACTGCTCAGGTAACCAAGCCTGTAGAGTCGGTGGGGAAGGATTCTGGGACAGTATATACCGACGGGACAGAACTGACAGAGATAAGCGGACTTGCAACGCTTTCGCCGGATGGCACAGTGGCTGGGAAGATTTTACAATCCAAAGATGGACGCTTCTTCTATGCGGTCACTAAGAATAATGAATCTGTCTTACATGCGTCAAAACTTGGAATGATTACCGATAAAGGAGATTTGTCAACAGGTCTGTCGTTTGTAGATGGCAGTGTGAAAAAAGAGGAAATCAATGAAAGTTATGATTTAATTGCAGGCAGTAAAGCGACAGGAAACAATCACTGTAATGAGATGCGTTTTGATGTGAAAAACGGTGATGGTGTAGTATTAACTATTATCCTGCGGGTATATGATGATGGTGTGGCTTATCGGTATGCAATGGAAAGTACAGGCAGTGTTCTGGTGCAAAAAGAGACAGGGGATGTTGTTTTTCCTGATAACACAGTGACATGGAGTTTTACGCCGGGAGTGAATTATGAGGAAACCTTTCAGAAAAGGAAACTGTCAGCTATCAAGAGTGCGAAAACAAATATTTCTACTCCGCTTTTGGCATCCGTGGAGGATGATAAATACTGGGTTATGATGACAGAGGGCAGTGTATTTAATGAAGAAAATCCTTACTGTGCTTCTTATTTTACCACAGAGTCAGGAGAGAAGAATCTGCGTTGGATATTTGGCAATAAGCAGACAGGAAATGTGAAAATGCCGGCATCTTTCCATACACCTTGGAGGATTGCTATTGTCACAGATAATCTGAATGATTTGGTAACAAGTGATATTGTCACAGATGTAAATCCAGCGTCTAAAGTGGAGGATACCAGCTGGATTAAGCCAGGTAAGATTGCATGGTCCTGGTGGTCTTCCGCAGGGGATTTTCCAATTGAGTATGGAACGCAGAAGGATTATATTGATTTTGCAGCGGAAAATGGATGGGAATATGTGTGTCTGGATTATGGATGGGTACTGTGGGATGATTACAAGACAAAAGTAGATGAGTTATGTGACTATGCCGAGAAAAAGGGTATTGGTATTTTCCTGTGGTACGGGGTAAATAATGTGGGGCATACGGCAGCAGGAGCATATCCGAAATATTCTTTGCTGGATAAGGAAACAATAGAACGGGAAATTAAATGGGCAAGTGAAGTTGGCGTTAAGGGAATTAAGGTAGATTATTACGAAAGTGATAATCAGGATACCATGCAGCAGATGTACTGGTGCGCAGATTGTGCTGCAAAGAATCAGATCATGGTGATTTTCCATGGCTGTACTCTGCCAAATGGGGAACACCGCACATATCCGAATGTTCTTTCTTATGAGGCTGTATTTGGAGAAGAGTATCATAAGTGGGGAGAAAACCCAAATGTAGCAAATTGTCTGACGTATTTATTTACAAGGAATATTGTGGGTGGCATGGACTTTACGCCAACGGCAATGCGGGTAAATTCCAATGGCGCAACAGCAGGTTTTCAGCTGGCCGAGACGGTTGTTTTTGAAAATCCTATTCCAATGTATGCGCAGTCCGTTTACAATTATCAGGGCTATGGAGCACTGGCATTTCTGAATGATGTAGCTACTGTCTGGGATGAGACAAGGCTGTTAGAAGGCTATCCTGGTACTTATAATGCAGTTGCCAGAAAACATGGAGATGACTGGTATCTTGGGCTTATGACGTTAGAGCAGAGAACGGCAGACTGTAAACTTGACTTTTTGGGAGATGGAGAGTATATAGCATATATTTACGCTACAAATGAGAGTAATACAGATGTTAAACTGGAAACCCGCACAGTGACAAAGGCAGATTCTTTGAAGCTTTCGCTGGCGAATAAGGATGGAGCAGTAGTGAAGCTTACTAAAAATGGAATGGATACCAGTACGCTGTATGACCAATATCAGTATTTTGAGGCGGAAGATGCTATGCTGTCTGGAACAGCAAAGAACCATATTGACAGCAACCAGTATGCATCTGGTATGAAATCTGTGGGATATGTAGGCGGAGGCGCTGATAATTCCATTGCTTTTCAGAATGTTGAGGTAGAGAAGGCGGGAAGTTATAAGCTGAAAATCTTTTTTATCTCAGGTGAAAAAAGAGATTTATATGTCAAGATAAATGATTCCGAGCCAATTCTTGTGAAGGATATGGTTGCAAATGAAGGCGACTGGATGGTAGTGTCTGCAAGAGAGGTATCTGTAACACTGCAGGCCGGAAAGAATACCATTAAGCTGTACAATGACGGGTCAGATGCACCGGGGATTGACCGTATTGGCATTTGTTATGACGGCGTGAAGTTAAGCGAAACCAGTATCCAGCTTAAGAGTGATGGAACAAAGCAGTTATCAGCTACGCTTGGCGAGAATCATACAGGTGAGAAGATTAACTGGAAATCTACAGATGAAAGTGTTGCCACTGTAGATGAAAATGGTTTGGTTCAGGCAGTCAGCAAAGGAAATGCTGTGATTCTGGCAAAGGCAGGAAGCAGTGTGGCTGCATGTACCGTAGCAGTTGTCACCATGCCGGAAAAGATTACGTTAAACAAGGATACCATAGAATTGGTAGTGGATTACAATGGAGACTCCTATTATTATGATGAAGAGCAGACAAGTGATGTAGTAAAAGCTGCGGTTCTTCCGGTGGAGGCTTCCAACAAGCGGGTGAACTGGAGCAGTGATAATGAAAATCTTATTGTAGATAAGGGCATCATTTCCGTGAAAGAGGGTCTGAAAGAGGACATAAATGGGGCAAAGATTACCGTCTCCAGTGTGGCTGACCCTGCCGTTCAGATGGTTTGTACCGTAAATGTGCGGATGAACCATGTTGCGGAAGTTATCCGTCCTGATGCGCTTACGGTAACACCATCAAAGGTGGATGTGAAGCCGGGGGAGACACTGCAGATGAGTGCTGCGGTGAAGCCGGCAAATGCTAAGGATACAAAAGTAATCTGGTCGATTCAGGAGAGTGATAGAGGGAAAGCGACTATCACAGAACAGGGCTTCGTGACAATAGACACTGTGGAGACAACTACGGTTACTGTGATTGCTGCGGCAAGAGATAATCAGGCGGTTACTGCACAGGCAGTTCTTTCAGTCAATGCAGACAGAGAGCTGGTGGCAGAATATGGTTTTGAAAATTCCATTGGCTCAGGAAAGACCGTTGGCTCTAAGACAACATTGTCTGCAAAGTCTGCGGAAGCGAGCTACACAGAGGGAGTGAATGGTGGTAAAGCAGTTGCTGTTAAGGGGGCAGGTTCGGATGGCATTATACTCGATACGGTACCAAAGGATGATACTTATACAATAGCTTTTTGGATGCATGCAAAGGCAAGTTCAATGTATTCACCGGCAATATTCGTCGGAGCGGCTGACCAGACAGAAGAGGCATGGGTATCCGTAGGACAGGGCTGGCAGGCATCCTGGGATACAGCACCAATGATTTGGTCAAAAGCCTCCGGTACTTATTATGATGTGGTTCCGTCGAAGGGGATTCTCACAGGAGAGTGGAATCATATTACTCTGGTGGTAAACAATGGCGAGGGAAGTATTTATGTAAATGGTGAGAAGACGGCATCTGGAAAGGTGGCTTCGGCGATTGGGAAGGATACGAAGATATTTCTTGGTGTAAATGCATGGGATACACCTTTTGAGGGTGCGATTGACGAGCTGCGCATTTTCGACAGGGCTTTGGTGGAGAAGGAAATTCCGCAGCTTACAAAGGAATATGTCAGTACTGGCAGTGAGACAGAAAATAATGGAACAACTACACAGGCAAAAAAGGTAACAGTCAAAGCAGCAGGATATATGGTAAACCAGATTACTCTGGTCAAACAAAAAACGGCAAAGCTGGTGGGTGATGTATTACCTGAGAAAGCAAAACAGGATGTAGTTTACAAATCCTCTAAACCTGCAGTAGCTTCTGTAACAAACACAGGCATGGTAAAAGCGAAAAAAGTAGGAAAGACGGTGATTACAGTTCTGTCCAAAGATGGAAAGGCACAAAAGAAAATTACGATTACTGTAACAAATAGGCCGGTTTCAAATAAGAAGATTGTCCTAAAAAAGAAGTCTTATAGCTTGAAAAAGAAGGGGGCTGTGACAGCTCTTACGGTTACCAAGCTTACCCCAAATACTACAGATAAGCTTACCTATAAGGTAGTGGCAGGTAAGAAGTATATCAGGGTTAATGCATATGGTGAAATTACCTGTAAAGTAAAACCATCAGGAAAGAAGGTTATAGCGAAGGTACAGGTAAAGTGCGGTAAGGCAAAGAAGCAGGTTACGGTGCAGATAAAAAAATAAAAACGGTACTCTGGAAACTTGTGGTGTTCGTTACATGATGATATAATGTATAGAAATGTTGTTGCTCATGGCCGATTTTGCACATGGTGTTAGACTGGCCGTAAATAGTAATATAATAGAAAAGAAGGTGTATACAATGTATCAGTTTACAGATGACTGTCTAACGGGAATCGAGACAGTTGATAACGAACATCGCCAGTTGTTTCAGATAATTAATGAGATTGCAGAGACTTTGATGGATGAGAGTAAAGCAGCAGATGAGGTTTTACTTTCCTCAAAAAAACTTTTGGTCTCTTTACGGAGATACGCTGCAACACATTTTGCGCATGAAGAAAATTATATGAAAGAAATCCATGATCCGGAGTTGTTACGGCAAAAGAGAGAGCATGCTGAGTTTACGGAAAAGGTAAATAGCGTAGACTTGGAAACGATGGACGTGAGTAAAGGAATCCGGGTTTTACTTGATATGATGGAATATCTGTCGCTTTGGTTATATCGGCATATCTTGTCCAGTGACACTTTAATTGGGAAGATGAAAAATGTACATGATAATCCGGTCATGCTCAATTTTTCGGAAGAATATTGTACAGGTGTGGATCTGATAGACAGGGAGCACAGACGTCTCTTTGAGATTTTGGCTGACTTAAATGAGTTGAACAGCAGAGAAGAAGCAGATAAAAGTGATGCGATTTTGGATGTAGTAGAGGAACTGAAGGACTATACAGTCAAACATTTCCAAGATGAAGAACGTTATATGCAGAGTATCCAATATGAGGGCCTGGCAGTCCAGCAGAATGTACATAAGTCTTTTATTGACAAAATTGACAATATTAATTTGGCGGATATGCAGGAGAACCAGCAGGTATATCTGGATGTGCTGATTGACTTTTTAGCGAACTGGCTGATAAATCATATTATGAAGATGGATCAGAAGATTCCTGTAGAGACTGTAGAAAATAGTTAGAGAAGCATTTTATCGCGATTTTTGATAGGGGAATGCCTGCGCATTCCCTTTTTGCATTCAATCTTTTCAAAATTGGTCATATGCATTGATATGAGATTCTTTTTAGCTAAAAGACTTTATTAATTTATTGAAATTTGTTATTATAGTGCTATTAGTAGTATCGACTGCGAAAGAAAAGGAATATTTTAGGAGTAGAAAAAAGTAAGGAGGAATTATGACAGTTTATGAAAAAGCTGGACATTAGTACAGCGAAAGTACACGGGTTTTCTATGAATGCGCGATATATGTACTTTGAAAATGAATAGGAGGAGGATATTTTATGGAACTTAATATTTTGAAGAATGAAGAAAAAAGGATGAATACTGTTTTTTTTGTGTTTCTGGCAGTGATACCGTGTGTGGCAGTAGGGTACGTATTATTGTTTAATAATGGTGCGGCAAGGGACTGTATTGCTCTTTTGATGGTGCTTGCCAGTATTCTGGTCAGGCTTTTTGAAAAGGTATTGGGAAAGTATGCAAAGTATCTATACGTTTCTATTCTTCCGGTGCTTGGAGTTGTGACGATTGTACTGGGTTCGCCTGCTGCTTTTGGTGCAATGGCAGAAGCCTATTTTTTGGTATTATTTCTGGCAGTGCCATATTATGATGTTACCATGATAGAAGTATGTACCGCAGTTACCATTATACCAAATGTGATTGCAATGTTTATCTTCCAAAAGGCATATCTTGCAATGTATACGCTTTCGATTTGGATTTTTGTATGGATGGTATATGCTCTTGCAGTGGCTGTAGCAGTGTTTATTATTCAGAGAGCACGCTTGCTGTTTCAGGAAGTGGAGGTAAAAGAGAGGGAGATGGAGGATTTACTATCGAATGTCCGTGGGGCATTTGAGGGATTAGAAGAGTCCTCAGCAAAAATTTATGACTCGTTACATAATTTTGAAGCAAGTACGACAGAGATTGCAGCCACTACCGGGCAGATTGCTGATAGTGCAGATATACAGATTCAGCAGGTACAGGGAAGTCTTGATATCTTTGGGGATTTGAATGACAAGATTGAAAGTTCAAAAGAGAGGGTTATCCAGACTGTGGAAAATATTAAACAGTTAAAGCAGAAGAATGACGAAGGGATTCAGGCTATTGAAGTATTATCAAGGAAGTTCAGCGAAAATATTGCATCTACACGTGTGGCGTCTGAGGGAGTTACATCTCTGGTACAGAAATCAAATTCGATTGGTGAAATTATTGAAAGTATTAGCCAGATTGCACAGCAGACCAACCTTCTTGCTCTGAATGCAGCAATTGAGGCGGCCAGAGCCGGTGAAGCCGGAAAAGGTTTTGCGGTGGTTGCAGATGAAATCAATATGCTTTCAAGAGAGTCTTCTACCGCAACCCAAAAGATTGATGCTATTTTGAAAGATGTTATTTCTACTGTAAATGATGTAAATCAAGTAATGGATAACAATAATGTTATAGTGGAAGAATCGAATGAGAAGCTGAATGATACCGTAAAAATATTTGAAAGTATGCTGCATTCTTCGGAAGAAGTTATTTCCGTTACGGATATGTTACAGAAAGAATTGGCAAATATCGTTGCCATTAAAGAGAGTTTATCAGAGGCAATGGAACGCGTGGAGGATATTTCACAACATTCTGTTAAGAGCACTGCAGAAATCAGTGCTTCTACGGAAGAGCAGTCAACTGGTGTGGAGAATATTCTGAAATCAATGGAAAATGTACAGGGTGGAATGGAGAAGCTCTCTGGTGTGTTGAATGCAAAATCATAAGAGACCAGAGGCAAAAGGTATAATTTACTCTGGCGCCATCATAAACATTGCATGATGTTTGTGTTTGGGGCAGCATAAGTTTTAGACGGGAGGTGTATGAAGCCTCCTGTTCTTCTTGGAAAGATAGTACATATTTGGAGAATTTACATGAAAATAGCAATCTGTGACGACAGTATAGAAGATATCATGAAAATTGAAAAGCTGGTAACAAAGTATTTTTTACGTTATCCTAAGATGGGATATGAAATAGAAAAATTTTCAGAGGCACAAAAGTTGTTTCATAAGATACAAAACCGGGAAATAGCGGATATATACATTTTGGATATCCTTATGTCTGAAAAAACAGGTGTTGATTTGGGAAAACAGCTCAGGAAAATCGGCAGCGAAAGTATTATTATCTTTATTACCTCTTCTGATGATTTTGCATTAGATGCGTATAATGTTCATGCAATCAGGTATCTATTAAAGCCGGTCAGTGAAACTGATTTTTTTGAAGCATTGGATTATGCGGTATCTTATACAGATGTGAAAAAGGAGGCTGTATATACGATTAAGACAAAAGAGGGGATTGTATCAGTGTCTTATTCCAAAATAGAATATATTGAGAATTTTTCCAGAATGCTTGAGGTGCATATGACAGATGGGGAAGAGATACAAAGTATTTTTATCAGGAAATCTTTTGAGGAAGAAATCAGGGAAATTATAAGTGACAGGAGGTTTATGAGAGTTCACAAATCTTTTCTGGTTAACTTAAAGTGTGTAAAGAAGCTGGGAAAAAGCAGCATTGAATTGGAAAGCGGCACTTGCGTTCCGGTCAGTAAAAAAAGAGTAACAGATGTCAAAAAAGAGTATCTTCTCTTTATGTCAGAGCAGTACCAGTAGGAGGGGGAGATGGATTATTTTAAGAATGTAGCTTATTTGATTAGTCATGTTTTTTTGATGTTGTTTATTTATTTGTTTACTGTCCATCGTTACTCCAAGAAAAAAACAATGGGAATTTGTTTTGGCTCCTTTCTCGTTCTATGTATTGTAGATTGCCTTAAATTAAACATTTTTCCAAATAGTGATGTATGTTATTTGATAGTGACTGTTTTTCAGATTCTTGTAACACAGTCTACAGCAGTTTTTATTGCCCGGAATAGAGACAGTAAGGCTTTATTTATGGGGCTTAGTTCGTCTAATTATGTGATAGCCGGAAGTGTTGCTGCATCTGTCCTTTACATTTATACGTCGAGTCAATTTCTTGCACTCGTTGGAAGTTTTATGGTGCATTTGGTGATTTTGCTGTTTTTGAGCGCCAGAATCCGAACGATATGGCTGAAATCTTACGAAAAGGAATATGTGGAAAATTGGTGGGAATTGTGTTTTATTCCTATATTTTTTTATTGTGGTTTTTCATTTCTGGCTTTTTTTCCAAATACACTTTACGAGAATCCAGACAATATTCCTGGTACGATGATTTTTATTATAACAATGTTTGTATCTTATGTGGTTGTGCTGCGCTATATAGAGAGTGAACGTGATAATGTGGATATTTACTGGAAAAATGTACTTTTTGAATCCTATATTAAAGGATTGGAGAATCAATATTCTATGGTAGAACAGTCAGAATATCATTTAAAGATACTGCGCCATGATATGCGGCATTATTCACAAATGATAGATGCTCTCTTAAAACAGGGAGAATACGATGAAATAGGAAAAATTATAGATTATATTAATGATGTGGTTGATGAAAACAGGGTTGTAAAGTATTGTGACAATTTAATGATAAACGTAATTCTTTCAACAATGATGGAAAAGGCACATTCGCTTGATATTGCGATTCAATCTGAAATTCTGGTTCCCAGGGATATTGTAGTGAATGATTATGAATTTGCTTCGGTTATTGCAAATTTATTTGAAAATGCGTTGATTAGCGTAAAGGATTTTGAGAAAGAAAGGAAGTGGATAGATTTAAAAATTCATTATACAGACGCGGATTTACTGATTCAGACAAAAAATGAATATGAGGGAGAGATAATTTTTGACTCTGAAACGGGCTTGCCCAAGAGCAGGAAAAGCGGAAATCATGGGTTTGGGATGCAGAGTGCACTTGTTTTCTCAGAGAGAATAGGAGGAAGTATCGGATGTTATTGTGACAGTGGTGTTTTTCGTATCATATTATATGCGAAATTTTAGGCGGATTTTGTGAAGAAAAGGGCAGATGGCATAGTAAGGAAGCAATATAATATAAGATAAGTAGAGCATATAAGATTATGGAGGCCGTCAAGATGCAGAAGACATTTATAAAATATACCGTTATTATTATAACAACAGCTATTTTTCTTATATTATTCATTAATATTTTATTTACATTGCATTCGTTGGAATCCCAGCAGTTAAAAACCTTTCAGACAAAGTCAGAGCAGGTAATCCGTACGCTTGAAAACAATCAGATTGAATTATCAGAGTTAAATGAAAGTCTGGACGAGGATTATCTTACAAGAGCTAAAGCTGCGGCTTATGTGATGGACCATCAAAAGGAAGTTTCGATGAATGTATCAGAGATGCAGAATTTAGCTGATTTGCTCAATGTAGATGAGCTTCATGTCATTGATGACAAGGGCATTATTGTATCTGCTTCTGTTGAAAAATATATTGGCATTGATATGAGCAGGCATAAACAGACAAGGGAATTTCTTTCTCTGTTGGAAAGTGACAGGGAAGATGCTTATTTGATTCAGGAGCCACAGCCGAATGCAGCCGAAGATAAAATGATGCAATATGTGGGAGTTGCCAGAAAGCAAACAAAAGGAATTGTCCAGGTTGGTTTTGAACCAACAAGGAATCTGGAGGCGCAGTCAAGAAATACGTATGATTATATTTTTTCAAAATTCCCAACAGATGGTGGGGAGGAGCTTTTTGCTGTTGACTGTATGACGGGTGCTGTATTGGGACATTCAGACGGAATGGAACGGGAGTATACGGAGGAAACGTATCATTTGGACAAACTTCTAAAGTGTACAGAAGGGGGAGATCTTGAGGGAGCGGATGGCAGGGTAATGTATGTGGCAAGTAAAACATATAGGGATGTGTTGATTTGTGCTGCTCTGCCACGTGCTGTCATATCGGAAAAACTTTGGAAAAATGTATTGAATACTTTATTATATTTATTTTTGATTGAGGCTGCAGTGATTTTACTTTTGAATTATCTGATAAAACGGAAAGTAGTAGATGGCATACATAGGATTATCGAAGATTTGACATCCATTACAAATGGCAATCTTGATACACTGGTTTCGGTAGAGGGAAACCGCGAGTTTGATATGCTGAGCCATGGAATTAACAGAATGGTCAAGAGTATTGTAAGTATTTCTGACCGTATTTCTGTGATTATTGAGATCAGCGGTATTTCTTTAGCAGCCTTTGAATATGAACGTGGAATGAATCATGTATTTGCTACTTCGGGGCTGGGGAAATTATTGAATATTTCGAATCAAACGGCAGAGGAACTGTATCATAATTCAGACTTGTTTGACCATTATATCCAAAATATAACAAAGGAACCGATTGCCGGGGAGACCAATATATTCAGGATTAATGATTCTAATTATGTCCGTTTACATATGTCAGAATCTCCGGAAGGATATCTTGGCGTGATAACAGATGCTACAGAGTATGTTGAGGAAAAAAGAAGACTACACTATGAAAACACACACGATCATCTCACAGGATTGTATAAGTTTGCTCATTTTAAGCAGGTGGCGGCAGATATACTGAAAAAAATGCCAGATGATAGAATTTGTGCTGTTGTGATGTTAGATTTAGATTATTTTAAATCAATTAATGACACATTTGGTCATGATGCAGGGGACAATTATTTGAAAGGGTTTTCTGCCGTGCTGCATGCAATGCCTCCAGAGCATTTTGTTACAGCAAGGCGTTCTGGGGATGAATTTTGCATGATGATTTATGACTGCAAAGAAAAGTCGGAAATTAAATCTTTTATGGAAGGATTTTATAGGATGCTTGGGAGGAATCCGGTTACATTATCTGATACACATTCTAAGATAATTAGTGCTTCCAGTGGCTTTGCGTGGACTGCGGATTCGGAAGCGGATGTGTCGGAGCTGTTAAGCTGTGCAGACAAAGCACTTTATGAAATAAAGCAGAGCACAAAAGGATGCTATGCAGAATACAGGGTATAGTGGATGTATTTCTTACATCCTTGTTTATAAAATGGGTGTGAACAGTAACGAATGAATAGGCTTGTCTATGATTATGGAATAATTCCTTTACATTCTTTTTGGAATACTATAGAATACAATTAGTTTTCTTGGGAATACATATGCAGAAGGGAATGTAACATGGACAAGTTTTTTAAGATTATAGAACGTGGTTCTACAATCAGAACAGAAATTATTGGCGGGTTGACTACCTTTTTTGCGATGGCGTATATCGTATTTATTCTAAAATTTATTTTTTTAACGATGTGACAATTAGAAAGGAAGACAGTAAAAAGTGGCAGAAAAAAGCATTGTAGACAATAAATTTTATTTATATCTGACTGAGTTCTTTGCAGGAATGGCAGTGATGGCAGTGGAGCTTGGGGCAAGCCGTTTGCTTGCTCCTTATTTTAGTTCTTCCCAAATTGTATGGACGATAATCATAGGAACCATTATGATTGCAATGGCACTTGGGAATATGTGGGGTGGAAGGATGGCAGATAAGAATCCGGACCCGGGAAGGCTGTACCGGAGACTTCTGATTGCAGCTGTATGGATTGCAGCCATTCCGGTTGTGGGCAAGTATATTATTATTGGGATATCGGGTCTGCTGGTAATAACAGTCAGCCAGAATTTTCTGATTATTGCAGCATTTCTGACCTGTATGGCTGTGTTTGTATTTCCACTTTTTCTGCTGGGAACGGTAACCCCTTCTTTAGTGAAATATACGGTGGGAAGTCTGGATGACAGCGGCAAAGTAGTTGGGACTTTGGGGGCATGTAATACAATCGGCAGCATACTTGGAACTTTTTTGCCGACTTTTGTAACGATTCCGGCGGTTGGCACAGCAGTTACGTTTCTAATCTTTTCAGGAGTGCTTTTGGTAATTGGCCTGCTTTATTTTATATCAGGCAGTGGCAGTAAACGGTTCTGTATCATTGCGACAGTATTATTTTTATTATGCAGTATTTTTGGAAACTCAAACAGTTTTGCGTTTTGGGAAGGAAATCTGGCGTATGAGGGAGAGTCGATTTATAATTATTTACAAGTAAAAGAAGATGAGGAGAGCGTTATTCTTTCGACAAATGTATTGTTTGGCGTGCAGTCTATTCATATGAAGAAGAAAGATTTGACGGGAATGTATTATGATTATGCGCTGGCAGCGCCGGTGTTAGCAGATGCAGAGCATAAAAAGGAAATGAAGATTCTGATTCTGGGAATGGGAAGTGGGACCTATGCAGAACAGTGCAGAAAGTATTTTCCGCAGGCAGTAGTGAAAGGTGTTGAGATTGATAAAAAAATAACAGATTTGGCCAGGGAGTTTTTTGAACTGCCAGAAGATATTGAGGTAACAACGTACGATGGAAGAGCATATCTTCATGCAAGCGATGAAAAATATGATGTTATAATGGTAGATGCATATCAGGATATTACAATACCTTTTCAGATGTCGTCTGCTGAATTTTTCCATGAAGTAAGGGAACATTTAACAGATGACGGGGTAATGGTAGTAAATATGAATATGAAGTCGCAGGAGGAGGGGAATATTAACGAATATCTCTCGGATACAATTGCTTCGGTATTCCCACAGGTCTATACGGTAGATGTGGAAGGAGGAACAAACAGGGTGCTTTTTGCCTTTTCTGAGACATCGGCAATTGGGCATTTATCAGGGATTCGTGCAACCACAGACAGAGAGTGGGATGCGGCCATGGCTAAAGTCAGCAGTAATCTTTTGGAATACAAGGGAGGAAAGAAGCTGCTGACAGATGACAAGGCTCCGGTAGAATTACTGGGAATGCATATGATTGACGGGATGATACAGGAGGAAATTGGCTATTATAAAGAACTGTTTCAAGAGGAGGGAATCGAGGGGATTTTAGAAGCGTATTAAAGAAATAAAAAAGAAACGAGGTAGATTATGGCACAGTATATTTATGGTGTGGATTTAGGTGGAACAACAGTTAAAATGGGACTTTTTGCGGAAAAAGGAAACATAGTGGAAAAATGGGAGATTGTGACAAGGAAAGAAAATTCTGGGGAACATATCCTGCCGGATATTGCGGCTTCCATTCAGGAAAAAAATACGGAAAAAGGGATACAGACAGAGGATATCATAGGGATTGGTATTGGCGTGCCGGGACCGATTACAGAGGATGGAAGAGTACTAAAGTGTGCAAATTTGGGCTGGGGGATTTTTTCTGTAGCGGACCGATTGACAGAGCTTACAGGTGTGAAAAAAGTAAAAGCAGGAAATGACGCAAATGTTGCAGCACTCGGGGAACAGTGGCGTGGCGGCGGACGTGGTTTTAACAGTATTGCTATGGTGACCCTTGGAACAGGTGTTGGTGGAGGAATTATCCTGAATGGGAAAATTCTTACCGGAAGTAATGGTGCTGCCGGAGAAATCGGGCATCTGACAGTGAACAGGGAGGAAACACGTACCTGCGGCTGTGGAAAGAAAGGCTGTTTGGAGCAGTACTCTTCGGCGACAGCAATTATGCGTATGGCAAGAGAGGGATTGGAAGCCTCTGACAGACCTTCCCTGCTGCGTGATTATGCAGAAGTGACCGGGAAGGAAATTTTTCAGGCGTATGGACAGGGAGATGAACTGGCAGGTGAGATTGTAAAAGAGTTTGCAGAGTATCTTGGACTGGGGCTTTCCCATGTTGCGGCTGTAGTTGATGCGGAGGCATTTGTTATTGGCGGCGGTGTGTCTAAAAATGGTCAGGTGGTCATTGATGTAATCAAGGCAGAATATGAGAAGAATGTCATGTTTGCCTTGAAAAATAAGGAGTTTCGGCTGGCGGAGCTTGGAAATGATGCAGGAATGTATGGCGCAGTGCGTATGGTAATGGAATAAGCATGGTTTGATTAGCCTTGTATTACGATACCACAGCCTATTTTGTCGCCGGAATCACCAGATGGCTGTGTAGTATAATCATCGCGTTTGGAATGGACAATGACAGAACGGTTCAGCACCTGCTTTAACGTCAGGAAGCTGTCATAGAAGGCAAGATATGCATAGCCGCTGCTGTTTAATATAGCCGGAAAATCACCGGTATGATATGGATGAACAGCATTGGTAGGATTGTAATGCATACCTGTGTTTGCAAAATTGTCCGTACAATCGCCTTCTTCATGTAAATGGAAGCCCAGAAAGCGTGGAGAATTGTCCGGTGTGTTTGGCAGATTTGTAAATTCTGCTTCAATCATCAGTCCAATGCCCCAGTTTGTCTGATAAAAGTTGACGATGCCTGTAAGGTCCGGATAGGCAGTATTTCCATGGATAATGGCATGGGCACTTGGTTTGGAAGTTAATGTAGAAAGAGAAAAAACAGTTTGATTTTGCATGATAGACTCCTGTAAGAGTTGTTTGATTTATTGTATGCGACCAGGCAGGTTAGGTGATAACATAGAAAGGAGTATTTTTGATGGGTAATGCATCTGGATATAAGCCAGAGAAGTGTATATGTGCCGCTCTGCTTGCACATGTAGATGCCGGGAAGACGACTTTGTCAGAAGGGATTTTGTATACCAGTGGCAAGCTTCGGAAACTGGGGCGGGTGGATAATCAGGATGCCTATCTGGATACGAATGCAATAGAGAGGGAACGTGGCATTACAATTTTTTCCAAGGAAGCAGTTTTTACATTGGGAGACAGGGAAATCACTTTGTTAGATACACCAGGTCATGTGGATTTTTCGGCAGAGATGGAACGGACGCTGCAGGTGTTAGATTATGCGATTCTTTTAATTAGCGGTGCGGATGGAGTGCAGGGGCATACTTTGACTTTATGGAGGCTTTTGGAGCATTACCGGATTCCAACCTTTCTCTTTATCAATAAGATGGACCAGCCAGGAGTTGACGCTGCAGAAATTTTTGCCGGAATTCAGGAAAAATTAAGTGATAGCTGTGTGGTTTTTCAGGAAGAGGGAGAAACGTTTCGGGAAGCAGTTGCCATGTGTGACGAAAAGCTTTTGGAGCAGTATCTGGAAACTGGGGAAATCAGCAAAGAGCAGATTTGTATGCTGATACAAAATAGAAAGATATTTCCGTGTTATTTTGGCTCTGCCCTTAAATTGACTGGTGTGGAAGAGTTCTTGCAGGGGTTTGGGGAGTATACGTTGATTCCTGAATATCCAGAAGAATTTGGAGCGAAGATTTTTAAAATTGCAAGGGATGAGCAGAATAACAGGCTGACATATATGAAAGTGACAGGCGGGAAACTGTCGGTAAAACAGACCTTAAATAATAGAAAACCGGATGCTGCAAAAGACGAAATCTGGGAAGAAAAGGTAAACCAGATTCGGATTTATTCGGGAGAACGCTATGAGAGTGTCAATGAAGTGATGGCTGGAACAGTATGTGCAGTAACCGGCCTTACTAGGACTTATCCGGGACAGGGGATTGGGGTGGAAGCAGCTTCTGGGCTTCCTATTTTGGAGCCTGTACTGACATATAGTCTGGAACTGCCAAATGGCTGCAGTGCCAATAGTTTTTTGCCAAAGCTAAGAATGCTTGAGGAGGAAGAACCGGAACTTAAGATTGTATGGAACGAGGCGGCAGGGGAGATTTTGGCCCAGCTTATGGGGGAAGTGCAGATTGAGGTTTTAAGAAGGCTGATTAGAGAACGTTTTCAGGTAGATGTCCACTTTGGGGAAGGAAAGATAGTATATAAGGAAACGATTCAGAATATAGTAGAAGGAGTGGGACATTTTGAGCCTCTACGCCACTATGCGGAGGTGCATCTTTTGATGGAACCGGGAGAACGGGGAAGTGGAATTCAAATCGCGGTAAGCTGCAGTGAGGACAAGCTGGAGAAAAACTGGCAAAGGTTGATTTGTACACATTTAGCGGAGCGGGAGCATGTTGGTGTCCTGGCAGGTGCCGCTATTACAGATATGAAGATTACTCTGGTAGCAGGAAGGGCGCATTTAAAGCATACCGAAGGCGGGGACTTCAGGCAGGCTACTTACCGTGCAGTGCGCCACGGACTGATGAAAGCAGAATCTGTCTTGTTAGAGCCATATTATGACTATCAGCTTGAGGTGCCGCCAGAAATGGTGGGAAGGGCAATGACGGATATTGAGCAGATGCAGGGAACCTTCCAGACACCGGAACAGGCAGGGCAGTTTAGTGTTTTAAAAGGAATCGTGCCGGTTGCCACTATGCGCAACTATCAGCAGGAAGTGCAGTCCTATACGAAAGGGATGGGACAGTTAATCTGTACTCTGAAAGGCTATTATCCATGCCACAATACAGAAGAAGTGTTGGAAAACAGTACATATGAACCAGAGGCCGACCTTGCCAATCCGGCGGGTTCTGTTTTTTGCAGTCATGGCGCTGGATTTACTGTGCCTTGGTATGAGGTAGAGCGGTATATGCATCTGCCTTTACTGGAAATGGAAGAAAATAAGGAAGAAAAGGCAGAGGCAGAAGAATGGCAGGTTCAGGTTCCGCCAAGGCAGGAAGAGATCTTTATGGGGGAAGAGGAAGTGCTGCAAATTATCGGCAGGACAGCGGCCAATAAAGGGAACGAGGTGAAAAAGCCTTATAAGAAGATGCAAAAAAGGGTGGTGGATAGCAGACCGGCAAAAGTATCTGCGAAAAAATCAAGGGAGCGCTATTTGCTTGTGGATGGATATAATATTGTCTTTGCCTGGAAGGAGTTAAACGAGCTTGCAGCGACAAATATTGATGCTGCAAGAAGCAGGCTGATGGATATTCTCTGCAACTATCAGGGCTATGTAAAGTGTACGCTGATAGTGGTATTTGATGCATATAAGGTAAAAGGCAGCATTGGCAGGATGCTTGATTATCACAATATTCATGTGGTATATACAAAAGAGGCGGAAACAGCGGACCAGTATATCGAGAAGCTTGCCCATAAGATAGGGAGGGATTATCAGGTTACAGTAGCAACATCTGATGGGCTGGAACAGCTTATTATCAGAGGGCAGGGATGCGGTCTGATTTCGGCAAGGGAGTTTTATGAAGAAGTAAAAAGAGTAGAAAATCTAATCAGAGAACAAATACAGTAAACTATTTTCTTAAAATAGCGTTGAATCGTTACTTTTTCTATTGACATAATATTAAATATGGTTCAAAATGAAAGCGCTAAGTGTATTAGGGCTGAACAGCAAATGACATAAATTAGGGGCGGCTGACTCTGCAAAGGTGGTTACATCTTATATACTGGATGTTTCATGCGGCAGTGGCTTCTTAAAATATAAAATATAAAGAATGGAGATGATATTTTGTTTGGTTTTGGTCAATTAATCGGTATCTTAAAGAAAAATCCCAAGAAGATAGTATTTACAGAGGGTGAAGATCCAAGAATTTTGGAGGCTGCTTCCCGTCTGCTGGCGAGCTACTTTTTGCATCCAATTTTGGTCGGCAGTGAGGAAAAGATTGCAGAGGCGGCAGAAGAGAGCGGTTTTAATATCCGGGGTGCGGAAATCATTGACCCGGCAAAGTACGAAAGAATGGATGAGATGGTGGAGATGTATTGTGAACTCCGTAAGAAGAAAGGGGTTACACCAGAGCAGGCGAAGGAGATTCTGCTGCAGGCAAATTATTTTGGAACAATGTTAATTAAGATGGGGGATGCGGATGCTTTGCTTGGCGGTGCAACGTATTCTACGGCGGATACGGTTCGTCCTGCTTTGCAGCTGATTAAGACAAAACCAGAGAATAATATTGTATCATCCTGCTTTATTCTTGTTCGTCCTAGTGCGACTGGTGAAAATGAAGTGCTGGCAATGAGTGATTGCGCGATTAATATCAATCCTACCGAGGATGAATTGGTGGAGATTGCCGGAGAGGCAGCTAAGTGTGCAAAGATATTTGGCGTAGACCCTCAGGTTGCTTTCTTAAGCTACTCTACCTATGGTTCAGGAGCCGGGGAGGCAGTTGATAAGATGCGTAATGCAGCTGCAAAGACTAAGGCGAAGTATCCAGACCTTCCGGTTGATGGAGAACTGCAGTTTGATGCAGCAGTATCTCCGCGCGTTGCCAGAACAAAATGCCCGGAATCAAAGATAGCAGGTCATGCCAATACCTTTATTTTCCCAGATATCAGTGCGGGAAATATCGGATATAAGATTGCACAGCGTATGGGTAATTTTGAGGCATATGGACCAATTCTTCTTGGCTTGAATGCTCCGGTTAATGATTTATCCAGAGGATGTAATGCATCTGAGGTATATTCTATGGCGATTATTACGGCAGCATTGGCATAATCTAAGACATATAGAACTTCTACTTTTTTGGCAGGGGAATGCAACGCATTCCCCTTTTTAGATAAGATGGTTATATTTCAACAGGAATTTAGGAGAAGAAATGATTGATAAATTTATATTGGCACAAATGCTGCCGTTACTTCATGCTGCAATTTGTGTATATGATGAGAAAGGAAAAGTGCTTCATGCGTTTGAAGATATAACAGAAAGAAAGCTGATTGAGCCAGAAGATTTTCAAAAGATAGAATGGAAGCCTTCCATTCCTTATATTCATGTGGAGGAAAATGGTATTGCATTTTGTGTGATGCAGTCAGGCACAGAAGGAGAACTGATTGGGCTCGGAAAGCTGAGAATATATGATTTTGCAGATGAAACAGCCTATCAGTATCCTTATTGTGAAAAGAATGAATTTGGAGCGGTTGTTGCGATTCTTTGGAAACTGGTATCAGGGAATGAAATAGGGGTAGGGACTCTCTTAGCTGAAAATGTTGAGATAGGATTTTCATTAAAGCAGCAGGTGACAAAGGAACTTTTTGATTTTCAGGAGGAAGGAAGATATCATAAGCCCTATGAGCAGGAATTACAGGAGCTTGACAGTATACAGCGTGGGGATGTGCCAGCGCTTCAGCGGTGCATTGACAAGGTATACAGTGGGACAGACGGTGTTTTGGCCAATGATGAGGTGCGGCAGTATAAAAACCTTGCAATCAGTAAGCTTACCCTGGCATCAAGAAGCGCAATTAAAGGCGGGTTAAATCCTGAACTGGCCTTCACCATGGCAGATACCTTTATTCTGCATATAGAGGAAAATTTAAGTGAGCCGGTAAAGATTGAAACAGCGGCCAGGGCAGCAGAGTTTGAATTTGCCACAGCAGTTTATAACTTAAATAAACCGGAATATAGCAACCCTCTGATTGACCAGGTCAGGGATTATGTATTTTGTCATATTCACGAGATGATACGTGTAAAGGATATTGCAGAGGAAGTAGGAGTGACTCCTAATTATTTATCAGAGCAGTTTGGCCAGTGTATGGGGGTTACGTTAAAACAGTATATTATTGATGAAAAGCTTACGAGCAGTAAGCAATTGCTGAAATATTCAGATTTTTCGCTGCAGGAAATCAGTTCTTTTTTTGCATTTAGTTCACAGAGCCGGTTTAGTGACTATTTTCAGCGGAAATATGGTGTTACTCCTGCGAAATACCGAAAGATGTTTCGAAAAGGCAAAATGGATAAAAAGTAACGTTTTTTGATAGAAAACGTATAATATGCATGAGAAAGTGTATAAAATGCATAGGGAAAATGTGGTAATATCAACGACACTTGTTGGGGAAATATAATGTTATTGGATAATAATATGCGAAAAAGAAGATAAGGAGTGAGCATATATGGAAAAAATCCAAATTAAATTCAATGATGTAGCTGATGTAAATAAGTTTGTACATCTGGTTTCAAGGTATGATTCCGATGTGGATTTATACTGCGGAAGTTATTGTGTTGATGCAAAGTCTCTTCTTGGCATTATGACGATTGACTTAAGAAACTCGATGTGGGTAACTTGTAACGGTGACCGTACAGAGAGAGAACAGTTATCAAAAGATTTGAACTGGTTAGCGGTTGCATAAATATTTGTTAAAATTGAATACAAAAAGGGAAAATGAAAGCACCGGCTGTCGGTTTGGAGAAGCGACAGCCGGTGCTTTCTTAGAAGATACGGTAATGTGGGAGCGGAACGCTTAACAGGATAAATTCCATATAATCATGAATCAGTATCAGGGGACAGGAGAGCAGAAACCACAGGTTTGAGTAAAGAAGGCATATCTGCCCCTGAAAGTTATATTGCTGTCCTGAATAATCCCAGACATTCAGATGCATCTGCCGATTTACAACAATTCCAAAGAGTAGTTCGATTGTAGTAATCATAATTCCGCAAACAAGCATCTGGCTCAGGAGAGAGGAAGAGCTTCCGAGCAGGTTTTCCACAATACCTACAAGCAGGAAGCAGGTTCCGCCAGCAAGCAGCATACTTATGTGAGAATAACCTCTGGCGAGGATTTCGATTGCACAATATAGAAAGCCTCCGGTAAAAAACATAATTATATACGCCTGTATATTGGACATATAAGTTACCTCCTCTATTGGGATAATAATTATTTCATTTCCACGCCTTATGTGGTAACATAGGAGAGGAAAGTGTTGTAAAAGATATAGGATAGTATTTCCCTAATTTACATTTTTTATAAAGTAACTTTGAATGAATATATTGGAAAAGCAGTGCAGAATGGAGATATAAAATGAATCAGGAAATTTTAAAACGGTTAGACAATGCAATTGAAGCAAATTTATTGGGAAATTGTGAAGACCCGGATTGTTTGGTGGGAGCAGCTATTTGTGTACTTCATAAAGGAGAAGAGGTTTACCGTAAAGAATATGGAGAGGCAGATAAAGAAAGAAAGATTCCAATGACGCCGGATAGCATTTTTCGCTGTTATTCCATGACAAAACCGGTTACGGCAGTAGCAGTTATGACTTTAATCGAAAAGGGACTGCTTTGCCTGAAAGATGCGGTAAGTATATATATTCCCGGATTTGGGGAGCAGAAAGTCCTGACATCGAAGGGGCTGGTTCCTGTAGAGCGGGAAGTTACAATAAAACATCTTTTAGATATGACAGCGGGAGTAACCTATCCTGATGCATCATTTCCTGCCGGGAAGGAAATGCAGGATATGATTGATGAATATTACCGTAAGATTTATGAAGAGGATACACCGACTTCTACTTATGATTTAGCAAATCTGATTGGACAGCAGCCGTTGGCATTTCAGCCAGGAGATGGCTGGTGCTACAGTTTCTGTGCAGATGTACTGGGTGCTGTCATTGAGGTGATTACAGGAAAGACCTTTGGGGAATATTTAGAAGAAACGATTTTTAAACCATTGGGGATGAAGGATACAGGGTTCTATGTTCCAAAGGAAAAGCAGGGACGTTTTTGCCAGAATTATCAGTATATGCCGGAAACACAGACCTTAGAGCCATGTACATGGCAGCATCTTGGACTTTCTTATATGCATTTAAAAAAGCCTGCCTTTGAATCCGGTGGAGCGGGGCTTGTGTCGACTATAGATGATTATAAAAAATTTGTCCTGATGATGCTTGGAAAAGGAACCTATAATGGTGTGCGGATTTTGGGACGTAAGACAGTAGAATGTATGACTGAGAACCATTTGAATGAGAAGCAGCTTGCGACCTATGACTGGGAGCAGCTAGAGGGATATGGGTATGGAAACCTGATGCGTGTAATGATAGATATAGGAAAGTCAGGGCAGTTAGGCTCCGTGGGAGAGTATGGCTGGGATGGCTGGCTTGGCAGCTATGTGTGTATGGATGCTGAGGAGGATTTGGCTATTATTTATGTAATTCAGAAGTGCGGTGGGAATGGACACCGGGATGTACGTGTCATTCGGAATATTGTATATTCTGCACTGGAAGAAGAGTAGAGAGTGGTCAGCTGTTACTATTATTGTAACTTTATTTTCTAAAATAATTTAAGAAACGGTGAAAAACAGCTTGTAAAGATACCTACATCCGTTGTAAAATAATAGCAGGTTTTTACTTTTAAAGTAAAAGAGAAGGAGGATAAATATGTTACTATCAAAGGACTACAAATTTTGGTTCTGTACCGGTTCACAGGATTTATATGGGGATGAGTGCCTGGCACATGTAGCAGAGCATTCTCGTACTATCGTGGATGCGTTGAACCAGTCGGGAGTACTGCCGTATGAGGTGGTTTGGAAGCCGACATTGATTACAAATGAGTTGATTCGTAAGACTTTTAATGAAGCAAATGCAGACGATACCTGTGCAGGTGTTATTACATGGATGCATACGTTTTCACCGGCAAAGTCATGGATATTAGGACTTCAGGAGTACAGAAAGCCGTTAATGCATTTGCATACCCAGTTCAACGAAGAGATTCCATACGATACGATTGATATGGATTTTATGAATGAGAACCAGGCAGCACATGGTGACAGGGAATATGGCCATATTGTAAGCCGTATGCGTATTGAGCGTAAGGTAGTGGTTGGTCATTGGACAGACTCTGTTGTACAGGGAAAGATTGCTTCCTGGATGCGGACAGCAGTTGGCATTATGGAAAGCAGCCATATCCGTGTTATGCGCGTGGCAGACAATATGCGTAATGTAGCAGTTACGGAAGGTGATAAGGTTGAAGCACAGATTAAATTTGGATGGGAAATTGATGCCTATCCTGTAAATGAGATTGCAGAAAGTGTAGCTGCGGTATCTGCTGCTGATACAAATGCGCTGGTAGATGAATACTACGACAAATATGAAATCTTATTAGAGGGCAGGGATGCGGAAGAGTTTAAAAAGCATGTTGCCGTGCAGGCACAGATTGAACTTGGGTTCGAGCGCTTTCTGGAAGAGAAGAATTATCAGGCAATCGTTACACACTTTGGTGATTTAGGTGCATTAAAGCAGCTTCCAGGACTGGCAATCCAGCGTTTGATGGAAAAGGGCTATGGATTTGGTGCAGAAGGCGACTGGAAGGTTGCAGCAATGGTTCGCCTGATGAAAGTTATGACAGCAGGTATGAAGGATGCAAAGGGAACCTCCATGTTAGAGGACTATACCTATAATCTTGTAAAAGGAAAAGAAGGTATTCTGGAGGCGCATATGCTGGAAATCTGTCCTTCGATTGCAGAGGGGCCAATTAGTATTAAGTGCCAGCCTTTGTCAATGGGTGACAGGGAAGACCCGGCAAGACTTGTATTTACCTCGAAAGAGGGACATGGAATTGCAACATCCCTGATTGATTTAGGAAATCGTTTCCGTTTAATCATTAATGATGTAAACTGTAAGAAGAATGAAAAGCCAATGCCAAATCTTCCGACTGCAACTAATTTCTGGACTCCGGAACCGGATATGTATACCGGTGCAGAAGCATGGATTTTGGCAGGCGGGGCGCATCATACAGCATTTTCCTATGATTTGACGGCTGAGCAGATGGGTGACTGGGCTGCTGCAATGGGAATTGAAGCGGTATATATTGACAAAGATACAAAAATCCGTGATTTAAAGCGTGATTTAATGTTAGGAGAAGTATTTTACCGTTAATGTATAAAAAGAAACTTAAAACTCTATCCGGCGGACAGAATGCCGCCGGGTAGAAAAACATATATAAGGGAGGAAAATAATGGATATTAAAGCATGTATTGAAAGTGGAAAGACGGCACTTGGAATTGAATTTGGTTCAACACGTATCAAGGCAGTATTGGTAGCAGAGGACAGTACACCGATTGCTTCCGGTGGATACCGCTGGGAGAACCAGTATATAGATGACATCTGGACTTATAGTCTGGATGATATCTGGAAGGGCCTTCAGACAAGTTATGCCGAGATGGCAGCAGAGGTAAAGGAAAAATATGGCATAACACTGACAAAGGTAGGCTCTATCGGATTTAGTGCGATGATGCATGGTTATATGGCATTCAACAAAGAAGATAAGCTTTTGGTACCATTCCGTACATGGCGTAATACGATTACGGAGGAAGCCGCAAAGAAGCTGACAGAGGAGTTCAACTATAATATTCCGCAACGCTGGAGTATTGCCCACTTATATCAGGCAATTCTAAATAAAGAAGAGCATGTTAAGGATGTAACATTCTTTACAACACTGGCAGGTTATATCCACTGGCAGTTAACAGGAGAGAAAGTACTGGGTGTTGGCGATGCTTCCGGTATGTTTCCAATCAACAACGAGACAAAGCAGTATGATGCTGCTATGATAGAGAAATTCAATGCACTGGTTGCTCCTTGTGGATTTGAATGGAAGTTGGAAGAGATTCTTCCAAAGGTATTACTGGCAGGTGATAATGCAGGCTCTTTAACAGCAGAAGGAGCAAAGCTTTTAGATGTCAGCGGCAATCTAGAGTCCGGTATTTTGGTATGCCCTCCTGAGGGAGATGCAGGAACCGGTATGGCTGCAACAAACAGTGTGGCAAAGAAGACAGGAAATGTATCCGCGGGTACTTCTGTATTTGCCATGATTGTACTGGAGAAGGACTTGGAAAATGTACATGAAGAAATTGATTTGGTAACAACACCGACAGGTGAGTTAGTAGCGATGGTACATTGTAATAACTGTACATCCGATATCAATGCATGGGCTGAGGTATTTAATCAGTTTGCAAAGAGTTTTGATATTGAACTGGAAAGAGACAGGCTTTTTGATACAATGTTTGAAAAGGCACTGGAAGGCGAACCGGACTGTGGCGGCCTGATGGGTTATAACTACTTCTCTGGTGAGCCTGTAACCGGTTTTGATGCAGGACGTCCGATGATGATGCGTACCCCTAATGCTAACTTTACCTTTGCAAACTTCATGAGAATGCAGCTTTATACGGCTGTAGGAGCATTAAAATATGGTCTGGATATTCTGTTACAGAAGGAAAATGTTAAGGTAGACAAGATGTTTGGTCATGGTGGTTTCTTCAAAACTGAGGGCGTGGGACAAAAAATCATGGCGGCTGCTATGAATGCACCTGTAACAGTTATGGAAACTGCGGGAGAAGGCGGTGCATGGGGAATTGCATTGTTAGCTCTTTATGCAAAGACAAAAGCTGAGGGTGAGACTTTGGATGACTACTTAAATAATAAGGTGTTTGCAGGCGAAGCAGGAAGAACGGTAGAGCCTAATCAGGCAGATGTAGATGGCTTTACTAAGTTTATGGAAAGCTATGTAAGAGCGCTTCCGGCAGAGCATGCTGCAGTTGAAAATTTCTAGGAGTTCAGATATTGGAAAGGGATGGTTATTTAATATGTTAGAGAAATTAAAAGAAGATGTCTATAAGGCAAATATGGAGCTTCCAAAACGCGGCCTGATTACTTATACATGGGGAAATGTCAGTGGAATTGACAGGGAAACAGGTTATTTTGTAATTAAGCCAAGCGGCGTGGACTATGATGAACTGACACCGGATGATATGGTAGTTATGGATTTGAATGGCAATAAGATAGAGGGACGTTATAAGCCTTCTTCTGATACAGCTACCCATATTGAACTTTATAAGAAGTACCCGGAGATGGGCGGAGTTGTACATACACATTCACCAGAGGCAACTTCCTGGGCACAGGCAGGAAGAAGCATTCCTCTTTATGGAACAACTCATGCAGACTATTTCTTTGGTGAGATTCCATGTGCAAGAAGCCTGACACCAGAAGAAATTGATGAGGCTTATGAGAAAAATACAGGTCTTGTTATTATTGAAACATTTGAAACAAAAGGTTTGAATCCAATGTATACACCGGGTGTACTTTGTACAAATCATGGTCCTTTTACATGGGGGAAGGATGCTGCAGAAGCTGTCCATAATGCCGTTGTTTTGGAGGAAGTGGCAAAAATGGCATTCCGTACAGAGGTAATTAACCCTAAGGTACAGCCTGCACCAGATTGTATCAGAGATAAGCATTTCTTTAGAAAGCATGGAGAGAATGCTTACTACGGACAATAAAGGATGATTGTTTGTGCCGCAAAGCGGCATGATTTCTATCGTTAGAAGTATGAAAAGAAGGGAAGACAACAATATGGCGAAAGAATTAAAATTTAACGAACCCTGGATTTTGCAGCGAGCTGATCCATATGTATATTTGCATGATGGATGGTATTATTTTACAGCCTCTATTCCGGCTTATGATAAAATTGTACTTCGCAGGTCAAAAGATATAGCAGGTTTACAGGATGCAGAAGAAGTGACTATCTGGACAAAGCATGAAAGCGGTCCAATGAGTGAGCATATCTGGGCGCCTGAAATTCATTTCCTGCAGGGGAAATGGTATATTTACTTCGCTGGCGGTGAAAAAGAGGATGTTTGGAAGATTCGTCCTTATGTTCTGGAGTGTCAGGGAGCAGACCCAATGACAGATGCGTGGGAAGAGAAAGGCAAAATGCAGAGAGCTGATGAGGATGATTTTTCCTTCGAAGGATTTTCACTGGATGCCACTGTATTTGAAGATGCCGGAAAACATTACTTTGTATGGGCAGAGAAGGTTGGCGTTGGCAAGCAGGTATCCAATCTGTATATTGCAGAAATGGAGACGCCATATAAGTTAAAGACTGTTCAGGTATTGCTTACTACTCCAGACTATGACTGGGAGCGCATTGGTTTCTGGGTAAATGAAGGGCCGGGAGTCGTTAAGCATGGGGATAAGCTGTTCTTAACGTATTCTGCAAGCGAAACAGGCGCTGTATACTGCGTAGGTATGCTTACCGCTATAAGCGGCAGTGATTTACTGGACCCACTCTCATGGAAGAAAGAGCGTTATCCGGTATTAAAGACTTGTGAGGAAAAGGGGATTTATGGACCGGGGCATAATTCCTTTACAAAGGATGAGGACGGCAATGATATTATGGTATATCATGCAAGGACGGAATCCAAGATTGAAGGAGATCCGTTATATAACCCAAACCGCCATGCACATCTTATGCAGGTGAAATGGGATGAGGAAGGCAGGCCGGTTTTTTCCTATGATTAATGGGAAGGATAAGAGAATGAATACAAAATTACAATATCCAGAGGAGCCGCCAAAGCAGCCACCAAAGTCGGTTCTGAAAAATAAGCCGCCACGCTTAGATTCGTCATTAGGATTGTGGCATACACATGACCCGGCAATTTATTATGATGAAGTGTCAGGATATTATTATATTTATTGTACGGGTGCAATCTGTCAGCGTTCAAAGGATTTGCTCCATTGGGAGATGGTAGGGAAGGTAGTGGATAAGCCGCCATTAGAATCTTCAGAATGGACAGGCAGCAAAGATATCTGGGCGCCTGACATTGTGAAAGTGGGAAAGGAATATCGTCTGTATTGCTCCAATTCTACATGGGGAGTGCGCCAGTCCTGTATTTTTCTGGCAGTATCAGAGAACCCGGAGGGGCCATTTAAGCCTAAGGGTTGTGTGTTAAAGACAACAGATGAAATGCCGGTAAATGCGATCGATGCCAATATCATTACCGATGCCAAAACGGGTAAAATGTATATGCTTTATGGCTCTTTTTGGGGCGGCTGTTATTTGCTGCTGCTGGATAAAGAGACCGGATTTGCTGCGGAAGAAGGAATTGGAGTTTGCGTTGCCTGCCGTCCAGAGTGGATGAGCACAGCGGTTGAAGGGCCATATATGGTTTATAATCCGGATACAGAGTATTACTATCTCTTTGTGTCGTATGGCTCATTAAAGACAGATTATCAGGTTCGCGTAGGGCGGAGCCGTAATATCAAAGGGCCGTTTATAGATTTTCATGGGCGGGAGCTGACCGACACGAATGACGCGGATAACAGTATTGGTTTGCTGGAATTTTGCGGATACCGTTGGAATGATGGCATAGAATATATGGCTCCGGGGCATAATTCTATCCTTCATGACAAGGATGGGAGCTGGTATTTGGTTTGTCATATCCGCGAAAAGAATTTCACGAATCAGCCGGAGCCATCAAACATGCAGGTGCGAAAGATTTTTTGGTCTGCAGATGGATGGCCGTTAGTTAGTGCGGAGCCTTATAGTGGAGAAAAGGAGCAAAAGATTGAGAAAAAAGAGTTGTATGGCTTATATGAAAGAATCAATCTGGTTCCGTCGCTTCCACAGGGAATACAGACGGCTGTTCCGATGAAGTTAGCGAATGCTGATTATTATGAATGTTGTTCCATTCAGGGAACCTGGCAGTATGCAGATAATATGGTAGCGATTACATATGGTCCATGGAAGGAAAACGGTTATGTGAGTGTTGTATGGGATTCGGAGAGAAACCAGCCAACGATTGCCATAACAGGGATTTCGGAAAAGGGAATCCTGTTTTGGGCGAAGCGGGTTGGGGATTTACCGCCTAAAGTGAAAAAATAGAGAGTTTACATCTTAGGATTCGGGTGTCAAAAGGTGGATGAAAGCGAAAGCGTGCCTTTTGATACCCGAATTCTTCTTAAAAAATCAGTGTGATAAAAGGCACTGTTTCTGTGCCGCTAATTGATTATAAGAAGCTGATTTTGCTTCTTATAATATAATTATCTTTCCACAACAGATTCAGAAATTGGAGCATAGCTGATACTGGTTTTGATATCCTGACTGTAATTTCCAAAGGATTTACCGAAAATAGTAAGTCCACCGACATGTTCGGCATTGTCGTCTACTGCCATGCGGAATTTGATTTTACTGCGGTAATCCAGATTAAAATCATAGATGGAAACATCTGAAATTTTTAATCCGTCAATGAAAGTACCGTCTTTATTAATGACCAGCAGCTTTAACAATCCATACTGGTTCCAGTTTGGAAACCACCAGTCTGGTGTAAAAATACCTCTGACATCACCGAAATCACCAGGAGAGGTCCAGGTTCCGATGCATATATTATTAAGGTAGAAACTGATATCAGAAGGCCAGGCTTCATTAATTCCCGGAGCTTCTGAACTTAATTCCGCAGATAACATAATCTGGGTGATTTTTTGGGAGTATGGGATGAAGTTTGGGACTTCATATTCCACGTAACCTTTTGTAAACCAAAGAATGTCTGCATTATATCGGTCAGGATGGGAAAAATACCGTGTATCATCTACTTCACCAATTAAAGCGGTAGAACTGGCAAGACCACAAGTGGGGTATATTTTATAATCAGAAAAATGCCCGATTTTTAAATCTGCGGTATATACGTTTTGCGTCTCCTCAGATGGTTCAAAATCAATTAATATTTTTTTTAAGTGAAGGGAACACATTTTCTGGTTTCCGTGTCCGGAAGATTCGCTGGAAGTCGTAATAATATTACAGTTTTCCAGCTTTTTTATGTGATTTGTCAAGGCACCGTTCGTTATGGAAAGCTCGGTTGCAAGTTCATTCATGCTCATCTCTTTGTTTTTTAATAAAAGCTTAATTATTTCAACACGGATATCCGATCCCAGTGCCTTAAATAGTTCTAAACCGTCATCAAGCGATGTGATGTGTAACATATGATGTCCTCCTTCTTTGCTTGTAAGTAATCTTTAATGTATAAAATTACTAAAAAATAGATTCTTTTCCAGTAAATAGTATACTATATTTACTAGTATAAGGTCAATTTGATTTTGACATATCCTAAAAATAATTTAAGTAAAAGCAAAATAAATACGAAAATCATTAAGAATTATGAATCTCTATGAAAGACTGCAAATTAAAGAATATTGAAAGATGGATATGCAAAATCTTGAGAGATTTCACTTCTGAAGCAGTAATTGTAATTTTGAAAATGGATTTCCGTGATAAAAGATGATATGTCTTGACATTATATGCCACAAACAATAAAATTATAGGAGCTGTGTTACTATTCATAGCTGATTTTAGAAATCAAACAAACTCGTCGCGCCTGCACATATGAGGATGATTAATGTTTAGAACGGTTGTGAATAGCAGTTAAGTTGCTACCAAGTTTTGAAAGGAGAAAGTAATGAGTGAAATTCCTTATAAGATTTATTTAGAAGAAAGGGAGATGCCAAAGCAATGGTACAATGTACGTGCAGATATGAAAAAGAAACCTGCACCGATTTTGAATCCGGCGACACTACAGCCGGTGACTCTGGAGGAATTATCCGGTATTTTTTGCAGGGAGCTTGCTATGCAGGAGCTGGATGAGACGACTGCTTATATTGATATACCGACAGAAATTCGTGATTTCTATAAAATGTACAGACCATCGCCATTGGTACGTGCCTACTGTTTAGAGAAAAAGCTGGATACACCAGCACATATTTATTACAAATTTGAAGGAAATAATACGTCTGGAAGCCATAAATTGAATTCTGCCATTGCACAGGCATATTATGCGAAAAAGCAGGGATTGAAAGGTGTGACGACAGAGACAGGCGCCGGACAGTGGGGAACTGCATTGTCTATGGCATGTTCATACTTTGATTTGGACTGTCAGGTTTATATGGTAAAATGTTCCTATGAGCAGAAGCCATTCCGGCGTGAAGTAATGCGCACATATGGTGCGCAGGTAACACCTTCCCCATCCATGAATACAGAGGTTGGCCGTAAAATTAATGAAGAGTTTCCGGGAACGACAGGAAGTCTTGGATGTGCGATTTCTGAAGCAGTTGAGGCAGCGGGAAGTCAGGAGGGTTACCGTTATGTGCTGGGCTCTGTTCTGACACAGGTATTGCTGCACCAGTCTGTTATTGGTTTGGAGACAAAGGCAGCACTGGAGAAATATGGAATTAAGCCTGATATGATTATTGGCTGTGCAGGCGGCGGCTCAAATCTTGGTGGACTGATTTCTCCATTTGCAGGTGAGGTTCTGCGTGGAGAGGCAGAATATGAGATGATTGCTGTTGAGCCAGCTTCCTGTCCTAGCCTGACCAGAGGAAAATATGTGTATGATTTTTGTGATACAGGAAAGGTTTGTCCGCTGGCGAAGATGTATACACTTGGCAGCAGCTTTATTCCTTCTGCAAGCCATGCAGGTGGACTTCGTTATCATGGTATGAGTTCTGTTGTTTCAGAATTGTATGATCAGGGAATTATTTCTGCAAGGAGTGTTGAGCAGACAGAGGTGTTTAAGGCTGCGCAGATGTTTGCGAAGGTAGAGGGAATTCTTCCGGCACCGGAAAGCAGTCATGCGATTAAGGTAGCGGTAGATGAGGCTCTGAAGTGCAAGGAAACCGGAGAAGAGAAAAATATTGTCTTTGGTCTGACTGGTACAGGTTACTTTGATATGGTTGCTTATCAGAGGTATAATGACGGTGAGATGGGGGATTATATTCCTACGGACGAGGAGATTGCGCAGGCTCTTTCCAAGGTTCCGAAAATGGATTAATTTAGATAAAATATTTTATGAAGGGGCTGTCAGAAAATAAATTTTTCATACTAGATATTGGTATCTGTGAGATAATAAAACACCATATCTTGTTGTAAATTCCTATTTCCCGACAGCCCCTTCGTATAGGATTAAGGTGTTAAAAAGCAGAAGAATCATTTTTATTCAAGGCATGTACTCGCTTAGCTCGGCACGTAATGACATATATTCCTGTTATTTTATAATTTCCGTGCTTTAATAATTATTGAAGGATTTAAAAGTTTTGCCTTTCCTGCTGAATAAAACTTTTCTTCCTGAAAAACAGCAGCCTCTTGTTCATGGTATGCAGATTCCTCTACTACCTGTTCGATAAGAAATCCATGCTTTGCAAGGCAGTTAAGGTAAGACGAGGTTTTCCAGTTATGCAGATATGTGGTTTCAGAATTATTGGAATAGATAATATCCTGTTCTTCTACATAAGATTTTGAAAGGAGATACTGTCCGTTTTCCTTTAACAGCTGTTTTGCACGTTTAATCTGTGTAGCAGAGATATCAAGACCATATAATTCTTTTGCACCTTTCCTGCTGGCCCATATAAGTGAACCACCACTTCCACAGGCGATTTCCAGCATAATCTTTCCCCTTATATCACCAAGAAGGCAAAGCGTATCTTCTGTAGGTGTAAAAAAGCCATAACCAGGAAGGGAAGTTGTCACAAGCCCACTTTCTTCCACGCCTTCCCACCAACAGGAATTTTGTTCCAAAATGTCTGTTTCCTCCAGCCCCTCCCACCATTGGGAATTTTGTTCCAGCAGGTTTTTTGTATCATCTGAATCTGGGCTGCCTGCTTCATTTGTGTAAAATAAATTGTCAATAGCTATTCCGAAATATTCTGCCAGTTTTGGAAGCAGCATTATATCAGGATTTGCTTTTCCTGTTTCCCATTTGCTTATCGCTTGTATGGTAACGCCTATTGTTTCTGCCAGTTCTTCCTGGCTTACATGGCGTTTTAAACGCAGGGAACGTATGTTTTGTCCTATATTGATTTTCATAACTGTTTCCTCCTTAATTATTTTATATTTATCTTATAGAAAAATACAAGAGCCCACAAGCGAATAGTTTTTGAGCAGGATAAACCGGTAGTTGAAGTCAAAAATTTTCGAATTTTGCGTAGATGTGAAAAGTAACCCTAATTCTTACAATATTCATACAGTTTTGGAAGAATTATTGTATCTTATTTGAAAAAGTCTTACAATAAGTTTTGGTTATACTAAGTTTAACATAGAAAAACCTGATATTTGTTAAACTTGATGCAGAAGGAGTATGGTATGGCAGGAGAAAATATTTTAATTGTGGATGATGAGAAAGAAATTACGGAATTGATAGAAGTTTATTTACGGAATGATGGCTATCAGCCATTAAAGTGCTATAATGCATCGGATGCACTGCGGATGGTAGGACAGTCGCATATTGATTTGGCAATTTTAGATGTTATGCTGCCGGATATGGATGGATTTACGCTGTGCCGCAAAATTCGTGAAAAATACTTTTTTCCAATTATTCTGCTTACGGCTAAGGTGGAAAATCAGGATAAGATTAACGGTCTGACAATGGGAGCAGATGATTATATGACCAAGCCTTTTTTGCCGTTAGAGCTGGTTGCAAGGGTAAAAACACAGCTTCGGCGTTATATACAGTATAATACGGTTAATGCAATGGCGGCATCAAAGCAGAAGCAGGAGTATAATATCAGGGGGCTTTGCATTTCCAAGGAGAACCACCGTTGTACCGTAAATGGGGCAGAAGTGGCATTGACGCCGATTGAATTTGGGATTCTCTGGTATTTGTGTGAACATCAGGGGGAGGTGGTATCGGCCGAGCAGCTTTTTGAGAAGGTGTGGGGAGAACGTTATCTTGAAAATAATAATACAGTAATGACGCATATTGCCAGATTGCGGGAGAAAATGAAAGAGCCGGCAAGAAGGCCCAAATATATTAAAACTGTTTGGGGGGTAGGGTATACAATTGAATGAAAAAAATTATCAGGAAAGAATTATTATGAAATATCTTGGAGGACTTGGTTTTTATATAGGAGTTCTCATTGCGGCAGAGGTATTAGGCTATCTGGTGCTTCGGCAGAGAGTCTGGCAAAAAACAGATAGTGGCTGGGTATTGTTACACTGGCTGCAAGATAATGTTGTCTTGGTCACGATTATACTTTGCCTGCTGGGCGGAATGGTTTCTGCAAGCCTGTGTATCGGTGAGATGCTTCATTATCTGAAGGAGGTTGCATGGGCATCGGAACAGGTGATTCAGGAAATGGAAAGGCCGATAGTCCTTTCATCACCTATTAAAGTAATTCAGGACCGCTTAAATGCCTTGCGGGAACAGGCGATGCGAAAGGATTATCTGGCAAGAGAGGCAGAACAGAGAAAGAATGATTTGATTGTCTATCTGGCACATGATTTAAAAACACCGCTTACCAGTGTGATTGGATATCTTTCGCTGTTATCGGAGGAGCCAGATTTATCGAGAGAGCAGAGAAGCCGTTATACAGGGATTGCACTGGATAAGGCGGAGCATCTGGAAATGTTGATTAACGATTTCTTTGAGATAACGCGGTTTAATCTTACTGTTATGACATTGGAAAAAGAAACGATTAATCTGTCGCTTATGTTAGCACAGATTGCCAGTGAATTTGAGCCGATTCTCGCCGAAAAAGATTTGACATGCAGAACAGATTTGGAGCCGGAAGTATATGTTTCCTGTGATACGGGAAAGTGGGAACGGGTAATTGACAATTTGCTGCGAAATGCAGTTAATTACAGCTATTCAGGCAGTGAGGTTGCTGTTAAGCTGTGGACAACTGAAGATATTGCTGTGATGCAGGTTATCAATCACGGCAGGACAATACCAAAAGAGAAGCTGGAACATATTTTTGAAAAGTTTTTCAGACTGGATTCCTCAAGAAGCGCCGCAACCGGAGGGGCAGGGCTGGGGCTTGCCATAGCCAAAGAAATCGTAACACTTCATGGTGGTACGATTGAGGTGAGGAGTGAGCAGGAAGTGACGGTATTTACCCTGAAACTTCCTAAATAGTAGAAATGGAATGAAGATGTTTAAAATTGGAAACCCTGCAAAAGTCTACAACCTTTGATGTGGGGGGAACATGATAAACACATAAAAAGGACATTGCCCTTTTAGGAGGAAATGGTTCAGCAGATGGTTGTCTCCAACCTTACAAAACTGTAAGCGGAAGATGGGGTGAGGGAATATTGAAATTTAGGGAGTTTGTGAGGACATGGGAGGGGAATTTACACCAGTTTTACACCAAATGAGGGAGCTTTAGAACGATGATGTGAAATGGGGATTTTAAGAGGGGCAACAATGCCAGTGGTTTTGTGATGGTACATTAAGAAGTGAGGATTGGAAAAGAATCGGGAAAGGACGTATGATAATGCAACTGATATATGCAAGGTACAATAAGTATCACAATAGCATTGATATTACAACATTTAATGGCTATTTGCTGCGGATTGACTGTGGTAAGGCGGAGCATGGGTTGAAGGTAACGCCTAATTCGCAGTGTGCTTTGAATGCACTGGCAATTGATGAACCATTGGAATATGCGAGGTTGTATCTGGATAGGGAGATGCAGGCTTGGGTGGATGCGGAGGATAGTATAGAGGTGTGGTAATAATGTTCTATGGGAACTCCCGTAGGCCTTGGGTTGGGCTTGCGGGGGTTCTTTTGCAAGTTTTGGGCTTTTGTCGTTGAAAATACTTAGTTTTTTAAGTATAATGAAAAAGGTATAAATTATAAAATGAGTTAGGTACTTATGGAGGAGAGCATGGACTTATTAGAGAATTTGTCTGAAGTTCAAATGGAAGCAGTTAAGACGATTGATGAAGATTTAGAGATTATTGCTTGTGCAGGTGCAGGTAAAACGGGCGTAGTCACAAGAAGAATCGTCAATATTCTTGCTTCTAAACCCGAAATATTACCAGAGAATATTGTAGCATTTACATTTACGAAAAGGGCTGCAGAAGAATTAAAGAGCAGAATTTATGATTATGGCAAGTCAAACTGCCAATTACTTAATATTCGTTGTACTAGCTTGAAACGAACGGAAAATTTGCTGAAATAATCAGGGGAAAAGTAAAATATTTAACTGTTGATGAGTATCAGGATACCAATCCTGTGCAGGAGAAACTGATTCGGATGTTAAAGGATTTTGGGGCAAATATATGTGTAGTGGGCGATGACGACCAGACCATATACCAGTTTCGGAGTTCCCTATTCAGAAATGGCAGTGCTGCTTAGAAAAAGAAAAATCAGTTCCATGATTGCAGAGAAGTTAGAAGAGT
>CANRVD010000019.1 GCA_947643145.1 uncultured bacterium | reverse complement strand
AAACAGGAGAAACGGATGATTATAGCCAAACAGATAAAACCTTTTCACTGGAAGGCTTAGGAATCAAAAAAGGACAGAGTTTTAAAATAGAAGCGGTTACCTATGCATATGATTCTGTAGGTTCAGACCCGTGGTTATATAAATTGTCAATTACGGTACCAACAGTAGAGACGACGGTAAGTGATGTATCAGAGCTTCATTATGGTCAAAAAGCAGTTGTTTTGGAAGAACAGACAGCAAAGATAGATATTGATACACTGGAAGTAAAATTAAGCTGCCATTCAGGTGCTCTTGACAGGCTTGAGCCAGCAGAGGATGGTTCTACACAGGAGTGGGTAAATTTTAGTCAATGGATAACTATTAGTTTTGAGGTAACCGTAGCAGGAGAGACAAAGAAAATAGATAAAACAGGAGAAACGGATGATTATAGCCAAACAGATAAAACCTTTTCACTGGAAGGTTTAGGCATCAAAAAGGGACAGAACTTTAAAATAGAAGCGGTTACCTATGCATATGATTCTGTAGGTTCTGACCCTTGGTTATTTAAGGTGTCCTTTGTAATACCAACCAGCAGTGATGATTCAGAAACTACTCCAAGTGACGAGCCAAGTACATCACCAAGTGACGAACCAAGTACATCACCGAGTGACGAGCCAAGTACATCACCAAGTGACGAACCTAGCACACCACCAGCGGGAGAAGATAAAATTGGTGAAGTACAGACTTCTGCGTGGCAAGAGCCCAAAAAGCTTGCAACTATTATTCCAGAAACAACAGCAGATGCTAATTATAACACAGCAGCCGTTACAGTACAGTGTGCAAGTGATGTAGGTTTTAATGAATATGTTAAACTGAATGTGGTAGTAACTGTAAATGGCAAAGCAATCACACATGCTCAGGCAGGTACAAGTTGGGATTTGGGTGCAACAAGTACCTATGATATTAAAAATGAGTTTGCAATCAAAAAGGGTGATACGTATAAGGTAGAAGCTTATACAGATGCATGGGAGGATCACACCAGCAGTTGGGTATTCAAAGTAGGGATTACTCTGGGGGATGAAGGATCCGATGTGGACTTAGAGCAGGGAAAACTGTATTGTGGCAAAAAGGCAGATGTATTAGCAACCTCTGATGCAACCGCAGATTGTGATTCGCTGGCATTTGAAGTAAAATGTGCAGCCGATACAAGCTTTAATCCATGGACATCTATTGACTTTATAGTGATTATTAATTCAACAGCATATACTTATACGGTAAAAGGTACAGATGAATCGTATTCAGCAGGTTCAACACAAAGCTGCACGCTTGACGGTCTTGGAATCAAGGCAGGAGATTGTGTACGCATACAGGCGATTACTTATTCCTGGGATAGTGCAAGCGATTATGCATTTAAGTTGACAGCAAAGGATACAGAGGGAATGTTCACACCTTCTGATTCAGAGATGGAAGCAGTGCCTATCGTTGAGCCATCAAAAACAACACCTAATCCAACGGCAGCGCCATCTGCTGAACCAACGACAGAACCAAGCACAGAACCGACAGATGCTCCGACAGAGCCAACAGTGGCACCAAGTACGGAACCAACAGATGCTCCGGCAGTAACGCCAAGTGCAGAGCCGATAAAAGCTCCTTCCCTTAAGAAGGGTGACAAGATTACAAAGTCAGGCAATGCTTACGAGGTAGCAAGTGCATCAGCTAAGTCGGTAAAATATGTCAAAGTCAAAAATACGAAGAAGATTACAATAACAGTTCCTGCTACGGTTAAGATAACTGTAAATGGAAAGAGTGTAACATATAAGGTTGTCAGTATTGCAGATAATGCATTTAAGAATGACAAGAATCTTAAGAAGATTACGATTGGAAGTAACATTAAGACCATTGGTAAAAATGCATTTAATGGCTGTAATAAGCTAAAGACGATTACCATCAAATCAACAAATATTACAAAGATTGATAAGAATGCTTTCAAAGGCGTGCCAAAGGCCGCAGTAGTTAAGGTTCCAAAGAATAAAGTCACGAAATATGAGAAGGCTTTAAAGAATGCAGGGTTCAAGGGAAAAGTAAAGGGTGTATAGTATAATAACTTGTCATTTATAATATCGGATTGGCCAGATAGGGCCGCCGGCAAGGTATATAAGCGCAAAATCCCATAGTTTTCTGTGGGGTTTTGCGTTTTAATATGCAGATATTGAATCGAAACATTCAATATAAGATAAAAAGAAGAAAGGTATTTGAAAAGCAAGTAAAAAAGAGGCTTTGACAAAAGTTTGCAAAAAAAGTGTCAAAATTGTGATTTAGGGCTTCAAAAAAGTGTCAAAAAGGTGTAATATATAGATATGGAGATTATCCAGTATGCCGTTGCAACTCTGGCATCCAGTCCAACTATGGATTGTATGTCAGACTTTTCCTCATTAAAGAGATAAACTAAGAAATCGGTAAGAGTTCATAACCATGAATTCCTACCGGTTTTTTAATTTATGACAATAAACTACTGGCAAAGTCTGTAACTCATTATTCATGACAATAGGTTTGCTGGCAAAGCTGCAATTTGAGATACAGAAAAAAGGGAATGCCAGCACACTCCCTTTTTTCTGTATCTCAACCTGATTTTCGCGAACACAGCGAGCCAAATGCAAGAATGCGAGGAACTTGCAGTCAGTTTGCTGTGTGCTGTTACTATACAGTCATCCCACTATTCGCGGTGGGATGACTGTATAGTAACAGCACATACATATCAAATATTGGAAATGCATATGCTATTATCCATAATAATTGATTATAGAAACGACAAAGCTTATGAGCTGAAATATTCCATAAAGATATCAGAAACCTCCTTTAGTTCCTGGGGATCTGTGATACCACTAAATTGTGGATTTCCTTCCGCATCCTCCGAATAAACTAAAATAATTAAATTGTTGGCAGGATGTTTGGCGGTCGCTTCTGCTGGAAGGGCAGCAATATATTCCTTGTCGAATTCTTCGATTTCAAGATTTGCCATTATTTCAACAGCAAGTGAAGTCCCATCTGCTTCGGTTAAAGTGATTACCGCTACTTCATCTTCTTCTCCGCCAAAGAAAAATTCTTTGTTTTTGCTATTCATTCCAACCTCCTTCTTCTGCTTTTGAGAATTTATTCTCGTGCATACAACGAAATACCCCATAATATTCTTATTAATACCGATTTGATTTTATCATTGACGGGCAATTATGTCAATCTTGTGTCAATATTACATATCATTAATAGTAACTAATGTTACTTTTTACTCCATGACCAGTAACACTAATAACATTCAAAATGCTATTGCATTTCTGAATTAATATGATATGATAGTTAGCACACGCTTTTATACCCAATGTTTTTCGTTGTACTAGTGTACTGACACATTGAAATGGAGGAAATATTATGAGCAGATTTATAGGGGACGCAAGGTTCTATAAGAAGTTATTATGGCTAGCAATCCCGATTATAATACAGAATGCCATCACAAATTTTGTGGGATTTTTAGATAATATTATGGTAGGCCAGCTTGGAACAGAGCAGATGTCTGGAGTTGCAATTGTGAACCAGTTTGTATTTGTATTTAATTTATGTGTGTTTGGAGGGCTGTCAGGGGCAGGAATCTTCGGGGCACAGTTTTATGGTTGCAAGGATAATAAAGGAGTACGTGATACTTTCCGTTTTAAGCTGATTATCGGAATTATCGTGGCAATCGTCACTTTTATTGTCTTACTTGCATTTGGGCAGAATTTAATACAACTTTTTCTAACTTCTTCAAGTGGAGCTGATTCACAGGCTACCTTTGAGTATGGAATGGATTATTTAATGGTAATTTTGTTGGAAATTATTCCATTTATTTTAGTGCAGGTATATGCCAGCACCCTGAGGGAAACAGGAGAAACCGTTGTTCCAATGGCAGCGGGTGTAGCAGCGGTGTTTGTAAATCTGATATTGAATTATGTGCTTATTTTTGGAAATTTCGGGGCGCCAAAGATGGGGGTTGCCGGAGCGGCAATCGCAACTGTGATTTCCAGAATTGTGGAATGCTGTATTGTAGTGGGCTGGACGCATTTTCACGCCAAAAGGAATTTGTTTATTATTGGAGCATATCGTACCCTGCGGGTGCCTGCTTCTCTGGCAAAGCAGATTATGATAAAAGGAACACCGCTATTGCTGAATGAGGTTTTGTGGTCTGCAGCGATGGCTTCGATTAACCAATGCTTTTCTGTCCGTGGACTGTCTGTCGTCGCGGCGATGAATATTACCAGTACAATTGCTAATTTATTTAATGTAGTATTTATTGCTATGGGAAGCTGTGTTTCTATTTTGGTTGGACAGCATTTGGGGGCAAATGAATTTGAAGAAGCAAAGGATACAGCGGCAAAGGTTATTTCCTTTTCTGTATTTTTGACAGTAATTACCAGTGTGATTTTGTTTACCGCTGCTGGACTGTTTCCCAAATTATATAATACATCCGATGAGATACGTGGACTGGCAGAGACTTTGATTCGGATTAATGCAATCGTAATGCCATTACAGGCATTTTTACATGCAACGTATTTTACCATTCGTTCCGGCGGCAGAACCTGGATTACCTTTTTGTTTGACAGTGCGTATTCCTGGTGTATTGCCATTCCGTTTGCGTTTGGAATCGTCCATTTCACATCCCTTGGAATTGTAGTGATTTATGCACTTTACTGCTGTTTAGATATTATTAAATCAATGGTTGGATTTATTTTACTGAAAAAAGGAATCTGGGTAAGAAATATTGTAGAAGCTTCGACATGATAATAGGTCAGCCAGACAAGTTTCCTAACAGAGAAATGAGCCGCGGGAAACAATAAAACATTATCAAGATGGATGATGCGGATTTATATGTTATTAATTTTTTTAGGGTTCTCAAAATCTTGATTTTGGTATATAATAAATAAAAAGTTCGTAATCTAATTGATATATTGAATATTGTGCGTAATGGAGATAACTAGATTTTTAAATATATAAAATTATATTGAGGTACATAAGGAGGGAAAGGATTGTCTGAAAGGAAAAGTGAATTGATGGAGATATCTGACCAAGAAAGATTTTTAAAAAATTTTAAGGCAGTGTACAATGCTATGACTGCAAAACCTGATTGTCGTTCCAAGGCATATCCTAAAAACATTATTGTATGTATAGAAGATATTGTTGATTTGAATAATCGAATATTTCAAAAATTCAAGACACAATTTGAAGATGCCGGTTTTTCTATGAATGCTTTGGTTTCATTGAAAGATAGGGAAAAAATAGACTTTCCTAACTGGGAAACATTTGCAGAACACAATTGGAGTGAAACGGTGATTATAACGGGAATGGTACTGGTATGGGAGTTTAATGTAGTCTTACCTAAATACAAAGTTCCGGAAAAACATACATTAACAGTGAAAATTTCAAATGGTATTAAACCAGAGGAAATGTTTGCATTAATGATATCTGGTAAATTGGAACAAATTGATGAAATAGAGCAGAATGTTTGTCCAATTGTTGCTAAGATGGATTTTGTTGATGTTACAATAGGTAACGAGGTTTTAAATATTGTTTCTGAATGGGTTAAGGGGTTGAAAAATAGCAATTATGAAAAAGGGAAATTTATGTTGACTATGCAAAAATATAGAAGATTGTTAGCATATTGCATAAATTATCTAACGGTATTTATTTCTGTTCTTTTATCAGCAAAGATTATTAAAAGTGTATTTTTAAGTTTTGATATAAATGTGTTAGGGGAAATGTATTCTAATCAGGTAGTAGAATTATTTAGTTGGATATTAATTTGTTTTATAGTATGTTTTATTATATATAAAATTTCTTTTATAATAGCTAACTTGATGTTTAAATTATTAACGAATTATGGAGATGAACATGTTTTTGATATCACGAAAGGAGATAAAAGACAACAAGAATTATACAGAAAGAAGGAGCGGGGGGATAGAAAAAAATTTATATTTAATATAGTTTTTACAGTATTTATTAATATAATGTGTGGAGTAGTAACATATTTTTTGACAAAAGGGAAGTGATGGTTATGAAAATTTTAAATAAAATAACAAGAAATATAAAAAGAATTCTTGGATTGCTGGAATACGGTTTAGTAATTGAAAAAAATGATTTTAGTTTTAAAACAGATTTAGGAAGTTATAGAAAAAATATGTTTTATTAGTATTTTTTAATGTTCACCAACCTGTTATATTGGATTGTTTAAATAAAAAGCAATGAGGGCTGTTGCACTGAATGATTCACAAATCGTAAAATAGACAGCCCTCTTTTTACCTTATTAACTTACAGGAAAGTTTTTAAGATGTAACGATATCTAACACCTTATAATCCTGGTCTTCGACGGTCTTTTTCAAAACATCATCAGAAATTTCTGCATTTAAAGCTACGATGGCAGTACCTGCCTCGTGGCTTACTTCTGCGTTGTCAACTTCTGCAAGCGCTTCTAAACATTTTTTGACTCTGGCCTCGCAGTGCCCGCACATCATTCCCTCGATTTTTAATGTTTTCTCCAACGTTGTGTCCTCCTTTTTCTTTTTTTGCGGCATGGAAATATGCCTGAAATTTTGTGTTTTATGCATATTGAACCAGTTCAGACGTAATGCGTTGGTAACAACGCAAAAGCTGGAAAGGCTCATTGCTGCTGCGCCAAACATTGGGTTTAGTTTCCATCCAAGCAGTGGATACCAGACTCCGGCTGCAAGTGGAATTCCAATGACATTATAGAAGAAAGCCCAAAACAGGTTTTGGTGAATATTTCGCAAGGTGGCACGGCTGAGCCGAATTGCCGCCGGAACATCGCTTAACCGGCTTTTCATTAATACAACATCAGCGGCATCAATAGCGATATCTGTACCAGCTCCGATTGCAATTCCCATGTCGGCTCTTGTAAGAGCGGGAGCGTCATTGATGCCATCGCCTACCATTGCGACATTTCCCTGTTTCTTAAGTGAGCGGATGACACTATCTTTGCCATCCGGAAGAACTCCGGCAATTACTTCATCTACTCCGGCATCCCTGCCAATGGCATTTGCCGTACGCTCATTGTCTCCGGTCAGCATAACGACACGGATTCCCATATTTTGCAGTTCGCTAACTGCCTGTGGGCTGTCTTCTTTAATTACATCAGCTACGGCAATGATGCCGATAAGCTGTTTATTTTTGCTAAAGAAAAGTGGTGTTTTGCCTGTTCCTGCAAGTCTGGCTGCTTCTTCCTGCAAAGCGTTTGGAATATCTGCTGTCTGACTGATAAAGGCGGGATTTCCGCCGGAAAGACAGTCTCCGGAAAGCATACCAGACAGTCCGTTACCTGGTTTTGCCTGAAAGTCTGAAAGTTCACCTGCGGCGGTAAGATTTCGCTCTTTCGCAAGCTGCAATATCGCCTGTGCCAGTGGATGTTCGCTCTTTTGCTCCAAAGTATAGGCAAGGGTAAGGAGTTCTGTTTCGGATATTCCCTTTACGGGCAGGATATCCGTTACTTTTGGCTGACCGCTTGTAATGGTTCCTGTTTTATCCAGTGCAACGATTTGTACTTTACCCGTTTCTTCCATGGAGACAGCCGTTTTAAACATTATACCATTTCTGGCACCCAGCCCGTTGCCGACCATGATGGCAACCGGAGTTGCCAGTCCGAGCGCACAGGGACAGCTAATTACCAGGACAGAGATTCCTCTGGCGAGCGAAAAGCCTATTGTTTGGCCGCAGAGAAGCCAAATCACAATTGTGACAGCAGCAATGGCAATCACGACCGGAACAAATACGCCAGATACCTTATCGGCAATTTTGGCAATCGGAGCTTTGGTTGCAGCGGCATCACTTACCATCTGTATAATCTGGGACAATGTAGTGTCTTCCCCAACTCTTGTAGCTTTGCAGCGGAGGAAACCAGACTGGTTAAGCGTAGCGGCAGATACGGTATCGCCTTTGGTTTTGTCAACCGGAATGCTTTCGCCTGTGAGGGCAGATTCGTTGATTGCACTGCTTCCTTCTACTACGACGCCATCAACTGGAATATTTTCTCCCGGGCGTACAATGAAAATATCTCCAATATTTACCTGTTCAATTGGTAGTTCTGTTTCGGTGCCATTCCGCTCAACCATAGCGGTTTTTGGCGCAAGCTTAATAAGGTTTTTTAAGGCGTCTGTCGTTTTTCCTTTGGAATGTGCTTCTAACATTTTTCCAACGGTAATCAGCGTCAGTATCATTGCTGCTGACTCAAAATAGAATTCATGCATAAGCTTCATGATCAGCTCTGCATTTCCTCGCATCTGGGCATCTGTCATGGCAAATAGTGCATAAGTGCTGTAAATATAGGAGGCTCCGGCGCCTAATGCCACAAGTGCATCCATATTAGGGGCGAGATGCCAAAGTCCTTTAAAACCACTGATAAAAAATTTCTGATTTATTACCATTATGGCGGTTGTAAAAAGAAGCTGGACCATTCCCATAGCGATATGGTTATCGGCAAGGATAGAAGGCAGCGGCCAGTTCCACATCATGTGCCCCATGGAAAGGTACATCATGGGAAGCAGGAAACAGAGAGAAGCAATCAGACGCTTTTTTAGAAGTGGTGTTTCCCTGTCCTTTAAAAAATCATCCTGAGGTACTGCGGTTTTGGAAGAACTGTTTTGTGCAGATTCCTTCAGGGAAGCGCCGTATCCGGCTTCTTCTACCGCTTTTATAATAGCAGAAGGGGAAGCGTTGCCTTCTATTCCCATTGAATTGGTAAGCAGACTGACAGAACAGGAGGTTACGCCGTCCAGTTTGGAGACAGCCTTCTCAACACGTGCGCTGCAGGCTGCGCAGCTCATTCCGGTAACATTATATTGTTCCATGGTATCATCCTTTCAAAATGAATTATTTCATTATTTTTTGCAGCATTGTAACAAATTCTTCGATAGCCTCCGGCTTGCCGGATTGTATATCCTCTACAAGACAAGTACGGATGTGGCTGTCAAGCAAAACGCGGTTAAAGCTGTTTAGGGCGGCGTGGATTGCCGATACCTGTATCAGAATATCGGGACAGTAAGCATTTTCATCCAGCATCCGCTTAACGCCTCGAACCTGGCCCTCAATGCGGTTTAAGCGGTTCATTAAATCCTTATATTCTTTGGCAGTACGTTCTTTTGTGCGGTGGCAGCAGTTTGCATCTGTGGACATATTTACCTCATTTCTGCGTTGTTTTCGTGCATTTCAAGTTTATGGCTGAGTTTCATTTCGCAGCGCTTGCTACGCCATTGCGCTTATCTTAGTATCTCTTAAGAAAAGCTGTTTCATGCAATATAGGTGTGAACAGTAGGTATTATATACCCTGTGGGGGTATATTGCAAGTGTAAGTTGACTTTTAAGGACAATATTGTTACAGTACTGAAAGTACTGCTGTTACTGGTCACGGAGTGAACAGCAACACAAGGAATGAGAGAGCATGGAGGTTAAAGGACTATGAAGTATGATTACCTGATTGTTGGGACAGGTTTATTTGGCGCAGTTTTTGCACATGAAATGACAAAAAGAGGAAAGAAATGTCTTGTCATTGACAAGAGAGAGCATATTGCAGGAAATATTTATTGTGAAAATGTTGAGGGAATCAATGTCCACAAATACGGGGCACATATTTTCCACACATCAAATAAAGAAATCTGGAATTATATGAACCAGTTTGCAGAGTTTAATAATTACATTAATTCTCCGGTTGCAGTTTATAAGGATGAACTTTATAATCTTCCTTTTAACATGAATACTTTTAGTAAGATGTGGGGAATTAAGACACCGCAGGAAGCAAAGGAGCGGATTGTAGAGCAGATTGCAGAACTGGATATCAAAGAGCCAAAGAATTTGGAAGAGCAGGCACTTTCTCTGGTGGGGAAGGATGTTTATGAAAAGTTAGTAAAAGGTTATACGGAAAAGCAGTGGGGAAGGGATTGTAAAGATTTGCCGGCCTTTATTATCAAGCGCCTTCCGCTTCGTTTTGTATATGATAATAATTACTTTAATGACCGTTATCAGGGAATCCCGATTGGGGGATATACGCGGATTGTGGAAAAACTTTTGGAAGGTTCTGAGGTTTTATTAAATACGGACTATTTTGAATACCGGAAGGAACACCCGGATATCGCAGAAAAGACGGTTTATACGGGAATGTTAGACCAGTATTTTGACTATCAGTTTGGCGTATTGGAATACCGTTCGGTGCGCTTTGCGCATGAAAAGTTTGAGATGGAAAATTATCAGGGCAATGCAGTTGTAAATTATACAGAACGTGAGGTGCCGTATACACGTATTATTGAGCATAAGCACTTTGAATTTGGCACACAGCCGGTTACTGTTATTTCCAGGGAATATCCAAGTGAATGGAAGAAGGGAGACGAGCCGTATTATCCGGTGAATGATGCAAAAAATGAGGAATTAGTGCGGAAATACCGGGAAGCGGCCAAGCAGGAAAAAAATGTTATTTTCGGTGGGCGTCTTGGGGAATATCGTTATTATGATATGGATAAAGTAATAGAAGCGGCATTAAATGCAGTGAAAAAAGAATCGGGTGCTGCTGTCGCCTGCAGTAACCGGTAACAATCGTGTAGAAAGAGGGTGTTTAGATGAAATATATCAGACAGTTATTTATCATCCTTTTCATATCTTTTGCAGGTGAATTGTTAAAAAGTTTTCTTCCTTTTCCGGTACCGGCCAGCATATATGGTTTGGTTATTATGTTTTTATGTCTGGAAACAGGACTTTTAAAGCTGGAAGCAGTAAAAGAAACAGCAAAATATCTTGTTGAAATCATGCCGCTTTTATTTATTCCCGCAGGAGCAGGACTTTTAAATGCATGGGGTGTACTCCGTCCTGTTTTATTACAGATTGCTGTTATTGTAGTAGTTTCAACAATCGTAGTAATGGTAGTGTCGGGAAGGGTAACGCAGTTTGTGATTTGCAGGAAAAAAGGAAAGGCGAAATAGGAGGCACAGGGGAAATGGATAAATTATTGCAGGATTCTTTGTTTTTTGGGGTAGTGCTTAGCCTTCTTGGATATGAATTGGGAATCTTTTTAAAGAAAAAATTTAAGTCGGCTCTTTTTAATCCGCTTCTAATAGCGATTCTTTTTGTAATTATTATATTGCTTGTATTGGATATTGATTATGAGACGTATAATGCAGGGGCAAAGTATTTAAGTTATTTTCTGACTCCGGCAACGGTCTGCCTTGCAGTACCGTTATACGAGCATTTTGAGGCATTAAAGCGCAATGTCTGGGCAGTTTTAGCAGGTATTTTGTCAGGAGCGCTGACAAGTATGGTTTGTGTACTGGCGATGTCGGTTATCCTGAAACTCAGCCACAAGGAATATGTAACACTGCTTCCTAAGTCGATTACTACGGCGATTGGAATTGGAGTTTCGGAAGAGCTTGGCGGAATTGTTACAATAACGGTTGCAGTTATTATCATTACCGGTGTTTTGGGAAATATTATGGCTGATTTTATATGTAGAATCTTTCATATAAACGATGCAGTGGCCAAGGGGATTGCGATTGGCTCTTCAGCCCATGCTGTAGGAACAGCAAGAGCGATTGAGATGGGCGAAGTAGAAGGGGCTATGAGCGGATTAAGTATTGCTGTCTCAGGACTGATTACGGTTTTTCTGGCACCAATATTTGCAGCTTTATTTTAAGGAAAACTTTGTTGGACAGAAATTGACTATTAACAGGTTGGATGATATAATTGATATGAATTTGTTTGTAAGGCATTTCTATGCGAGATGTTCCATAAATAGGATGGGAATTTACAAAGAAAAAGTAAAGAGAGGTTAAGGAAATGGGATTATTACAGGATTGGAGAGAATACGCATACGGGGTAGATATAAATTCGCCGGCAGGAAAGGCGATTTGGGATAAATATTTTAAGGAAGAGAAGGCGGTTTATGAAGAATTACTGGCTAATCCTTCTAATATTGTAACTGGTACAGTAAAAGAACTTTCTGAGAAGTTTGGTATGGAATTAAAATATATGGTCGGCTTTTTAGATGGAATTAATGACAGCTTAAAGCAGCCAAACCCAATTGAGGAGATGACAGAGGACACAGTAGTCTCTTTGGATTTTGATTTGGAAAAATTATATTATAATATGGTGGAAGCTAAGGCAGAATGGCTTTATGAGCTTCCGGCATGGGATACTCTTTTACCAGAAGAAAGAAGAAAAGAGCTGTACCGCGAGCAGAAAAAGTCCGGTACGATTGTAAAGGAAAAGAAGATTGGACGTAATGACCCGTGTCCATGTGGTAGTGGCAAAAAGTACAAAAGGTGCTGCGGTGCCCAGGCATAGTCTGGCTGTGGGTCTGAGTTTGTAATCAGAGGAGAGGTAATGCTATGTCACAAAATATAACGGAAGGAATACAGGAATGGAAACGTTATGAGTTCCTTTTTGAAGGAACCAGGGATATGATATTCTATTTTTCCGATTCTGGACTGGTACAGGAATGTAATGCCAGTGCGTATGAACAGCTTGGTTTTGAGCCGGATGAAGAGATTTGGCTGCAGGATATTTTCCGCACCTGCGTTAAGGTTTATGATGACCGTCTGATTTTTAAAGATGGTATGTTTGAGCAACGTTTTGAAACAACGATATACCGAAAAAACCAAACCTGTTTTCCGGTAGAAGTCCGTGTGGCTATGTTGTCGGAGGAGACAGGGAAATATGGTGTATGCCGTGCATTTAGCATTGTGCAGAAGGTGGATGCTGAGAAAAAGCTGGCATATGCTGAAGAAAAAATGGAAGTTGTTAACAAGGAAAGAGATGAGATGGTTGCAAACGTGACCCACGAACTCCGTACCCCGGTAAATGGTGTTATGGGACTGGCACAGACGCTGATGGACACAGAACTGACAGCATCCCAGAGAGAGACGGTGGAACTGATTGACCATTGTTGTAAGAATATGATTAAGATTATTAATAATATTCTGGATTTCTCAAAACTGAAAGCAAATAAATTTACGATTGAGGAAAGGGAGTTCAGCTTTTATAAGATGATGGATACACTGGTTCGGACAAATCAGCCTGTTGTAGAATCAAAAGGATTAAAGCTGGTATGTAATGTCTCTGAAGATATTCCGGAAAGGATGATAGGAGATGAGCTTCGTTTGACGCAGGTTCTTAATAATCTCTTATCAAATGCAATTAAATTTACTACGGTAGGACAGATTATTATTAACGTTACCCTGAGCATGGATTTACATAATGAATTAGAGTTATTCTTTATGGTTATAGATTCGGGAATCGGTATTTCCGATGAAGAGAGAGATAAACTGTTCAAAAGTTTTTCGCAGGTTGATGCTTCCATTACAAGAAGATTTGGAGGTACAGGGTTGGGGCTTAGTATTACCAAGAGCCTGGTACAGATGATGGGCGGAGATATCAAAGTGGAAAGTGAAAAGGGAAAGGGAAGTACGTTCTCTTTTTCTGTAAAATTTAAAAAGGTACAGCAGCAGGAAGAACAGCAGGAAACGGCTGCTGAAACATTTTCTTTCAACATGGGAACCGCTACAGAACAGGAGCAGGAGGATGTTGGTGAGATTTTCCGTCTGGGTTCGGAAGAAAATGTCAGGGAAATTGAAGCTAATATGGAGAAGTTAGTGCTCTGTATTGAAATGGAAAACTGGGAGAGAGCAAATAATTTTGCAGAAAACCTCAAGCAACTTGTAATGGATGATGCAATGAACCTGAAACGTAAGGCATTTCGGTTACAGATGACACTTCGCAAAGGAGATCACGAAACTTCAATCAAAGAATATAATGTTTTGAATGAGGCAATTACGGAGTGGAAACAGACGCTTTAAAGGTCTTTGTGCGATGCGGAAATTAAGGTGGTGATGGAATGAGCAAAACAGTAGGAATGGAACGGGCGAATATATTGATTGTAGATGATGTGCCTGCCAATCTTATGATTTTATCAGATATGATTAAGGATTTGGGATATATACCACATCCGGTTATTAGTGTAAAAAAGGCGCAGGAAGCAGTTGAGAAAAAATTGCCAAATCTTATTTTGCTGGATATTTCTATGCCAGACATTACAGGTTTTGAGTATTGCACCATGTTAAAAAGTGATGTTAAGACAAGAGATATTCCTGTTATTTTTATTTCGGCGCTGGATGCAATGGAAGACAGGATAAAGGGATTTCGCCTTGGGGCAGTGGATTACATATCAAAGCCTTTTGAGAAGGAAGAGGTAAATGTACGTCTTGCGACACATTTAAAGATATATCAGATGCAACAGGAATTGGAGAATTATAACCGTCGTTTGTACAAAATGGTAAATGACCAGATGCGTATGGTTGCAGAAGAGCAGAAAAACATTCTTCGTGCTTTGGCAAATTTAGTAGAGGCAAAAGGAGATGAGCCAGGCAGCCATATTCAGATGCTGGGAACGAACAGTCGTCTGTTATCTATGAGCCTGCAATTTTCACCAAAGTTTGATAAGCAGATAACAGCATCTTTTGTTGATGAGATTGAACTGGCAGCACAGCTTCATGATATAGGATTTATTGCTATCAGTGATACTGTTCGTTTTAAGGAAGGAGATTTAACGAAGGAAGAATGGGAAGAACTAAAAGACCATGCCGAAATAGGGGCAAAGCATCTGGAAGAAATATATAAGCAGGGTTCTAAAAATGATTTTATGAAAATGGCTATTGATATTGCACGTTATCATCATGAAAATTGGGATGGAAGTGGATATCCATATGGGCTGTCTGGAGAGGAGATACCGTTGGCAGCAAGGATAGTAAAGGTTGTGGATTGCTATGATGTTTTAAATAGAAATCGTTGTTACCGTCCTGCCTACAGCATGGAAGAGAGTCTTGAGATTATGCGTCAGGAGACTGGCCAACAGTTTGACCCATCTATCATGGAAATCTTTGAAAAAGTACAAAAGCAGTTAAAGTGTGAAAATAATGTTACGATTCATGGCTGATTTGGTATAGCTGAGATACTGTTCGCTCTGTGTCCGCTAACATAGCTTAAGGTTAACATCGAAAAGGAGGTGCTGTTGTGGATTCCATGACAGAAATGTTTTATGATGAGTGCAGTGGTATACTGCGTGAAATACGAAAGGGCCTGCAAATGGGGCATGAAGATGGTTGGAATAATCAGGAGGCAGTACAGGAGATTTTTCGTGGTGTGCATACCTTAAAAGCGGATTCTGCTATGATGCTTTATGAAGCATTAGCAGAATTAAGCAGTGTCTTAGAAAGTCTTTTATATTGTTTTCGTGGGGAAGGAAAAAAGGTTACAGATGTAGAGCGTTTTGAGAAGATTATTAATGCATATTTGGACTTTTTTGAGCAGGAAACAGATAAGTTAGCGAATGGAAGTATGCCAAATGATCCTGTCAATGAACTGGAAGCGGAAATTAAGGATTTTGTGGCAGCTGTTACGGAAAAAATGGCAGAGGATGAGAAGGAAGAGTACCATAAGGCGATTTCTAAACCAAGAAGGCAAGTTTTTTATATCGCCAGTGCCAGTGATGAAGAGATGCCTGCTTTAAAGCAGGAATCCCAGAAGAGTAATAGTACTGATACGATGCAGGCGGCTGAGGTTGTTGCGAAGAAGCTGGCAGAAGAAAATCCTGCTGATACGAAGAACAGGAAGAAGTATATGCTGTCCAGTGAAAACAGAGAACTGATATGCCGTTCGGCAAGGGATTTAACCAGACTGATTGATAACATAGAGTATTCTTTTGGAAATGATGATAAAGGAAGTATTTCCAAAGAACAGTTTGAACGTTTGAAGCGGATGATGGCAGATTTGGCAGAGGTAAAGAAGGAGTTAGTGAATACGGATTTTGTTCCGGTTGCCAGAAAGATGGAAATAGTGGTAGATGAGATGTCTGAAAAGCTTCAGAAGCCGGTAAAACTTGTGGTAAAAGGAGAGAACACTCTTGTTGACAGCGAAAAAAGAGAGGCAATATCTGGAGCATTGATTCATATCATCCGTAATGCAGTTGACCATGGAATTGAGGATATGGAAGAACGGGAGCGTATGGGAAAATCACCTATGGGATTGATAAAGCTTCGCTTCAGCACAGAAAATGGCCATTTGAAAATAGCGGTAAAGGATGATGGTGCCGGAATAGATACAAAGAAGGTTTTAGAATCAGCAGAGAAGAAAAAACTCCTGAAAAAAGCGCCAGAGCTATACTCGGAGAAGGAGATTTATAATCTGTTGCTGATTAGTGGCATGACCACCAGGGATGAGGCAAATGAGTATTCCGGAAGAGGTGTTGGAATGGATGTCATTAACCATAATGTGAAGACACTTGGTGGAAAGTTAAAGATTAGCAGTAAGAAAGGACTAGGAACAACAGTTACAATGAAATTTTAAAAGGCGTCAGATAAGGCTGTATCTGACGCCTTTATTCTCGCATAGGCAACGGTTTAAACAAAAATTTGGAAGAAACGTAAGTTCTTTGTATTTTGGTGGTTGCCCTGCGGAGTGTACTAGATTAACTGCATCTGAACATCTTTTGTTAGTACATCAGTATAACTAAAAGAAATTTTTTGGGTAGTATCATCGATTTCATTAATGACTTCAACGAGAAAGATACTTGGATAAGTCTCACAGATGATACCTTCAGCAACATCAATTTTGTGCCTGCCACGGTTTGCGCGGATTTTGACTTTGCTGCCGATATTTTTATTTACGGATGATTTTACTTTATTAATATCTGAATGACTCATATTTCACCTATGCCTTTCTGATAATAAAACGGCTACTGTACTATTTTAACATTTTTGGATGATTTCGTCAATTTTTTAACTGATTTCGCTGACGCTTCATACATTTCTTATCCAGTTTGTCGTAGATAATAAGGCTTTTTGCGTGATTTCGTGATTAAATTTAACAATGTAGCGAAAGATATAAAAGTGTGCAAAGAAAGCAGTTTTGTGATAGAATGTGTGAATAGTAATGACAAAGTCACGAGTTGGTGGAGGGAAGTGTTTGTGTGAATCATATTGTAATTGATTTAGAGATGAATAAAATAGAAAGGCAATACCATGGTGAGAATAAGCTGTCCAGTGAGCTGATAGAGATAGGCGCTGTTAAAATGAATGAACAGTTTGAAGTATTAGATACCTATCAGACCTATGTGCTGCCTGAATTTGGAAGTATGGATGAGAGAATCATTGAGCTGACAGGCATTACAGATAAAAAGCTGGTAGGAGCGCCGGGATTTGCAGAGGCGATGGACGATTTTACAGTATGGATTGGAAAAGCAAAGACACAGTATTATTCATGGAGTATGTCTGATTTACGGCAGTTTCAGATGGAAGCGGTGTTTAAAGAATATAAAGGAAAAATCATCCAGAAAATGGAAAGAAACTGGAATGATTTTCAAGAGGAGTACAGTCGGCTTTTGGGAATTGAGAAGAAAATAAAGCTGAAGCAGGCGGTTGCTTCTGCGGATTATGAATTTACCGGAGCAGCGCATACGGCTTTAGCGGATGCTGTTAATACGGCAGAAATATTACGTCTCTCGAAAAATAAGGAAGAATTTGAACGTGTTATGAGACCGGTTTTGGATTTGTTCCGTCAGGAAAAACGGGAAAATACTTTATTAGATATGTGCCCGGAATTTTTTGCCTCTTTGCCGGAGTTTTCAAACAAATAAAAGTTCCCTAATATCTTAGAAACATACTAAGATATCAGGGAACTTTTTTATAGTACAGTGATTTTGACTTTGGCAGTCTTTTTATTATATGTTTTTACGGTAATGGTTGCTGTCCCCTTTTTCTTTCCAGTAACTTTTCCAGTAGAGGAAACCTTGGCTATTGCAGGTTTGGAAGAGGAGTAAGTAATTTTATTGCTGGCACTTCCAGATGAAAGTTTGGCTTTGATTTGAAAACTCTGATTTCGGGAAATCTTCTTTTTGGCCGGGGTAACTGTGATTTTGGCTGGGGCACTCTTGACTTTGACAGTTACGCTGTTCGAAGTGCCGGAAGGAAGAGTTGCGGTGATTTTTACATTGCCCTTGGTTTTTGCTGTGATTTTCCCGGAGCTGTTTACCGTTGCCACAGAGGGATTGCTGCTCTTATAAGAAACGGTTGTATTAGCAGCTTTTCTGACTGTGGCTGATAATGTATATTGTTCTCCTTTGCCCAATGTCACTTGGGAAGCAGATAGGAGGAGGCTCTCTGTATTCTTTGTAAATGCTTTAATACAGACGTTATTTGCAATACCATTCGCTTGGTTGCGGTTGGTGTCAATCCAGGTATTGCTGGTATTGTTATAAAGAAAGCTTTCACCTGCATTTGAGGTATATGTAATGCGGCAGGAAAGGTCGCGTTCACTGACGCCTTCCAGTGGGACATAGCCGTTGTCCTTAGTTGTATGGTCGTAAGAAATTACAACGGAAAAACGTTCTCCTGCCTTAAGCAAAATTTCCTTTTCTAATGGGATGGTATGGTATCCCTGAAATTCAGCCGTTCCTGCTATCGTAGCGGCAAGTGTCCCGCTGGTCGGTTTTCCTGCGGTAACACCGCGGTAGATTTGGATGGTATATGGCTGGTTATCAGATATTGTATAAGTGCTGACAGCAGAAAGTATCTGGTTATAGTTTTTATTAGCCGTAAAAATATTGGCAGCTTTTGTGGTATCAGCAGACGCGTTTATAACAGGATTTCCATAACCGTAGGCATCATACTGGTAATTGTTGTCGTAGGTATCTGCTGGAACTGCCTGAAAGCTGTAAAATTCCACAAGAGTTGGTTCTTCGTAGGAAATCCAGGAATATCCGTTATTTGCAAAGCTGTCGCCATAGCTGTTGGCAATTAGCCAGGCACCATCTGAATCCGGTTTGTAAGTACCGAAATTTTCCTTTGGATAATTGTCGTCCCAGCCTATAATGCTGACGCTGTGATTTGCTCTGGCAGCAGCATCTTTCTTTTTGACATATGTCTGGTAATACGAACTGTTTTCTGTATCAAAGAATAAATTTTCGTGGTAATAAGATACATCGATTGCGCCATTTTCTATAATTGCTTCTTTAATCTGACTCTGGTCTGCATTATCATAGCAGATGGCATCCGTCAGCAGATATTCATTCTGGTAACGCAGAGATTCACTTTGTTCTGTCATTTTGGCAATCATCTGATAGAGGTCTGCGTTCGTATCGGCGGTGAAAGGAGCAACGCTTTCTGAGACAGCCCCGGTCCACCGAGCCAGTGTAAAAGCAGCAAACAGGGCATTGCCGCCTTCATTGAACGGTTTATTATCAGAAGTCAGAAATCTTGTAAAGATGATTCCTTCATCATATAAAGGATCTGTTGAGTTTCCGGAAGGATGATAGGTATACCATGCCAGATGACTTTCTGACAAATCAAGAGTATTGGTGTTTTGTGTACCTTTGCTTATCAGGTTTGATTCCATAGATTTTATGGCGGCAAAGGACCAGCAGCTTCCGGTTATCCCCTGGTCTTTAATTGATGTAATTCTGTTTTCTAATCTTAAATCATAGGAAGACGGAAGATTGGCAGCCTTTTTCAGTTGAAGGGAGCTGTTATTGGAATTTGCGCCATCTGTGTCTGAAAGTTCAATATGGTTTCCCTCTGCATCTTCATAGTGGTAATGTACTAATTCACCGTCTTCGGTATCATATACACGGTGAAGCGCGGAAAAAGAAGACAGGCTGTCATCGGTTTGGGCCGCTGCGGATGGAAAAGCAGGCAGACTGCATAAAAGCAGGCTGGCACTTAATAATGTTCCGGCGATTATCTTTGAAACTGGGCAAATTTTTCTCATGGCATATCCTTTCTTTGTAAAACAAGCTATTCACAGTTATTATAAACATCATGCGTAAAACCGCCTAATTTCGCTTTCTGCCGTTGCAAAACAGCAGTATTTGTATCGGAATAAGATTCCTTACCTATGCAGTTTAGAACAGCCGTGAATCATAACAATAAGTATCATAACGGAAATCTCTGATACAGGCAAGTCTAAATATGGTAAAAGTATATGAAAAGGTCATGGCAAAAATTTGAAAAAAATATGTAGAATGTGTGAATAATTTAAGGTTTTGTTTATTGTCGTGAAAAATAAATTATGGTATAGTTTAGGGGAATAATTAAATGATTAAGAAATGAGGATGATTATGGACTTTTTAAAGGATGTTTTGAAGGGAGCTGTGATTGGCGTTGCCAATGCAATTCCAGGCGTCAGTGGCGGAACCATGATGGTTTCTATGGGAATTTATGACAATATTATTTATTGTATCACGCATTTATTTAAGCAGCTCAAAGAAAGTATTCATATTTTGTTTCCGTATTTTTTAGGAATGTTAGTAGGAATTGTAGGGCTGGCATATGCGATTAAATTTCTATTTGCAAATTATCCATTTCAGACGTGTATGGTTTTTATTGGACTGATTCTTGGCGGTGTGCCGATGATATTTAAAAAAGTCAAGAAAGAAAAAATTGGATTGCCGCATATTATTGTCTTTTTTGTTTTCTTTATTGCAATTATCGCAATGCAGTATATGGGAAAGGACAGCAAAGATGTGGAATTAGTGATTGACGCGGTTTCACTGATTAAGCTTTTCCTTGTTGGAATCGTTGCTTCTGCGACGATGGTTATTCCGGGTGTCAGTGGTTCTATGATGTTAATGATTATGGGGTATTATAATCCAATTATCAATGCGATTACAGGATTTGTGGACGGAGCCGTTCATGGGGACTGGAATGCAGTATGGAATGTAAGCGCTTCTTTGGTGCCATTCGGCATTGGCGTTGTAGTGGGAATCTTTGCAATCGCCAAGTTGATTGAATTTTTACTGGCGAGATGGGAAGGCTTAACATATTGTGCTATTTTGGGGTTGGTGATTTCTTCACCGGTTGTTATTTTAATGGGAATATCACTCCAAATCAGCATGATGACACTGTTAACAGGGGTATTTGCTTTGGCAGTGGGGGCGCTGATTGCACTGAAGCTGGGAGAATAAAAAAGGGGAATGCCAGCGCATTCCCCTAACAAAAATCGCAAAGCGATTTTTGTTGATGACCACTACGCTGTGGAGAAGTTTCCTATTCCATAAAAAAGGAGGGTTATATGAGGGGCGAAGGAAGAAAAGAACTGCATAAAAAGATTTTGGTGAATTTGTTAGTCATCATCACGATAATACTTTCGATTGTTTTTATAGTTCCGAAGTTAATTGGTTTTTTTATGCCGCTGATTATTGCATGGATTATTGCATCAATTGCAAATCCTATGGTTGTTTTTCTGGAAAATCGGATTAAAATTATGCGCAAGCATGGTTCGGTGTTGGTTATTGTATTTGTATTGCTGTTGGTAGGAAGTTTTTTCTATCTGATACTGCATCTTATTGTGACACAGGTTAGTTCCATGATAATGGATTTACCGGAGTTATATGAACAGACGGTTGATAAACTGCAAAGTTCATTAGGTCAGCTCCATCAAAAGTTTACTTTTATTCCAGGAAATTTACAGCAGTTTTTAGAAGAAAATCAAGATAAAGTAAACGATATTTTGCTTTCTATTGTGGATTCATTAAAAGTGGATTCCATTTCAGCAGTAGGTGACTTTGCCAGTTCTGTCATTGACATTTTTGTGATAGCTGTGCTTACATTGATGCTGTCCTATTTCTTTGTTACAAAGCGTGAACAAATCAAAACGACAGTTAGCGGCTGTATTCCGCTGGGGATAAAGCAATTTTGGAATATGGCAATGGATACCTGCCTGAGGGCACTTGCGGGATATATAAAAGCATGTTTCCAAATTATGATTGTGGTTTTCATCATCTTATTTATCATTTTTGGCGGAATTTTGCATGTCCAGTACGCATCTTTGCTGGCATTATTGACGGCATTTTTGGATTTCCTTCCTTTTTTGGGAACGGGAATCATCATTACGCCCTGGGCAATTTACTGTGCAATTACCGGTGAGTATTTTACGGTAGTGGTTCTGATTATTACGTATGTGATTTGTCTGCTGGTACACCGTCTGCTGGAGCCAAAACTGGTGGGTGACAGCGTCGGAATGAGTCCATTTGCCACATTGATTTCGATGTTTATTGGATACCGCTTAATTGGTATGCTTGGACTGATAGTTGGAATACCGGTAGGCATGATAGTGATGGCCTTTAAGGAACAGGGAGTATTTGACTCGTATATCCGCGGAATTAGGATTCTAGCTGAAGATATTAATGAATACAGAAAATATTAGCCATTATGTATAAATAGTGACTAATATTAAGAATAGCCCCGCAAGTTTGCTGCGGGGCTTATTAAGTATTTATGTTATTCTCACAAAGCAACGGGCCAGACAAGATACCTGCAAGGAAGCGAACGTTCTTTTGTATTTGATGCTTGATGGTATATTAGAAATTCCCTCCAAAATGAAACAGCAGGCTTTTGGTTACGGTACGGTCTTCTAAGAAATCACGTTTATGTGATTCATAAGAGATGTAATAAACCAAATGGTAAATAATGACTCCGATTGTAATTCCAATTAAGGCAAGGGCATAGTCATCTATGTCAGCACGGCCAATTCCTGTCCAATATTGCGCTGCTTCAAAAAGAAACGGCACTGCAAGATATATAAAAAGCCTGAGGATAAATGGAAGCCTGCGGCAGTATACTTTTGCATAGAAGCCAAAAGGAATAGCAAGTACAATCATTTCTAAAATATAGACAACCATTGAACTGATATCAGCCCCTTCTGCAAATGCTCTTTCCAGGTAACTGCCTGTTGCCATAAATGGAACGAAATTATGCGCACCAAAGGCGATTGAATCATATGGTGGTAAAAGCGGTGTAATGAATAATTGTTTTATAATTGCAATAAAATATACTACAAAGAAGACAAGGCTCATTCCGTTAAAAAAGAAAAGATAATCGGAAAAGCGGGGTCCTCTGTCTGCAAAGTCGCGGATAAAGCAGTAGGCAAACGGGATAAGCCAGTTTGCAATAATTAGTGCCAAAAGGGTGTAGTCATAGGAAACCCATGGATTTGGCTGAATCAGATAGATTATCATGCAGAATGCGACAGAGGTAATTGTCATAAGCGCAGCATATAGAAAGCAGTAATCATAGTCAAGAGATGTTTCCAAAAAAAAGTGGGTTAGTCCCAGGGAAATAACAGCGGCTGCTGCAACGGTAATCATATGCTGTGGAATAAAATAATACAGGCAAATCTCTAAAATCAGGGAGAGTAATGCCAAAAGAATTACAAGGCTGCTGATATTTACGGCGCGTTTATTCATGATAATATCCTCTCTTCTCTCAAAAGATGTAAAATTATTTTTTATATTGTATAACTATTATAGAAGATTTCTAAGAAAAATCAATAGAAGGAAATAAGATATTTTTGTGAAAGTGCTTGACAATCTTTGGAAGGTCTGATATATTATACAAGTCGCATGAAGCAGAGGCGGGATCTTAGCTCAGCTGGGAGAGCATCTGCCTTACAAGCAGAGGGTCACAGGTTCGAGCCCTGTAGGTCCCATTTTATTCTTCTTCTGTGCGGTTAACAGTTTGTGTACAGTAGTTCCTGTTACTTATCGTACACATAAGTATATATGGCGGAATAGCTCAGTTGGCTAGAGCATACGGTTCATACCCGTAGTGTCATGGGTTCAAATCCCTTTTCCGCTACTTAAAAGTCTTGGGATGAGTGCTTTACTTGTTTCAGGGCTTTTTGAATTTTAAGAAAGTTTCTGACAGGCAGTGGTGTGCCAGTACATCAGCGGAGTCAGTGAACTTCTGGGTTTATGGATAGAAGGGAGAAGTATTATGCGGGTTGGAATGGGATATGACGTTCACAAATTAGTTGATGGGCGCAGTCTGGTTTTAGGAGGAGTGACGATTCCTTATGAAAAGGGGCTGTTAGGGCACTCGGATGCGGATGTATTGCTCCATGCAATTATGGATGCACTGCTTGGTGCAGCTGCATTAGGAGATATTGGAAAGCATTTTCCGGATACCGATGAGAAATATAGCGGTGCCTCCAGTCTTGAGCTTCTAAAACAGGTGGGAGCGCTTTTGGAAAAGGAGTGTTACCTGATTGAAAATATTGACGCGACAATAATAGCCCAGCGTCCGAAGATGCGGGGCTATATTGACCAGATGGAGCAAAATATTGCTGGAACACTTGGCATTGAAAAAAATCAGGTGAACATAAAAGCTACAACAGAGGAAGGACTTGGCTTTACAGGGACTGGAGAAGGGATTTCTTCCCAGGCAGTTTGTATGATTTCTTCCATGTATGAGCATATGTCACCGGATATAGCCGGGGCAGGCTGTAATTCCTGCCAGGGCTGCCAAAAATCCTGACATTTATAACTGAATACCCTGTAAAAGCTTTGCAAATGGGCTTTCATCATGAGAAGCATCTGTGTCGGTGCTGTATTCTTTGGGGATTTCATAGCTCTCTTCGGATTCGTCAGGCTCGTCTTCTAAAAGAGCCTTAATGCTGAGAGAAATGCGGTCCCCTTCTATTTTGATGATTTTTGCTTTTACAGTTTCGCCTAATTTAACAATTTCTTTTGGTGATTTAATAAATCGGTTGGTGATTTGGGAAATATGGCAAAGTCCGGTCAATCCTTCACCGATTTCAATAAATACACCATAGGATTCAATGCGTTCAATGGCGCCTTCTACGATATCTCCTTCGTTCAGGCGGCCGATTTTTTTGGTTTTTTCTACCACGGCCCGTTCTCGGGCTATCATTTTAGAGGAAAGTACCAGTCTTTTTTCTTTTGCATCTACAGTAATGATAACAGCATCAAGTGTCATGCCAGTGTAGCTTTGTGTATCTTCCACATATTCAAGTGCAATTTGTGAGGCAGGAATAAATGCGCGGATTCCTTTGACATAGCCGATAACACCCGAAGGTACAGCTTCTGTAACCTTCATATGGAAAATGGTGCCATCTTCATAGTCTTCCTTCAGCTCGTCCCAGATTAAAATGTCGTTTGCTTCCCGGAGGGAAAGAATTACATTACCACTGGCATTTTCTGAATCAATAATCATGGCTTTTACAACGTCACCAATATCTAAATCATTTTTTATAGAAAAAGCGGGATCGTTGCTGCATTCTGCCAAAGGAATAATTCCTTCTGTATAGTAATTTAAGTCAACAGTCGCTTCTGTCTCGGAGATACCGATAATGGTAACATCCAAAATATCTCCTTCTTTCAGTATTGGAAAAGAATTGTCAAGCTCTTTTTCATAATCTTTCATGCTTTCTTCCTGTGCCATGTAAATAGTCTCCTTTCTATCAATAGCCGTGAATAGTATTATTATGCTCCAAAATTGTTCACAAATCAATAAAATTGTGATACTATTAAGGGGATTGTGCTTAAGGAAATGAAAGAATTATAACATTGGAGGTATTATTATGGCTAAAATTCAGATGACGACACCTTTGGTTGAGATGGATGGGGATGAAATGACACGCATTCTTTGGAAGATGATAAAGGACGAGCTGCTACTTCCATTTATTGATTTAAAGACAGAATATTATGATTTGGGACTGGAATACCGTAATGAAACGGATGATAAAGTTACGATTGATTCTGCCGAGGCAACAAAGAAGTATGGCGTTGCAGTAAAGTGCGCAACGATTACGCCAAATGCCGCAAGAATGGAAGAATATGATTTAAAAGAAATGTGGAAGTCTCCAAACGGTACTATCCGTGCGGCGTTAGATGGAACTGTATTTCGTGCTCCAATTCAGGTGAAGGGAATTGAGCCATGTGTTAAGAACTGGGAAAAGCCGATTACATTAGCAAGACATGCGTATGGTGATGTATATAAGAATACGGAAATTAAAGTGCCGGGTGCGGGAAAGGCAGAGCTTGTCTTTACCGGAGAGGATGGCAAGGAAATCCGTGCAACGATTCAGGAATTTACCGGTCCCGGAATTCTTCAGGGAATCCATAATATGGACAAGTCTATTGAGAGTTTTGCAAGGGCCTGCTTTAACTATGCGTTAGATATCAAGCAGGATTTATGGTTTGCAACAAAGGATACAATTTCGAAAGTATATGACCACAACTTCAAGGATATTTTTCAGGAGATTTATGATACAGATTATAAAGAAAAGTTTGAGGCAAATGGGATTGAATATTTTTATACTTTGATTGACGATGCGGTTGCGCGTGTTATGAAGGCAAAGGGAGGATTTATCTGGGCATGTAAAAACTATGATGGAGATGTTATGAGTGATATGGTTTCTTCTGCCTGTGGCTCTTTGGCAATGATGACTTCCGTGCTGGTTTCCCCAAGTGGTGTTTATGAATATGAGGCAGCACATGGAACAGTACAGAGACATTATTATAAGCACTTACAGGGAGAGGAAACTTCTACCAACTCTGTGGCAACTATTTTTGCGTGGTCAGGCGCACTGCGTAAGCGTGGCGAGCTTGATAATCTTCCAGAGCTTTGTACCTTTGCAGATAAGCTTGAAAAGGCAACGCTTGGAACGATTGAGTCTGGTAAAATGACAAAGGATCTGGCGTTGATTACTAGCCTTAAGGATGTTACTGTACTGAACAGTGAGCAGTTCATCAAGGCGATTCGGGAGAGCTTGGAGAGCAAGATTTGAAATACCGCTAATACAAGAAAGAAGCATGCAAGTGGCATTTCAAACTTTGGAAGAATGCAAAATAAACATTCTTTGAACCAGATATTTTGAAAAGTGGGCAATGTGCAGGTAGGAGGATTATGGGCGGATATCAAAAGGGTTTTGTACCGGAAAAGGGGTTTACACATGGAGGGAAGTTTCATTCCGATGATGTGTTTGCAACTGCCTTTTTGCGGATTTTAAATCCCAAAATCCAAATAATAAGAGGATTTGAAGTTCCAGAGGAGTTTGATGGAATTGTATATGATATTGGAAGAGGAGAATTTGACCATCACCAGAAGGATAAGGAGTACCGGGAGAATGGCTGTCCCTATGCAGCTTTTGGACTGATATGGCGGGCATATGGTGCCGGCTATACCGGAAAGGAAGAGGCAAAGAGATTTGATGAGCAGTTTATCCAGCCGTTGGATGAATCAGATAATACCGGATGTGATAATATCATTGCAAAGATTATTGAGGAATTTAATCCAAGCTGGGACTCTGAGGATTCTTACGATGATTGCTTTAAAAAGGCAGTTGGTATGGCAGAGACGATTTTGCGGAATCATTTTGAATCCGTAAAAGGGATACAGCGCGGCAGGGAGCTTGTACAGCAGGCGATGCGTGAATCAGACGGAAGGATTCTGGTTCTTCCGGTCTATGCACCGTGGAAGCAGGAGGTAATAGGAAGTTCCTACCAGTTTGTTGTCTATCCTTCAAACAGAGGTGGGTATAGTGCCCAGGGGGTGGCGGTAAGCAGTGCAGATAATACGCTTGTATGTGATTTTCCAAAGGAATGGTGGGGAATGGAAGCAGATGCCCTTGCAAAAATGAGTGGAATTGAAAGCCTTAGATTTTGCCATCCTGGTGGCTTTCTGGTGGCAGCAGAAACAAAGGAGGATGCAGTAAGGGCGGCAGAATACGCTTTACAGGCAAAAGAATAAGCAGGGGATTGCAGGCGGGCTGTGGTTTGGTCTTCTTTTTATGGGAAAAGCACGGACGTGTTATGCGATGCATAGGATATAGAGATATCATTTAGAGGTGTCACAGGTGCAGTCTTTTCCAAAACCTTTGAGTGCGAAAGAAGAGAAGGAATGCATAGCAAGATGCCGGGCAGGAGACCCTGAAGCGAGAAACTGCCTGATTGAGAAGAATTTAAGACTGGTCGCGTATATTGCAAAGAAATATAATATGGGTGATAAGGATATGGATGATTTGATATCCATAGGTACGATTGGTCTTATTAAAGGTATTGATACCTTTGATGATACGAAAAATATCCGTCTTGCCACATATGCAGCCCGTTGTATTGATAAATCACTACAGCGCTTTGGCTGCATTATTATGCTACAGAGGATTTGACTATTTAATAAAAGTTTTGGTATATTTGTATGAACGGAGTGCCCTGTGATAAAATATAATCAGGTTATATATAGCAGTGTGGAATGGAGGTGTATTGTGTTAGTTCAGTATGCGGTTAAAAATTTCAAGTCAATCAAAGATGAGGTAGTGATAAATTTTAGTGCGGATGAAAAGTATTGTGACTCGGAGTGGGTAATTCATAATGAGGAGATACCAGTGTCTTTATATAAGTGTATTGGACTAATCGGCCCGAATGCTTCCGGAAAAAGCAATCTTGTTGAATCCTTGTATTATGCATTTAAATTTATTATAAATACGATTAGGCGCAGGGATAATTCTAAAATTTTAATTAAAAGATTTGCCTATGGAGATGTGGATAACGAAAGTCCGACTGATTTTGAGTTTATATTTTATCAAAAAGGTATCAAATATGTTTATGGATTTTCTATTAATGAGAGCGAGGTGCTGGAGGAGTATTTGATGGGGTATTTTACTGTTGAGCCTGAAATGCTCTTTGAAAGAAGTGCTGGACAGCATTATGAGTTTTATGGAAAGGATGTTAAAACGCAGGAGGAAATAGTTGGAAAGACAAATGCGAATCGTTTATATATGCCTGTTGCATCTGAGTGGGGATATGCTCCATTAAAGAGCGTATATGAGTGGTTTGAATTTCATTTCAGGCAATATATAGATTTTAAAGTCAGTCAGATGCTTAGTGAAATTATAGAAAAAGAAGGCAGGAAGAAAGTTTTGATACAGGAGTTGCAGAGGGCCGATTTTAATATTAAGGACATATATATTAAGAATAGGAAAATAGATCAGAAATCACATGATTTTATAGAAAAATTATTTGCTGAGTTGATTGTTGAGAATGATGAATTCCAAATTTCAGATAGTCGTCCTGTTATTAGGGTAGTTCATGAAAATGGAAATGGTGAAGTATTTGAAACTGAACTAGATGAAGATTCATCAGGAACAGAAAGCTTTGTAGAGAATATTGCAGAATTGCTGTATCTTAGTGACCAGGGAGGATTTATGTTTGAGGACGAACTTGGAAAAACATATCATACAAAACTGGCACAGCATTTTCTTAAGATGTTTCAGACTGTCTCTGTTAATAAAGGAAATGCACAGCTTTTATTTACAACGCATAATACAAAGGTATTAAAAATGGTGAATCCTGACCAAATATATCTGGTGGATAAGAATGAAATGGGCGCTACAATAGTAAAGCTGCTGGATGATTATGCAATAGATGAAGATGATGATATTGAACTTGGATATTTAAATGGAAGATTTGGAAGCGTTCCATATATGAAAGGATAGTATATGCGTAAACGAGGAGAAGAAACAAAGGGGAAAGCCACAGAAGAAAAGGACAGGCAGAAACGTAAAATATATATTTTCTGTGAAGGACAGACAGAGGAGATGTATTTAAAGCATTTTGAAAGCAGGGAATATAATGCGGAGATTATACCAGTTGATACTAGACATACAGATGCTAAAGGTATAGTAATATTTGCAAAAAAGTACATTGATAGAAAAGATGTGGATTTTAAACTGAAATTAGGCGACAGAGGATATTGTGTGTTTGACTCTGACCCGAAATCCAATCCTGATATTAAGACGGTGTTTAATATATTAAATGGATATAAGCATAAAGGATTGCATAGCATATTTTCTAATCCGGCTTTTGAAGTATGGTTTGTGCTTCATTTTCAGGAAGCGCCCTTTGGAAAGACCGCTGAACAGATGAAACAGGTAATTAAAGGGTTAGTGAAAGATAAGTGTTCCGATTATAAAGAAACTATAGATATTTATAATATTCTTTTACCATTACAGAAAGATGCATTGAGACGTGCGAGAATATTGCATAATGCTCAAAGGAAAGTATATAATACTGTATATTCCCATGAATGTAATCCATATACAGATATATTTGATTTTATAGATTATATGAATGAGGTGAAGGCAGATAATTGATGCACTAGATGAATAAATAGACAAGTGAGTTTAACTAATTATCAATGAGACAAGATACTAGGGAGGAGGAAGATGAAAGAATTTTATCATGCAGCCAGACAAATTATTAGTGGCAGAAGAGTGATTGATAATAAAATTAAATATCGGGTTATTGGGGCATGTATCGCGTTTGTTCATCTTTTTTTTACACTTGCCTTTTATTCTATGCAGATTAAGCCTCTTTATCTGTATAATGCCGGGGTGACGGCATTTTATATTCTTCTCAGTGTGTTTGCCGTTAACAGGGAGCGCTATGTGTCTATGTATATGGCATCTTTTGTAGAGATTTTGTTTCATTCGTCCATGGCGTCTATTTTACTTGGATGGGATTGGGGATTTATGCTTTACACAATTACTCTGATTCCGGTGGCTTTTTATCTTACATATACATTACCTCAGCTTCAGAAAAAGGTATTTGTCCCTGCTACGGTATCGCTCGTGGTAGGCGTGGCATTTATTGTTATCAGGGCAGTCTGTGGACAGATGGACCCAATGTATACCGGAGCGGTGCCGGAGTATGCTCATACAACGTTCTATTTTGTAAATACGATGGTAGCTTTGGACATGCAGATTATTTTTTCGATTCTGTTTGCTTTGGAGATACGGTATATGCAGCATCAGCTTGAGAAAGAGAACCGTATGCTTGGCAAAATTGCAAATTACGACCCGTTGACGCATTTATTAAACCGACGCAGTATGGATGAATATCTGAAGGAAGCGTATAGATTAGCAGAAACTACAGAACAGCCTTTCTGTTTGGTTTTGGCAGATATAGATGATTTTAAGAAGTTTAATGATACTTATGGACATGACTGTGGAGATGAGGTATTGGTAAGCGTTGCAAATATGATATCCGGTAATGTACGTGAAGGGGATCAGGTCTGTCGCTGGGGCGGAGAGGAAATTCTTGCCCTGTTGCGGGTAGATTTGGATACAGCAGTCCAGATTGCAGAGCGGATTTGCAAAGGGACAGCATCCAACATCCTGTCGTATAAAGAGGTAGAGGTGAGAGTAACACTGACGATGGGTGTCTCGGAATTTAAGCCGGGAAAGACAATCCGCTCCATGATTGAGGAAGCAGATGAGAATTTGTACCGGGGAAAGAGGAACGGGAAGAATCAGGTCGTTCATTTTAATTCAACTAAGATATAGTTGTCCTGTCCTTTTATGGTATGGTACATTTTTTCCTCTAAAACTGGTAAATTGTATGTGGTTAAGTCTACAGAGGAATCTGCAATGACATTTTTTAAATTATAGTACCGATAAAAGCCAGCTTCGCCCCATGCCCATTTTCCCTGAAAGGTACTTGGAACTAAGCGGTTTAGCATTTGATAATTCTGTGGCATATTTTTTATTACAGGAGCTTGCCCAATTGTTCCGGAAATCTGTACTGTCACAGGTTGGTTTGAGGAAAATATTTCCATGTCATTTAAATCCTGAATTAAAAGATTAATTCTGAAATCGGTATATTCTTTTTGGCGATATAATGCATTCCCATATGTAAATGAAAATACAAAAAATGTCCAACTTAAAATGGAAGCAATTGTTTTAAAAGGTATATTTTTCTGTCTTTCCATTATGGTTATTCCCAAAAAGGTTATAAATACTCCAAATCCGTACATTGCTCTTGGTGCAAAAAGAGGTGCTGATAATGCAGGATACATTCCAAAACATAATAGTCCCATAAACAAAAGGGCAGATAAGGCGATAGGAATAGATAAGTATATGTGTTGTTTTGTGGAACATGCAGTGGTCCATATAAAACCTATCACCATAACGATTATTAGAACCAGCCAAAATGTTTTAAAATCGCCAGTTACATATGAGTAATATATTTTTAAATGATTGAAAATCCCAGGTATTAAATCCTTCATACCAATTAGGGAGTTTGATACATATGTTTTCACAGGAATCATAATAGTTATGTGGAAAAAAATTATTCCCAATTCATAACCGATTATGGATTGCAGGCAGAAATTACCTATCTTTTTTAGGGAGTCTTTATTGTTCCACATCCTTAACATCAGTAATATAACAAGCATCGGGTAGATTCCGGAAGCAGCCTGATAAGTTGTGCAAACTGCCACAGTACCGATTATAGATATAGCTATATATGTAATTGCGTTTTTCTTTTTATAAAGGAGCGGTATGACGGAACTTAAAATAGATAGTGCAATATAAGGGGCATCATACTTATAAGAAATGCATTCTAAAAAATAAGGATTTAACCCAAGTGGAATGAGGGCAATTAATTCCCATACTGAAAAATCAGTGCGCTCGTAAACAATATATAATATAAGAATTCCAGAGAGAGCTAGAAGGAGTACAGCGATTAACTGTGGTAAGGGAGATACGTCTGTTAAATAATTGTCCATATGGATAAAAGAGGAGAGAGCCTCTGTTAAAAATCTGCTGAAATTTGTCCAGCCTTTGTATCCGCCGGTCACACGTCCCATATCATCAAGATAATTAAAATTTGCCCGAAGGATAGCACTGATGCCTAAAGTGTAAACAGCAGTCATAATAAGAAATGCTTTTTTCATTGGAATACTTTTTGACTGATTTGAAGTACAGGTATCCTTATGCTTTATATTTTTAAAATCTGCAATGAATGTAGAAACAAAAAAGGATAAACAGATAGCAACTATAGGTGTAGAAACAATGATTTCAATAATTGTGCAAATCAGACCTACAGTTTTTGGTTCATAACCAATAAAGTCTGACAGTGCCTGTATTTTTTCGGAAGTCACCCAGATATTATAGAAATTATTGCCCAAGACAATACAAAATAACAGTCCTGATACTGCATATACCGGATTTATTAATGATTTTACAGTTTCAGAAGTTATAGAGCTTCTAAAAAGAAAGATATACCATAATAACATTGTTATGATACATCCATAAATAGCAGTTCTACTGGTGGAGAGTATAAGGAATAAAAAGGCAGTGCCAGATATTGCCAGTAATGTTTTTATTTTCCATGTGTTATTATTGATATCCATTAAGTTTTCTCCTTAAGAATGTATTAAAAATTCCATTTTACATTTTATCATATCTGGTTAAGCAATACAAGAAAATGGCAAGTTTTTTATGCGTTAGGTATATACTGTTAAGGAACAGATATATCGGAGGTGCACATAATGGCAAGAGCAGTACCCATCAAGGTAAGGCTGTCAGAGGATGATGTGAATTCCGTATCCCTTCAAAAGTCCTTAGAGATATTACATATGAGTGTTGTTATGGAAGTGTTTCAGGAAGGAAAATATTCAGAGGAGCAGAGGGAAGTTCTGCTCACGACCATGCAGCAAAAATGCAGCGGTTGTTTTAGTGATGATGTGTCTGAAGGGATGGGAGGGAACTCTTATGTCCGATAAGGAGAACATCATTACAGTGGCGATTTACGCCCGTAAATCCAAATTTACAGGGAAAGGGGAGTCCATAGAAAATCAGATTCAGAAGTGCAGGAAATATATGGAAGATTTTCTGGCAAGGGAAAAGGATGACGGGAGGCTGGATACGAAGTCTGGAATACGATTTCTTGAATACAGGGATGAAGGGGTATCCGGTAAAAATATGGAAAGGCCTATGATGAAAAAACTGCTTTCCGATATGGAAAGTGGTAAAATCCAAAAGCTGGTATGCTACAGACTGGACAGGGTCAGTAGAAATGTGAAGGATTTTGCAGAACTCTTTGAAATTCTAACTTCATTAGGTGTAGAATTCGTATCTGTCAGTGAATCTTTTGATACCGCAAACCCAATGGGAAGGGCTATGATAAGCATGTCCTCTGTATTTGCACAGTTGGAGCGTGAAACGATTGCAGAGCGTATCGTTGATAATATGACGGCACTGGCCAAGACAGGACGGTGGCTGGGAGGAAAGCCGCCGCTTGGATATATCAGCAAAAAGGTAGAACTCCATGATGAAAATGGCAGAAAAAGAAGTCACTTCCGTTTGGTAGAGCTGCCAGAAGAGGCAGAACTGGTAAAATTGATTTTTGCAATGTATCTTCAGCTTGGTTCTCTGACTAAGCTGGAAACGTATTTGCTAAATAGAAATATTTTAAGCAGAAATCAAAAAGCGTATGGAAGATATGTATTACGGGCGATACTTAGTAATCCTGTATATTGCATGGCAGACAAGAGAGGTTATCAGTATCTTTGCGAAAATTCATATGGTGTTTATGCAGAAGAAGTTCTTTTTGACGGGGAACATGGGCTGATTGCGTATAATAAAAATAATAACCGGGTAAAAGGACAGCGTATAAATGATGTAAAGGATTGGATTGTTGCGGTAGGAGAGCATAGAGGACTGGTTTCATCCGATTTGTGGATTCAGGTGCAGGAGCGTCTGAAAAGGAATGCAGGCATGAGTTACCGTTATCCCAAAAGGATTGGTGCATTATTGTCGGGAATACTGCGGTGTGGCAATTGTGGTTCATATATGCGCCCGAAAGGCGGCAGGACGGCGCAGGATGGTCAGATACGATATTATTATCAGTGTGAATGTAAAGAGCGGAGCAGAGGGCAGAAATGCCAGATGCCTAATCTTTCTGGGAATGTAGTAGATGAAATGGTGGTTGACCAGATTTTGGAGTTAAAAAAACAGTACGTGACAGAGTATTCTTATTTGGAAAATGCGCTTCATCATTTAGAAAAAAACAGTTTTTGGGAATCTGAGCAGAAGCTATTGGAAAAGCAGATAGAGGAAAATGAAAAGCAGATGAGGAAGCTTTTGGATGCACTGGGAAGGAGTGAAAATAAGGCGACCAATGATTTGATTTTAACGAGGATAGATGAGATTAACCAGCAGCAGGAAAAATTGAAAAAGCAGTGTGCGGTGAAAGAAAAAGGTAATATATGGGATGACAGCAGCTTTGATTATAGTCAGTTATCAGAAGATTTGCTATCACTAAATAAAACAGCATGGAATCTGTTATCGCCTTCTACACAGAAAGATGTGCTTCAGAAAGTACTCAGGGAGATTGTCTGGGATGGGCAGTATGCCACAATTTATTTACGTGTGTAACTGACACATTAATAAATAGACAAGTGGTTTTACCCTATATAAATGTGTCAGCACACGAATATAATCTACTTTAATTAACTGAATATGCCGGTTGTCTGAATTTTTAGCTGCCCGGCTGTCTGTGCTGATGTATTGAAAAGCGGATGCCAATACTGATGTATTGCTAATGAGTTGCTGATGATGCTGCGTTCAGAAAAGAAGACGGCAAAGGATGTATATTTATATGATTCAATTGGGTCAGATAAGGAAGGAAATGAAATTAATCTGATTGATGTGATTGAGTACACGGATGAAGATGTTGTAGAGCGGGTGACATTAGAAGATAATACGGTACGTTTGGAAGGATTTATAGAAAAATCACTTAGTCCACGGGAAAAGGATATTATCAGAATGCGTTATGGATTGGGGGGAGGGAAGGAAAAAACACAGCGGGAAATTGCGGCGATTTATGGAATTTCTCGTTCCTATGTGTCGCGAATTGAGAAAAAGGCACTTGAGAAGCTGCGAAAGTGTTATGATTCATGATTGTCAGGTACGCAGTGAAAGGTAACAAGTTTTATGGATATTTCGCTGAAAGCAAGACTTTTCTTGTGTAATGAAAAGAAATATGTTATACTTATAAATAACATTTTATGTCTTGTAAAATGAATATGTTTACAAGGGGGGATACTTATGAAAGTTTTATTAGTAGATGATGCAGAATTTGCACGAATGACCTTAAAGAGACTGTTAGATGACTATGGATTTAACTTTCAATACGCGGAAGCTTCGAATGGGGTTGAGGCAGTCCGGATGTATAGAAAAATTTTACCGGATTTAGTCATAATGGATATTAATATGCCAGAAATGAATGGAATTACAGCTGTCAGTGAAATTATAAAAATTGATAAAGAAGCTAAGATTGTAATGTGTTCGTCAATAGGTTATCAGCAAAAGGTTGATGATGCTATCGCTGCAGGAGCATTGGATTTTATTGTGAAGCCTTATCAGAAGGAAACAGTTGTTACTGCGATAGAAAAAGTATTTGGATTATCATGAAAGAATTTCTAAAAAAGACAGGGTATCTATGAGGGAAATGCATGAGCATTCCCTTTTTCCACGTTAAGGAGGATGGAAATGACATATATCGAAGAATATAAGGAAGGCAATAAGTTTTTTGGGATTTATCTGTGCAAATCAAAGCAGATACTTAAAACAAAAGCAGGCAAGACATATTATTCCCTGCTTTTGCAGGATAAGACAGGGATTATTGATGCAAAAGTCTGGGAATTAAATAATGGGATTGATAATTTTGAATCGATGGATTTTATTATGACAGATGGAATGGTAACTTCTTTCCAGGGAAGCCGTCAGGTAAATGTCAGCCGGATTAGAAAAGCACAGGAAGGGGAGTATGATCCGGCAGAATATATACCGGCATCTAAATATGACCGGGAAGAAATGTATCAGGAATTAAAAGCAATTATCACTACAATTGGTGAACCCCATTTGAAAAAGTTAGCAGAGAAATATTTTGTGGAAGATGCAGAATTTATCAAGGAATTTAAGCAGCATTCAGCAGCTAAATCGGTTCATCATGGATTTGTGGGAGGTTTGCTGCAGCATACGCTGGCGGTAGCAAAGCTGTGTGAGTTTTATGCTGCAAATTATCCGATTCTTGACAGGGATTTACTGCTTACAGCAGCGTTATTCCATGATATTGGAAAGGTATGGGAAATATCCAGCTTTCCGGCAAATGATTACACAGATGAAGGACAGCTTTTGGGACATATTTTTCTGGGGGCAGAGTTAATTGGGAAAGAAGCTGCGCTGATTCCGGGATTCCCCAAGAAACTTGCCGCTGAGCTTCGTCACTGCATTTTGGCGCATCATGGAGAGTTGGAGTATGGTTCGCCGAAGAAACCAGCGATAGCAGAAGCAATGGCGCTATATCTTGCAGACCATGCGGATGCAAGGCTGGAGACATTGACAGAGTTGTATGATAAGGCAGATGCGACAACAGAGTGGCTTGGATTTAACCGTATCATTGATTCGAATGTAAGGCAGAGTTCCGGTTATATACAGAAGCGGAAATAGCTGAGAGTATATAGGAGTTTATACTGCGTGCTGCTTGTTACAGATGTTGACTCTTACATACGCAGCGAGATAAGCGGCTCGCCTCTTGGGGCAGTTTTGCTAAAAAAATCAGGTGATACCTCGTGGTATTTGATTTGCGAAAAGACGGCACAGAAATGGGGAAGAATATGTCAGAGGAAAAGAATGTAAAAAGAGGAATGGAGCAGGCAGTCTGCAAGAAGAATGATATTGTTACACTGACTATTTCAGCGTTTAGCTCGGAAGGCGAAGGAATTGGAAAGCTGGAGGGGTATACCCTCTTCGTAAAGGATGCCATTCCAGATGACGTGGTTAAAGTGTGTGTGATGAAGACAAAGAAGCGGTATGGCTATGCCAGACTTTTGGAAATAATAGAGCCTTCACCACATCGTGTAGAACCAAGGTGTCCTGTGGCGAGACAGTGCGGGGGCTGCCAGCTTCAGCATTGCAGTTATGAGCAGCAGATTTTGTGGAAAGAGGAAAAAGTACGTGAATGTTTGAACCGTATCGGCGGATTTTCTGTCTGTGACATGGACTTAGTCCTATCAATGGAAGAGCCATATCATTACCGGAATAAAGCACAATTTCCTGTTGGAGTAAATAAGGAAGGCAGGCTGGTTGCCGGATTTTATGCTGGCAGAACACACAGTATTATTGAAAATACGGACTGCGTCATTCAGCATCCCTGTAATAAAGTGATTGTAGAGGCAATCTTACAATTTATGCGGGATTATAAAATTCCAGCATATGATGAGAAAAATCACGCCGGGCTTGTCCGTCACATTTTGACACGGGTTGGAGTGGCTACGGGTGATGTAATGGTCTGTCTGGTTATTAATGGAACCGCTTTGCCGCATAGTGATATTCTGGCCGGGCGGCTTTTGGAATGCCTGCATACAGGACGGGCAGAGGAGCCGGAGCTTCAAATAAAAAGTATCTGCCTGAATGTGAATCAGGAAAAGACAAATGTTATTTTGGGAAAACAGATAAAGAATCTGTATGGTAACGGTTTTATTGAAGATAGAATAGGCGATGTTATTTACCGCATTTCTCCGTTGTCCTTTTATCAGGTAAATCCAATGCAGACAAAAAGACTGTACGAAACAGTGTTGGAATATGCAGATTTGCAGGGCGGTGAAGTGGTATGGGATTTGTATTGCGGAATAGGTACTATTTCTCTTTTTTTGGCACAAAAGGCCGCAAAGGTGTGCGGGGTGGAGATTGTTCCGCAGGCAGTAGAGGATGCGAAGAAAAATGCGGAATTAAATCATATGACGAATACGGAGTTTTTTGCGGGGGCAGCAGAGGAGGTTGTTCCAGAGCAGTACCAAAAGAGTCATGGAAGCCTCAAGGCAGATGTAGTGACATTAGATCCGCCACGGAAAGGCTGCGATGAAAAACTCCTGCAAACGGTGGTCCAGATGGAACCGGAAAAAATTGTGTATGTGAGCTGTGACCCGGCAACGCTCGCAAGGGATTTGCGATATCTGTGTGATAGGGGGTATGGGTTGGAAAGAGTGAGGGTGTGCGATATGTTCGGGATGAGTTATCATGTGGAGAGCGTATGTCTACTACATCGGAGGGAAAAGCGGATATAAACCATTCGCTTGTGAAAATCCTTGATTTTAGGCACTTTGAGAGGTTTTTTACCTTTTCAAAAAGTGACCGGAAAACGTATAAAAAGGCGATTACTGACGGTGTAAATGTTTCAGTGGTTCTGGATATGGTGTGTGGGAACACATCAAAATAAAGTTAAAAAATTCATTAAAAACTGTGTTATTCAATTAAATATAAAAGTATGGGAGACTGTTCATTTTCAGAGTTTCTTTAAGAAACTGGCTTTGAGGATGGACGGTCTTTTTATTTGCGCGAAGGCAAAGTGAGGATATGTCGTGCTTGCACGAGACTATCCGAGCGCGCCTGCGAACCCGAGCAGTCTCGCGAAGCGTGATGCTCGTGGTTTTGAAATAAGAGGTGGTGATGAAAATGTCAGGAAAAAAGCAGGATTATTCTCCAATCGTTCAGAGTAAGGGTGTTGAAAGTAAGAAGAACACTTTTGATGGTAAAATCCAGTATTTGCCTCTGAACCAGTTGGCGGATTTCAAGAATCATCCGTTTAAGGTGGAAATGAATACGGAATTATTTGAACTGATGCAGAGTATTGAAAAGAAGGGGGTGCTGGTTCCGCTACTTGCAAGACCAAATCCGGCAGGGCAGGGATATGAACTGATAGCCGGACACAGGAGAAAGGCAGCTAGTACAACGAATATTAAGTAATTGGCAGTTTGACTTGCTATCCAAAACTTAATTTTCGTTGTACTAGTAAATGGGCAGGGGTGGATAAAGTTCCTGTTATGGTTTTGGAATTGGATGATAACCAAGCGGTAATCGCAATGGCGGACAGCAACCTACAGAGAGAGAATATCAAGCCGAGTGAAAAAGTATTTGCTTACCGGATGAAATTAGAGGCAATGAAACAGCAGGGGAAACGGACAGATTTAACTTCCTGCCAAGTTGGCAAAAAGTCGGAAAACCAAACGGCAGAATTTGCAAAACTGGAAACCTTTATATCTGAAAACGGTAAATGGGGATTGCGAAATACAGGTGAATCAGGCAAAGTAGATTCTAATAAGGAACTGGCAAGGCAGGTGGAGGAGAGTCAGCGACAGATTAACCGATATATCCGACTGACTTATCTGATACCAAAAATACTGGATATGGTAGATGAGGGGACAATAGCATTTACCGTTGCGGTGGAGTTATCTTATCTGAATAAGGAGGAACCGTATGAGCTTCATGCAGTAATGGACATGGAGCAGTGTACGCTGATATTATAGTCGTTGATTCGCTTGCTTTCAAGAGATATTGTGATATTGTTTCGATGTTATTACCCCGGCAGTTAAATATCGACGTTTTTACTTGCTTAAATTTCCATCTGCCGCGTTGTCATCAATTGTTGTAGCACTCGCTACAACTCATTCTTCCGCCTTGCAGATGAAAATTTATTCTGCGTAAAATTCATCGACATTTAACCGCCGGAGTAATAAATTCTTTTAATCCAGATTCATCACTTTCTTTTAATTCATCTACAATAATAGGAAGTGCATCAATTCCTAAATTTAAAATATTATTAAAATATTTATTGTTTTGTATATAATCATATGGATTGGACGAATAAGATAAATCTGTCTTATCTGCAATAATTTCGTCGATTTCTTCTAACATTGCTTGCATATTTGTTTTCATAGCATATGCCGTAGATTTTGTTATGCTTACTCCTGTGATAGAAAAACATGCGATCATAATACATACTGTTACTATCGTTAATTTTTTGATACAAATTTTTTTCATAATCTTCCTCCTTTCATTGTTTGCTATAGATATTTATTTTTTTCCCATAAATGCTATTTACATAATAAGGGTCATATGAATTATGATTAAATCTTTCTAAAGAGCCCCATTTTGCTCTACACCATTCGGTACCCGTTACTTTGCTAAAATGTGTAATTACATCTTTTGATTTTCCATAGGATATAATTTCCGGATATTTACTTGAGTCAATATATCCTTTTTTCTTTAAATAATTTGTAACTTGTGCGTCTGTTGGATTATCCACTCCCCATGGCCATTCCCATTTCATTGAACCAGTAGCATAACCTAAACAATTATAACTTGTTGTTGCTGGAGCACTATACTCCCATGTCCATGAAATCTTATCATAAAATGATTTAGAATTTGTTAATGCATATGCAGTTGTGCCTATTGTTAGGATTATTGCGCATATCATCAACAACATCAAACAAAACTTTACATTGAACTTCTTCATAAAATCTTAACCTCCTATTTTTTTCGCTATAAATACATCATTTTCTCTGTTTATTGTTACAGTTATTGTATCATTTTGAGATAAACCATCAGTAATTCCAGCAGAAATAATTGTTTTCTCAACTGTTTTTCCGTTCTCTAACGGAGACCAATAAATATTAGCATCTTTAGAAAATTGATATTCTTTTCCTATTGTAATTATATCCCCGGTTTTTTTATCCCACTGTATCAAATTTCCAGCAGAAACTTTCAATGATATTACATCATATTTTTTACTGGAATCTCTTTCGTCAGAAATAAAAATAGGATAACCTGGTACAGAACTATCTAGTGGGTTATACGAACCTATCACCACCTTTTCGTTAAGTTTTAATTCTTTCTTTTTCATCTCATTGACATAATTTTGCGTTAAAAATTGTCCCTCTTGAGTACTCTCATATACACAAACTTTTATTTGTACTGGTTTCTGCAGATAATCATTTGTTGTCTTAGGATATTTATTTATTTCTTGATATTTTGCTACCCTATCCCCATTTTCATCAACTTTTGTTTTTATATCTGATAAATTTAACAAAACAAAAGTAACCATAGATGCAGAACAGATTAATGCACTTACTGTTAAATAAATTTTCTTCTTGCGTTGTTTTTTGCTTAAAAGTATTTTATTCTGTACTAACAAGAAAATCCTATCCTCATTAATACCAACATCCTCTTTGTGCATATTTGATTCACATTCGCCAATTATATGAAAAAAATTTGTTTTCATGCTTATTCCTCCTTACCAATGTCTTTTTCAATTTCTTCTTACTTTGATATAAACTGTTACGAACTTGACGTTCGTCTAAATTCATATCCTCAGCAATTTCTCCGATAGATTCCATAAAAATATGTCGTTTCACAAAGATATTTCTATCCTTTTCGTGAAGATCCTTCAAAATAAGATTAACAATTTCATCCTGGTATATACTATCGATAAGTATTTCAATTGCATCATCGGCAATAAGGTTTTCACATTCATAATTAATACATTGCTGTCTTTTTAGCTTATTATATCTATTAATCGCTGTATTTCTTGCAATGCATGCCAAAAGGCCCTTCACGTTACCTGATTCTAAATTTATGCTATGTCTTTTTTGCCAAAATGTAAAAAAAACATCGGATATACATTCTTCTATGTCCTGTTGTCTTCCTTGAAGAATTTTGTTTATTATATTCCATACATAATTTTTATACAGCTTAATCAGCTGATACAATCCTTCTTCTGAATCCTTAGCAATCAGGTTGTATATTTGCTTCTCATCCACATCTGTTCCTCCCTTCCTCAACTTATTAAAAGGCCCTTTATATATAGATACAAACAAAGATATCTTTTTGTCTTACTGAAATCAAATTTTATCATATTTTTTTATAGAATATCGATTCATCTATGTTAATTCTATGATAATCTTTTGATATATGCCGTTTAATACAAAAACACAGAGGAGCATAAAAACTTCTACTTCCGCGAGCTTAAGCACACTTATACGAACAATCTGTTATTAAATGTGATACGAGAGCAAATAAGAAACTATTGCCAAAAACTTGGCTATAACAATATACTTACATACCATTCAGGGAAAGAATTGTTAAAATCAAAAGAACTATCATCCATTAATCTTCTTTTTTGATTATGAGACAAATCACTTAAACAATATTAAAATAAAAAGCGCTATAGAAAGCCTTAGTCCCTCTACGCTTATTATCTGCCTTATCGCCCATTCTGTATTTATGTCAGATGCCTTTGGAAAAAAATGTTATCTGCTGCCTTCAAAACCAGTATCCGAATATGACGTAACAAACTGCCTGGATAAATTAACGAATTATGAAAGAGAATTTTATCCTATTAATTTAAAATACGTCATATCTATCAAACAAAAAAATATTATCCTATCCAGCGATAAAATCCTGCCCCCATCCTTATCCAAATCAAGAATTCGAAAAAACAGAGCAACGGTCTGTCCAAGCACTGTCGGAATACAAATATTCTTACTGATTAGAAAAAGTTTTTTTGGGTTTACAGGAATTTACTTATACTTCTGAAAGATATTGATATCTTTTCCATTTTCCCTGACACAATATAAATATCGGTTAAAAAACTGGCAGGAAATAAATCCAAATACACAAAACATCAGATATGGGGCATCCTTAAAACTTTCATAATGAAATCCCCAAAGAGCCGACATAAACACATAAAGCCCAAGCAAAAAATAGAGAATCACATAGGCACCGCTGCTCTCTTTTTTCATCCTTTCTTTACTTTCAAGCTGCTCATTAAAACAAGCTCACGAAATCCTATTTCCATAAAAAACCTCATTTCATATAATATCTCCCATTGTCCACTTCAATAATATAGTCAGCTATTCCCCCTAAATCTTCTTCTATATGAGTTGACAGCAATACAGTAGTTTTATAATCTGCTACAAAATCCTGCAGAACCCGCAAAAAATCCTGGCGAAATACAGAATCCAAACCTGCAGTTGGTTCATCGTAAGAGATCCACAACAGAGTGTCTGGATTCTAATTAGGTTCCATGAGATAATTACTCCAATAACTGTATAGCAGCGTTAGTGATAGTACTGTA
>CANRVD010000018.1 GCA_947643145.1 uncultured bacterium | reverse complement strand
CTCAGAAAAATATTCTGCGTCAAACTATCCAAAACTTAATTTTCGTTGTACTAGACAATTCAATGGGACTGTGCTAAAATTTTAAGATAGAAATATGGAAGGAGGGATTGTAATGGAAATTGGAGGGATTGAAGGAATGGCAGTCAATTTGTCCCAGTCAAGCCTGATGACAAAAGTGAGTACAGAAGTGCTTGCGATGAGCATGGACCAGCTGGAAATGACAGGAGCAGGTTTGATTGATATGATGAATCGTTCGGTGATGGAAAATTCTGTAGCTCCTCATTTGGGAGGAAACATTGATATCATGGCATAATTTTCCTATAGAGGTGCATAGAACAGTAAGTTAAGCTGTTTTATGCACTTTTTTACTGTATAGGATTAAGGTGTCAAAAGATAAATTTATAAATTGACGAAGAATAAGAAAAAATCAGCCTTGCTGTCAATGAGAAAAAACTGCTTTTGACCGATGGAAAAGAGTGTTATTTTGTTGATATAAGGGGCTGTAGAAGAAAAATTGTGAAAAAGTCACAAAAATATTAAATAAAAATCATGAAATACGTATATTGTATTTGTGGAGGTGATATGCTATGTTAGTTCGGTTTATGATAAAAAATGTTTTATCGTTCAGAGAAGAAACAATTATTGATATGACAGCAATTAAAGCATATAAAGAGCATGAGCCTAATTTAATTAGTAAGGGGACAAAGGAGAAATTTCTTAAAGTTGTTTCAATTTATGGTGCAAATGCACGTGGTAAGTCTAATTTAAATCTTGCTATGTCTTTTTTAGGAAATTATTAGAAAATCCCTGAACAATGTTGATAATAGTTCAAATACAGCAATATTTAGTTGAGGAATTAAAAATATATTTAGAGTAGATGGAAAAATTTCATTTTTTATGTTTGTTACGATGGATGTGCTTGACATTCATCCGAATTCGGATTATACTGTGTTGGTCCGAATTCGGATAAAAAAGGTGTGATATGAAAAAAACATTATTAAATCAATTAGCTGCTTTTAACCAGATATACAAGGAACTGGATGATATATACCATAGCTATGCCCTGTCACAGGGGCTGTCAGATACAGCATTGTGGATCTTGTATGTTATTTGGACACATGACGGTGCATATACCCAGCGGGAGGTATGTGCCGAATGGTCATACAGTCCGCAGACGATTAATACGGCATTAAAGGGGCTGGAAAGGCAGGGATTAGTAGAACTGGTTCTGGCATCCGAAAGCAGAAAAAATAAAAAGATATATCTGACTGCAGCCGGGCAGGGATTAGCAGAAAAGATTATTGAACCGCTTGTAGAAGCGGAGTGCAATTCTTTTGCCGGATTGGGCGGGCAGGAGTGTGCTATGCTGTTGGAGCTTATGAAAAAGTATATTAGAATACTGAAAACAGAGACTGAAAAAATTAAAAAAGAGTCACCAGAGGATAGCGTATAGGGATTAAGAAATGTTTTTTCTCCATATCATAGCAATATCAGTTTTGGAGGAATAGAGATATGAATATTCAGCTTTCAGACCAATTTAACTTTAAAAGGCTTTTGCGGTTTACAGTGCCGTCTGTTGCTATGATGATTTTTACATCCATTTATGGAGTGGTGGATGGATTTTTTGTTTCTAATTTTGCGGGAAAAACGCAGTTTGCGGCAGTTAATTTTATTATGCCACTGCTTATGATAATGGGGGCAGTAGGCTTTATGCTTGGAACCGGTGGCAGTGCTTTGGTTGCAAAGACAATGGGAGAAGGGCATAATGAAAAAGCGAAAAGACTGTTTTCGCTTTTTATTTATGTTGCAATCATTTTAGGTATTGTGATTGCCGTGATCGGTTTTATTTTTATTCGTCCGGCTGCTTCACTGCTTGGTGCAGAGGGTACAATGTTAGATGACTGTGTTCTATATGGACGCATTATTTTAGTGGCAGTGCCTTTTTTTATTATTCAGCAGGCATTCCAGAGTTTTTTTATTACAGCACAAATGCCGCAGCTTGGCCTGTTTGTGACACTTGTGGCTGGCGGAACCAATATGGTACTGGATGCATTGTTTATGGCGGGATTTTCCTGGGGTGTGGCGGGTGCAGCAGCAGCCACTACAATCAGCCAGATGATTGGCGGAATTGTGCCTCTTGTCTATTTCAGCAGGCAAAATTCCAGTCTGTTACGCCTTACAAAGACTAAAATGGATGGAAAGGCATTGCTCAGGGCCTGTACAAATGGTTCTTCTGAATTGATGAGCAATATTTCTATGTCGCTTGTTAATATGCTTTACAATTTTCAATTAATCAAATATGCCGGTGAGGATGGAATTGCAGCTTTTGGTGTACTGATGTATGTCAATTTGATTTTTTTGGCGGTATTTATTGGTTATTCCACTGGGATTGCGCCAGTTATAGGTTATCACTATGGCGCCCAAAATAAAAATGAACTAAAAAGTCTTCGTAAAAAAAGTTTTGTTATTATAGGGATTTCTTCGATAGCAATGCTTGTATTTGCGGAGGTTTTAGCAAAGCCGCTGGCAGGAATTTTTGTTGGCTATGATGCAGGGCTGATGGATTTGACGACCAGAGCCTTCCGTATTTATTCCTTTTCGTTTTTATTTTCCGGCATTGCTATTTTTGGCTCTTCTTTCTTTACGGCGCTGAACGACGGGCTGACATCCGCATTGATTTCTTTTTTGCGAAGTTTGCTGTTTCAGGTAGCTGCTGTTCTGATTTTTCCGATTTTTTGGGGAATTGATGGTATATGGGCGTCTATTGTAGCGGCAGAACTGGTTGCAGCAGTTGTAACACTGCTATTTATTATGATAAAGAAAAAAATTTATCAATATTAGGAGACGGCTGTTGCAGATTTTGAGGTTCGTTGGTTTGGAAAGGGAAATGAGCAGGACACATAATATGCCCTGCCCATTTCCTTTTTTGGATATTTGCTGTGAAGAACCTTGCTTCTTTTGTAAGATGATGAAACTTTAAATCTCTTTAGAGGATTTTGCAGCTTCAAATTCTTCTATGATTTTTTTATCTGGTGCTTTTGACAGCAGGCTTACAATAACGGTGAAAAGAATGCCGACAATGAATGCAGGCAGTAATTCATAAATTGCAAATACACCGCCCATTGGGGCAATTAAGTATTTCCATACGAATACGGAAACACCACCAGTGACCATTCCGGCAATTGCACCGGAAAGAGTGGTGCGTTTCCAAAACAGGGCACAGATGATAATCGGACCAAATGCTGCACCAAATCCTGCCCATGCAAATGAAACAATGCCAAATACAGAGCTGTCAGGATTTTGTGCGATAATTACTCCAAGAATGGCAATGATAACAACAGTCAGTCTGGCGGTTATCATACTTACCTTTGGAGAAAGCTTTAAGTGGAATGCTTCCTGCAGGATATTTTGCGATACACTGGAAGAAGCAGCTAAAAGCTGTGAATCTGCCGTTGACATTGTACTAGCCAAAATACCTGCCAATACTAATCCGGCTAATAAAGCTGGAAGAATGCCATAGGTTGACAGATAATCAGAGATGCGGACAATAATCGTTTCTGTATCAGAACCGGAAAGGGCAGGAATGATTCCTGCACTGCTTAGTGTTCTGCCGACAACGCCAATGAAGAGGGCGATTGCCATGGCAATGACAACCCAGACAGAAGCTACGCGGCGGGATAATTTTAACTTGTTTTCATCTTCCACTGCCATAAAACGGAGTAAAATATGCGGCATACCAAAATATCCAAGTCCCCACGCGCAGGTGGATATGATTTTAAGCAGGCCATAAGGTTCAGAAGAAGCTGTTGCTTCGGAATAAGTATTTGTAAAAGAAAGATATCCCGGTAAAGCCTGTGCATTTTCCATAACTGTACCAATGCCGCCAGCAGAAACAGTTGCAAAGATTAAAATAGAAATAATTGCAATTGTCATAATAATACTTTGGACAAAGTCAGTTGTGGAGGCAGCAAGGAAACCACCTGCTGCGGTATATCCGACAATAACGATGGCAGATATAATCATTGCGGTCATATAATCCATCCCAAATAAAGAAGAAAAGAGTTTACCGCAGGCAGCAAAGCCGGAAGCGGTGTAAGGGACAAAGAATATAATGATAATAAGTGCCGCAAGTGCCGCTAAAATGTTCTTTCTATCGTGAAAGCGATTGGAAAAGAACTGCGGCAAAGTAATGGAATTTGTAATCTGCGTATAGCGGCGGAGTCTTTTTGCCGTCAGCAGCCAGTTCAGATATGTACCAATTGACAAACCTATGATTGTCCAGCCAACATCTGCGATACCGGATAAATACGCAAGTCCTGGAAGTCCCATCAAAAGGTAACTGGACATATCAGAGGCTTCTGCACTCATTGCAGTTACCAGTGGTCCGAGTTTTCTTCCACCGAGGTAAAAGTCTGAGGTTGATTCGTTTTTTCGGGCAAAGTAGAAGCCAATCAGCAAAACACCGCCCAAATAGACAAATATGGTGATTAAAATACAAATTGATGCAGTATCCATAATATACTCTCCTTTGTTTTTTGTGTGTTACTGTCCATTCCGTGACCGGTAAACAGTAGTGCTTTTGGCACTAAATGCACACATTTTACAAAATCGTGCAAAATGGCGCTGTAAAACTCGTATATTTGGCAAAATCATGCCAAAATCCTCGAATTTGGTCAATGTGTGAAAAGTAACTTTTGCATCCAAACATTTGTGCTTGAAAAAATTGCCTTACTAGTATACCATAAAAAGAGAAATTTGAAAAATAAAACTTATTACAAATTTTTATCTATAAGGCGGAAGATTGAGCTGTAGCGGTTGATGACAACGCAGCAGAAAAAATTTAGTCAAGTAAAAACATGGATATTTAACCACATTAGTAATATTTCGAGTGGTTGCATTATATAATTTGGAGGGAGATAATTATGGGCTATCTTTCACAGTTTATTTTTCCATCTGCAGGAACTGAGGAGCAATTTTTGCACAGGATTCGGGAAACCTGCTTTTCAACAGTTTATCCCTTTCAGGTTTTGCAGGAACATGAAGTACATATCCTGAATTTTGATGACCCGGTTACTGTATTATATGGTGGGAATGGCTCAGGAAAGACAACAGCATTAAATGTTATTGCAGAAACGCTTCATTTAAAGAGGGATACGCTGTATAACCGTACCAATTTTTTTGAGGATTTTGTAGCCCTCTGTGATTATGTTCTGGAACGGGAACTGACAGATAACTGTAGAATTATTACAAGTGACGATGTGTTTGATTTTATGTTAAATTTACGTTGTCTGAATGAGGGAATTGATAATAAAAGGGAGACATTGTTTGAAGATTATTATGATGCAAAAAATTCTGATTTCAGGCTGCAGTCTATTGAGGACTATGACCGTCTGCGCAAAGTAAATGAGGCCAGAAGCAAGACAAAGTCAGAATATGTCAGAAGGCGTTTAAAGGAAAATGTGCGGGAGCATTCAAACGGTGAAAGCGCATATCTTTATTTTACCGATAAGATTAATGAAAATGGCCTGTATCTGTTAGATGAACCGGAAAACAGCCTGTCGCCGGAGCGGCAGCAGGAACTGGCAGGCTTTATTGAGGAATCAGCCAGATTTTTTGGATGCCAGTTTATTATCGCGACGCACTCGCCATTTCTATTGGCGATGCGGAACGCCAAAATATATAATCTGGATGAAAAGCCGATGTGTGTAAGTAAGTGGACGGAACTGCCCAATGTCAGGGCATATTACGACTTTTTTAAGCGGTATCGGGATGAGTTCGTGTGATTTGAAGGTTATCGCTCCTGCCAATTTTATAGGAAAAGAATAAAATAGTCTGTTGCGGGTCAAACAATCGTGTGATATACTAATATAAAGGGATTTTTTGGTAATGCAGAACGTTTCTACTAAAACTTATCTTACATAATATGGCGTTTTGTATCAAGGATATGGGCGCCTGGGACTTATCAAAAATCTGTTTTCACTGTTAAATGTATAAGGTTGAAAGCAAATCTTTCAACCCAACGAATTTGTGTCGGTACAATGCCTGGCACAAATGCCCAATAGCGCAAAAGGCAAAGGGAACTAAGTTCACCTTGCAGAAATGCGGAAATATATGAAAGGAGGAAACTTAATGAAACAGTATCAAAAACCAATCGCAGTTGTAAACGACGAACTGGCTGAAGGCGTTTATGCTGCAAGTGGCAGCAACACAAGTGGTGATAACGGACCAAAATGTGACAGCAAATACATGAAAGGTGTTTGGCAGGCTCCGGATTACTCTGACTGGGGCGGGAAGACAAGAGGTTATAAGCAACAGTTTGCCTGTCTTGGATGTCCAGCAAATACCGATAATGGTTGTGGACTGCAGACACATTATGTTGAGTCTGGCAATGCTTCAAGTTACGATGTGGATGATGGCAACCGTATGCCATCCTGGGAGAGAAAGGGATATGGGCCAAATGACCCTGTTACTGACTGGGCTATGTAGCTTTGTGGTTGTGTAACTCTAATCAAATATTTGTACTTAAAAAGGGGGCTGTCGGTTAATACTGATTTTAAGCCCCTTAGTACCAAATAAGAATATCCAGTGGAAATTCGTGTTTTTTAACATATAGTTTTCCATTGGATATTCTTATTTTATAAAATAGTAACGATTGGTTAAAAATTTCTCATCATATCATCAATTTCTTTTTCACTCAGCACAACACAGGATTTATTCTGTATGGCATAAACACGTTTACAGATATTCAGGACAGAAGGGCGGTGTGTGGTCACAATACAGGTGCGTGGATATTCATCACGCATGATGCTTTTGAGTACACGCCGTTCCGTTGCAACATCAAGGGCAGAGGTCGCTTCATCCAACAAAAGAATCGGAGAGCGGCGCAGGAGTGCCCTGGCAATGGAGAGGCGCTGTGCCTGTCCCTCAGAAAATCCGCCGCCGCGTTCTTTGATTTCACTGTGGATTCCCATTGGCAGTTTTTCTACAAAATCCCATGCACAAGCCAGTTGCAGCGCTTCTATAATTTCTTCGTCCGTAGCATCCGGTTTTACATTTCTCATGTTCTCGGCAATTGTGCCGGAAAACATGGTATTTCCCTGTGGAACATAGGAAAAGAGCTTACGGGTGGAAGGTGTCAGTGCAACCGTATTAGAACCGGATGCCTGTTTCGTGGTGCTTCCGCCAAAGAGAAAGGCGCTGCCGCCCTGACTCTGCATCAGGGAGAGAATCAGGCGTATCATAGTAGTTTTGCCTTCACCGGAAGGACCGACAAGCGCAATGACTTCATGCGGATGTACTTCTAAGGAAGCATCCTGAAAAACTTTGGTACCTGTTTTATAAGAATACTCCAGATTCTCTATTTGCAGGCTGATTCCGTTTTCTTTATTTTGATTCCAAAAAGCAGCAACTTCATCATTATGGCTGTAGTCCTCACGCGGCATTTCGATAATATCCATCAGCCTTCCAGCGGAAGTAGTAAGGGAGATGACGGACGGTACCAGCGAGGTGAGATTGTGCAGGGTTCCGGTCAATGTACCGGAAAGGCTTAAAAACATTGTCATTGTACCGTAGCTGATTGCTCCGCTCCATACACGGTAAAGTCCCCAGCCATAGGAGGCATAGGAAACCAAAAGGGCAACGGTAGAAAGTAAGATGGAGGTTCCCATGGACATCTTTTGGAAATCAAGTTTCATACTGATATATTCTTTTTGCAGCTGTTTTAAACGTTCAATATAGATATGTATTAAATCAAATGCCTTAATGGTCTGTATATTGGAAAAGGTCTCCTGATTAAAGCCTGACATTTTAGCACCCATAGCGGCACTGCGCTCATTATTTCTTACCATGCGCCTTAAAAGGGTTTTTGAAAGGAGCAGGCTGACTGGCATTCCTAGAAAGGCAAAGATGGCAAAGGAGGCATCATAATAAATTACCATGGAGAAAGCACTGATAAAGCGGAACAAATATATAATTGCATTTGGGACGAAGTTTAACACGCCTGACGAGATGTTGGAGGCATCCGAGCTCCAGCGTGTCAGTAAATCCCCGGTGTGGTAGTTCGTCAGGGATTCCCAGTCCGTTACAAGGATTTTGGAGAAAATATCTGTCTTGATTTCAGCGTCTACCTTCATACTCAGGTAGCTGGAAGCATAATCCGATATCTGACTTAAAAAAGTGGTTCCTACATTTAATCCAATCATCATGCAGAAGGTCTGGATTACCTCACCTGTTTCATGACCGGTAATGATATCTACCAAATCTCTGGAAACCATACTAATTACCAGAGAAATCACAGTACTTACCATGCCAAGAAGGGTATATAATATCATAATAAGCCAGTAGCGTTTGGCATACTGGTAAATCCAAATGGTCTGTTTTTTCATTTCCTGCAGGCGTCCTGCCTTGATTCTGCCAATAATGAACTTCAGTTTTTCTCTCATGGAATAGGAATCCTTTCTGTAAATAAATATCCTGATGCTTGGGACAAAAGGTATTTTGTAAGCAAATCTGCTTTTGTCCCTGATATCATATATTTTGAAAAAAGCAGCATCACTGCCTGTCAGTGATGCTGCCCGAAAACATACCAGATAATAATAAAACAATCTGTGTGATTATTATCTGCGTGTATAGGAAAGAGAGTTATAACGATAGGATGCCACACGCAAAAAATAATAAGTGAAAACAATAGAAATCGTACTTCGTAAGATTTCTGCTGTCATGAATTATCAGCTACCATCTCCGCCTTCACCCTGAACATTTACTGACTTAGTGCAGGAGATTGAAGAGCCGGTACAGGTAATAGCTTTTGTAGAAGCTTCATCAGTAGATTTTACCCAAACCTTATAGGTTGCAACGTCACCAGACTGATATGCGTTTGCATGAAGTGTACGTACTACAGTTACGGTATTACCACTAAAAGTAGCTGTACAATTGCCCTCACTATAAGCATCTGTTACAGTATTGCTGAATGTTATAACAGAGGTTGATGCAGTTGAAATATGTTTTACTGCATCAGAATGTACTATTTTAACTTCAAATACATGGTGGGAACCATTCCAATCCTGTACAGAATATGAGTTAATTGTCCAACAGTCTGCGCTGTTTGTACCACTTGCTGCATATACGCCTTCGCTCAGCTCATCGTTTACAACTGCAATTGGCTTTTCATAACTTTTCATATCCTACTCCTTTCTATAAGTTGTTAAAGCTTATTGATTGATACTATAATTATAACACTAAATTTTTGGGGAGTAAAGGAATTTGTGGCCGTTATTTACAGATTTTTCCTGCCTAGTTACTGTTTTCACCCGTTTGAGGGTGAAGAGTAAAAGGGAGAACTTGAAAAGTAGTGGGATTTCGTTATAATGAGAATATCAATAAAGAAGTAAGGGGCATTGATTTAAGGTATGTATGGAGTGTGGGGCAAAAGCCGAAAAAGGATACACAACAAGTGTTACAGATTTAGGAAATTGTGATATGCTGATTTACTTCCACTTACCGATTTTATTTCCAGATACGACACGTTTGGTGCAGCAGCGAATCAAAAAAGCTTCTGATTTTTTTCCGGCTTTGGTATATATCTTATTCTTTTTGGCTGTGGTTTTTCCATACAATGCCTTTGTGAAGGACCACATATTGACTCCATGTACTTTTCCGCGGATGGCGTTGCCTGTGATGCTGTTGGCATATTTTTTGCTGGATTTATTGTTGCCAAATAAAATAATGTGCAGCCCATCTGAGTAGTTATTTTTGGTGACTGTCCCATCGGAAGTGATTTTATTATTGATGATGTGATGGTCTGCTGCGTTCAGGAGAGCAAGTCCTTCGGCTGAAGCGCCATATAGTTCACAGTTTTTCACAGTAATGTTCTTGTGATAATTTTTGTAAAATTTCGGGTACTTTTTTGAGATATTGGTACTCATCATTTCTCGTTGTTACTCCTTCTCTGCATGGCTATGCTATTTTTGATTATTTTGCCAGAGCACAAGCGAAGTCTGTGCCCTGGCAAAATGTGTGCATTCTTCAGTATTAAAAACGCTGCTGTTACTGGTCATGTAGTGAACAGTAACTATCAATCCACTTTTTCATTGTATGGGCAGCGGAAGGATTCTTTGTACATTTCAGCCTGCATACATGGGTCTGCTTTGAAAGCCTGCCAGTAAAGGCAAGGTTTTCCTCCAACATAGAAGCAGTCCAGGCGGGAGAAATCAGGCGCTGCATAATAAGCAGTGTTTTCTGGTCTGCAGAAAGTTTTACACATTCGTCTTGTTCTGCCTGGGACAGCAGGATAATTCCGCCAAGGGGATAGGTTTTGGAATCTGAGATGCCGGATGTGCCACACCACGGAATTCCATAAATTACGGGTTTGCCATCAAGGAAGGCAAGAAGGTTTAAATCTCCGTTGAGCAGAGGGGTGTCAAACAGTGTATTCCAGAGTCTTGTGTGGGTTGACTTCCCCATTCCAGAGTGCCCTGAAAAAAGCCAGGCCTTGTCCTGATAGAGGAGTGAAGCAGAATGAAGGGCATAGCAGCCCTTCATTCGGGCAGTATATAGGTAAAGCAGGCGGATGGCATGAAACAGTTCGTAGAGAAGTTCCTCATCATTGGCAGGAATATAGTAAATACAGGAAAAAGAACCATCTTTGGATAAATAGGCTTCTGTTAACTGTTTTGCCTCAGGAAAAAGCAGGCGGTAATAATCCGCATATTCCCATATGCGGAGCTGCTCATTTTGGATAAGAACAGTGCCGTTGTCAGAAAGCGGTGGATGTCCGGTTCTAAGTTCTATTGTCAAATCTGTAGCGGAAGAGGAATCTGTCTGGAACGGAAGAAATTCTTTTGGAAAGGCCTCTTCCTTTCCGCGGAGACATAAGTGAATCGTTCCAATTTGCAGATGTAGTGAGGAGAATTCTGTGAAAGTGCTCTCTTTCCAGTCCTTTGGAATGATACCAAGGGAAGTCAGAAGAAAAAGAAAATGGTTTAAATCCTGTGTCAGTGTAGGAATATCTTCCGGTGCTGCTTCATAATGTGCCAGAAAACGGTTTAGAAGCTCTTCTTTGTTCTGTACGTCCGACAGGTTGTTCCATAAAAATATACCGGATTCACCTAATTGCATTCCACGCCTTTGGTCAGCGATTGCCTGGCCAAAGGGAAGCAGATAAGAGGTGCCGTCAAAGTTGCAAATTGTATAGTTTGGATTTGTTTTCATGTGATGTCTCCATTCCTGTCTAAGGTGATTGCCCAACGCATACCTGTTAAAATTGATATATATATATTCTAACAGAAAGAAGTGATATTTCAATAGATTACTTTTGCGTCTTATGAACCAAACAGGATAAAAATAATATAATAGTAGAAAACGGAAAGTTACTATTTACGCTTGATGTTTCAAAGGGGCATGAATAGTAACAAAGAAAAGAGAAACGTATGCTGGTAACAACAAGTTATAACAGGGAACGGGCATATGCTTATGCAAAACGCTGGGCATTTGACAGAAACCCGTTATTTTATAATTTTACAGGGATAGGCGGAGACTGCACAAGTTTTGTGTCACAGTGCATTTATGCCGGATGCTGTGAGATGAATTATAATCGTGAAAACGGCTGGTATTACAGAAGCCTGAATGACCGTTCCCCATCCTGGTCAGGTGTTTCTTTCTTTTATGATTTTATCGTGACAAACCGCGGGAATGGGCCTTTTGGCGAGGAAGTTGATGAAAGGGAGCTGGAAATTGGTGATGTCATTCAGTTAAGGAATGACATGGACCGTTATTACCATACACTTCTGGTAACAGGTTTTGAGGAGGAAACCTATTTGGTCAGTGCACATTCCGATGATGCTTTTAACAGAAGGCTGGATTCCTATACGTATGCAGGGGCACGTTTTCTGCATATTATTGGAGTAAGGGAATATTATAAAGATTCAGAGGTATGTTTTGAAAAGTTTTATGATGGAATTTCGCTGAATGGTTAGGCAGGATGTGAAAGTAAAGAATACAAAAGATAAATATTGCCTTCCAATCGGGACAACGATATAATGGATATGAAGTGATGGAATTGTATGGAAAGTGAGGAAGACATGAAATTTTTAGCAATTGAGAAGAAGTTAGATGGAGAATTTATCCACAGGTATGATCTTACGTATGAAACAGCAGATGGGGGCAGGAAGGTGTACGAGATGATTAGCCGTAATGGCGATATCAGGGGAATGAAAGAGTTGAATCCAGGAGTGCCGGATGCGGTTGTATTAATTATGCATGATGCAGCGGGAGAAAAGGTATTGTTAAATAAGGAATTTCGTCTGGCAACCGGTGCCTGGGTCTATAATTTCCCGGCGGGACTTATTGATGAGGGGGAGAAGCCGGAAGAGAGTGCAAAGCGGGAGCTTTGGGAAGAGACGGGCTTAACGTTGCGCACGATTGAGGATATTATTCCAATCAGCTACAGTGCAGTTGGTTTTTCAAATGAAACAAATGTGTGTGTTGTTGGAACAGCAGACGGGGAGTTCAGGGAAAGCACTTCTGTAGTAGAGGAGATTGAACCGGGCTGGTTTACCAAGGAGGAGGTTCGGGCGTTAATACAGAAGTATCCTTTTGCGGCCAGAACACAGGCATACTGCTATGCGTGGAGCAAGTGTGAATGAAAAGACCATTCACACGGGAAGAACCGTCTGCGGAAGCGGACTTGCTGCAAAGCAGCATTCTTTCATTGTTTGTGCCGGCAGGGCCGGCATGTCGGAAAGAATGAAAAGTGTGGCTGTGGAATGATGAAAAACAGATTTTGGGAGGCTTGAAATGGAAGATAAGGAATATGCAACGGGTGTCCTTTTAAAAAGGTTTTTACCATATTACAGAAAGCATTGGAGGGTAATTGTAACGGACTTGTTTTGTGCAGGGCTGACGACGATTTGTGAACTGGTGCTGCCGATGATCATCCGCTACATTACAAATACAGGGATGCAGTCATTAGCAAGTCTGACAGTTGGTATCATTGGAAAGCTGGCATTTTTGTATCTGGTACTTCGTATCATTGACTGTCTGGCGAATTATTATATGGCGGATATGGGACATGTAATGGGGGCGAGGATTGAGACGGATATGCGCAGGGATGCATATACACATTTGCAAAAACTATCCAATACTTTTTATAATAATACCAAAGTTGGTCAGATTATGGGACGTATTACGAATGATCTTTTTGATGTGACGGAGTTTGCCCATCACTGCCCGGAGGAATTTTTTATTGCTGGAGTAAAGGCTGTTGTTTCCTTTATTATTCTTGCAACGGTTAACCTTGCCCTGACGCTTCTTGTTTTTGTGATTGTTCCGGTTATGATATTTGTCTGCATCCGGTTAAACAGGCAGAACAGGAAGGCTTTTGCAAAGCAGCGTGTCCAGATTGGCGAGTTAAATGCTAATATTGAGGACAGCCTGCTTGGGCAAAAGGTGGTAAAAACCTTTACGAATGAGGAGAAGGAAATTGAGAAATTTCAAAAGGGAAATGATACGTTTTATCAGATTAAGAAGGAAACATACTGCTATATGGCACGTTTCCAGACAGCTACCAGAGCATTTGACGGATTGATGTATCTGGCAGTTATCTTAGGTGGTGGACTTTTTCTGGTAGAGGGGCTGATTACACCAGGGGATTTAGTGGCATATACCATGTATGTGTCTACGCTGATTGCTACCATCCGCCGAATCATAGAGTTTGCAGAGCAGTTCCAAAGGGGAATGACAGGAATTGAGCGTTTTTTGCAGATTATGGATGCGGATGTAGAGATTTTTGATGAGCCGGGGGCTGTGGAGATGCCAAAACCAAAGGGTGAGATTTCTTTTGAAGATGTATCGTTTTCCTATCCTGATGATAAGAATATCGTCTTTCGCAACCTGAATCTGACAATTCATGCCGGAGAGAAATTAGCGATTGTAGGTCCGTCCGGCGGTGGTAAAACGACGCTTTGTAATCTGATTCCGCGGTTCTATGATATCGACAGTGGCAGCATTATGATTGATGATAAAGATATAAGAAGCTATACGTTAAAGAGCCTGCGGCAGAATATTGGTATGGTGCAGCAGGATGTCTATCTTTTCTCAGGCACTGTGATGGAAAATATATTGTATGGCAAGGCAGATGCAGGCAGGGATGAGGCAATAGAAGCGGCAAAGAAGGCAGGAGCGCATGAATTTATTATGGAACTTAAGGATGGTTATGATACGTATGTCGGAGAGCGCGGAGTTAAGCTTTCCGGTGGACAGAAGCAGAGGATTAGTATTGCGAGGGTATTTTTGAAAAATCCTCCTATTATGATTTTGGACGAGGCAACTTCTGCGCTGGATAATGAAAGTGAGTATGTAGTTGCGCGTTCCTTAAATGAGTTGTCAAAAGGGCGTACGACTGTTACGATTGCCCACCGCCTGTCTACCATTAAAAATTCAGACCGTATTCTGGTGCTGACAGAGGAGGGGATTGCGGAGGAAGGAAACCATGCTTCCCTGATGGAGAAAAAGGGCATCTATTATGAATTTTACACGATGGCAGACCGGTTTGAACGGGGATAGGGCAGGATAAGAAGGGTAACGAATAATCGGACATTGTCTCACATAGTTATGAAGTAAGAGATAAAAGTCAGGTGTTCTATGAATCGTAAATTTCTTGCCATACTTTTGGGTGTTATTATTATTTTATTTGTGGTATTTCCGGGGATTATCAGCCGGGGGGCAAAGTTTGGACTGACCTTATGGTTTCATACGGTTCTTCCGGCATTGCTCCCTTTTATGGTACTGTCAAATTTTATGATTAAGCAGAATATAACGGGGGGAGTGAGCCGGATTTCGTATCCCCTGTTAAAAAGGGCATTTGGGCTGTCAAGGGCAGGCTGCTATCCGGCAGTGATTGGTTTTTTGTCTGGTTATCCCATCGGAGCCAAAACAACGGCGCAGCTTTACCGTGAAGACAGGATATCAAAAGAGGAGGCGCAGTATCTTTTAAGTTTTTGTAATAATCTCAGTCCTATGTTTTTGGTTGAATATATTGGGATTCACTGCATGGGACTACAGGTTCCGGTGGTGCTGCTTTTCATTATTTTTTTGTCTGGATGGCTTGGAAGTTTTTTGGCGGGAAGGAAACGGTTTTATCGGGAGAGTACAAAAGGCCCTAAAATATCCTGTTATCAAAAGCAGACGGTGATTGCTTCACTGGATGAAAGCATTCTGGATGCTTTTGTGACAATCACCAAAATCGGAGGATATATTATTTTATTTTCTATTTTGGCACAATTAGTATCGGAGCTATTGCAGGTATCTGCTATAATAAAATACATAGGAATTGGAATTTTGGAAATAACAACAGGAGGGGCTGTTATTTCTGAAATGTGTGTCAGTGAGAAATATTTGAAAAGTATTTTAGTCGGACTTTGTGCTTTTGGCGGTTTATCCAGTATTGCGCAGACTGCCAGTGTGCTGGTCGGCACTGATTTGTCTACGGGAAAGTATCTGCTGGCAAAAATCCGGCAGGCCGTTATTGCAGCCTGTCTTTCCGCGCTTTGGTTTTCAATGGGATAAGAAAAATATTGCAGAGGGGAAATGGAGGGAAGGGTGAAAGAAAAAAAGAAGGAAGGATAAAATGCAAACACACATCTTTCACCCGCTGTGTTTGCGCCTCAAATGAAAAGGCAAGTATTTTCGCTTGAGGCTTGGTGCAGGTTATGGGAGGATTTGCGACACATGCTATTTTTGGCAGGGAAATTTTGGAAGAGATGAAAGATACGATGTTAGTATCTATTATTCGGAAGCATCAGGGAGTATTTGGAATTGGTTGTCAGGGACCGGATTTGTTCCTGTACAATATTGCTATGCTTTTAAGCAATCAGGAGAAAAATCTGGGAGTGCGGATGCACCATGAAGGAAGCAGCCGGTATTTTGCATGGCTTTTGCAGTCTATTTGGGAGGAGGAGAATGTAGAGGCGGTGGAAGTGGGAATTAGCTATTTTTATGGTTTATTGTCACATTATACCTTAGATAGTATGCTGCATCCTTATATTTATGCCAGGATCGGGCTGGATGCTTCTGCGCCGTATGCCCAAAAGGCGACAAGCGGACTTCACCACCGTCTGGAATCTGCGATTGATGCAAAAATGATTGCGGTAAAGGAGGATATGCTGCCTTCGGAGTATATACCGGGAGGAAGTTTACAGATTAGCAGGCAGGAGAAAAAAATACTGGCAGGGCTTTTGTCAAAGGCGGTGAGCAGAAGTTACCGGATGAAACTTAAGGAAGAAAATGTGATTGCATCCATTCGCATGATGAAAATGATTGCCAGTGGATTTTTTGCAGCATCGGAGAAGCAGAAGAAGAAATTACAGAAAATAGAGTTTCCGTTTATGGAAAACTATGGATTAAGTAATTTTATGGTAACAAATGAGTTTATTCAACAAAGAAAGATTATGAATATAGAAAACTGTATCTGGCATAATCCGTGGGACAAGTCCATAGTATCTAATGCCTCTGTTTGGGAAATCTATGATGCTGCCATGCTGCAGTATCAGAAATATTGTGAGGTTTTGGATGAGGTGAATCCTTACTTTAAGAGAAAGTGGTTTGCCGGGGCTTCCCCAGATACATCATACCGCCATGTCAGAATCTCAGACTGGCAAAGAGGAGCAAAACGGGTGTACAAACCAAAATCTTCTGATATAATGAAACAGATGGAAGAGGGCAGTATAAATCTTTTAGAAGAGAATAGAAAAGAGGAAATGACGGTAAAAGAGCGGATAAACCATGCGGCAAAGGGGTTAGGGAATCTTTCTTATGAAAGCGGGCTGCCACTTACAGGCCGGAAACGGGCATCGGCCTAGATTTTATGAAAAGAGGTAAATGAAATGGAAAAAAAGTGTGTATGGGAGAAGTATAGTAAAAAGGATTTGGAAAAATTAGAAAAGATTTGTAAGAAATACCGCAAATTTTTGTCCGACTGCAAGACGGAAAGGGAGTGTGTGGCAGAGATTGTACGGCAGGCAGAAGAGGCAGGTTATAGGAATTTGCAGGACGTAATCAGGAAAGAGGAGAAGTTAAAGGCAGGAGATAAGGTGTATGCAGTCTGCATGAAGAAAGCGGTTGCCATGTTTAATATTGGAAAGAGGCCGTTAGAGGAAGGGATGAATATTTTAGGGGCACATATTGATTCACCAAGACTGGATATTAAGCAGAATCCTTTATATGAAGACGGGGATTTGTCTTATCTGGATACGCATTATTATGGTGGAATTAAGAAGTACCAGTGGGTGACGCTTCCTCTTGCAATTCATGGTGTGGTTGTCAAAAAAAATGGAGAGGTAGTGAACATCTGTGTCGGTGAAAAAAAGGACGACCCGGTATTTTGCGTATCAGATTTGCTCATTCATCTGGCTGGTGAGCAGATGGAGAAAAAGGCTGCAAAGGTGGTAGAAGGAGAAAATCTTGATATTCTGATAGGCAGTGTGCCATTGAAGGATGAAGAGAAGGAAGCGGTGAAAAAGAATATCCTCCAGATTTTGAAAAAAGAATATGAGATAGAAGAGGATGATTTTATTTCGGCAGAATTAGAGGTAGTACCGGCTGGCGAGGCAAGAGAGCTTGGTTTTGACAGAAGCATGATTATGGCATATGGACAGGATGACAGGGTATGCGCATATACTTCCCTGTATTCCATGCTGGAAGTAAAAGAGCCGGATAAGACTTCCTGTTGCCTGCTGGTTGATAAGGAAGAGATTGGAAGTGTGGGCGCTACCGGTATGCAGTCGCATTTCTTTGAAGATATGGTGGCAGAGCTGTTTGACAGGGTTGGGGAATATAGTGGAATCAAGCTCCGCCGTTGCCTGAAAAACAGCAGAATGCTTTCTTCTGATGTAAACGCCGGGTTTGACCCTCTGTATGCTTCGGCTTTTGAAAAGAAGAATGCCTCTTACTGTGGACATGGTGTGGTATTTAGTAAATTTACCGGAAGCCGTGGAAAGTCTGGCTCTAATGATGCCAATGCAGAGTATCTGGCGGTGCTTAGAAAGATTATGGATGATAATAAGGTGAATTACCAGACAGCAGAGCTTGGCAAGGTGGATATTGGCGGTGGTGGAACCATAGCTTATATTTTGTCCCTGTATGGAATGGAGGTAATTGACTGTGGTGTAGCAGTACTTAGTATGCACGCGCCTTGGGAAGTGACAAGTAAGGCAGATGTGTATGAAGCGCAGAAATGCTATGCGGCATTTTTAAAGGATGCATGATTAAAAAGGAAGAAGAATTTTGACTCAGGGCACGCATTCGCCTGGCTCAGCACGACTGGTGCATAAAACAGCCAAATACGCTGTTGAAGCAACAACGGCTTCGAATAGCCTTGAGATAAAAATTCTTCTTCCTTTTTAATAGTAGACTAAATATAAAAAAACAGAGTTCTTCGTATTGATTTATTTATTCAGACAGGTATTTCTCGTAAACAGAGATTACTTTTTTCATGGCTTCCTGTCCCGGAGCGCCAATGGTATTGCGCTTGGAAACGCAGGTTTCCATACTGATGGCGTCGTAAATATCTTCTTTAAATACAGGGCTGATTGCCTGATATTCTTCTAATGTCATTTCTCCGAGGGAGATATTTTTATCAATACAATAAAGCACAAGTTGTCCAATAATGCCATGAGCATCGCGGAAAGGAACCCCATGATTTACAAGATAGTCGGCAGCATCCGTGGCATTGGTGAAACCGCCTTCTGCGCTGGCACGCATCTTGTCCTTGCAAAAGGTTAGGGTGTCTAACATACCATGAAAAAGTACAATACATCCTTTTGTTGTATCAATGGCATCAAAGACAAATTCCTTATCTTCCTGCATATCCTTGTTATAGGCAAGGGAGAGGCCTTTCATAGTCGTGAGCAGGGAGATAAGGGAGCCATATACACGTCCTGTTTTTCCACGTACCAGCTCAGCGATATCTGGATTTTTTTTCTGTGGCATAATGCTGCTTCCGGTAGAGTAAGAATCATCTATTTCAATAAACTGGTATTCATTCGTATTCCAGATAATGATTTCTTCGCAAAAACGGCTTAAGTGCATCATAATAATAGACATTGCGGAAGAAAATTCAATCAGGTAATCGCGGTCAGAAACAGAGTCCATACTATTTAGGGTAGGGCCGTAAAAGTCTAACAGGGAAGCAGAATATTCCCTGTCCAGAGGGTAGGTGGTGCCTGCAAGTGCACCGGAACCAAGCGGACAGTAGTTCATACGCTCATAAATATCATGAAGACGGGAACGGTCTCTTTTAAACATCTCAAAATAAGCGCCCATATGGTGTGCCAGTGTGATAGGCTGTGCTTTTTGCAGATGGGTAAAACCCGGCATAATGGTATCTGTATTTTCTTTCATAATCTTAAGAAGGCTGCTTAAAAGATTCTTTAAAAGGGAATCCATTTCTAAAACTTCTTTTCTGGTGTATAACTTCATGTCAAGGGCAACCTGGTCATTTCTGCTGCGTCCGGTATGCAGGCGCTTTCCGGCTTCACCAATCCGTTCGATTAAGTGTGCTTCTACAAAGCTGTGTATATCTTCATGTTCTTCGTCAATTAGCAGCCTGCCGGATTTGATATCTTCACAGATACCTTTAAGTCCGGTAATGATTGATTCTTTATCGGTTTCAGACAGAATGCCCTGCTTTGCTAACATGGTGACATGGGCAATGCTTCCGTTGATATCCTCTTCAAAGAATTTCTGGTCAAAGGATAGGGAAGCGTTAAAATTATGTACTAACTGGTTGGTTTCTTTTGTGAAGCGTCCGCCCCAAAGTTTCATAGGTAAATCCTCCATTTCTGTGAAATATAACTTTAATAATCAAATACCGAAATGGAACTTCCATTTCGGTATAGATTAAATTTGCATTCGTATGCAGGAATGAATCGTTCTGCTCACTTTGTGACCAGTATGATTAATCTTCGGCCTCAGGTTTGTCATCTGAAAACTCAATAAAATCATCATCAAAGTTATCATACATATCATCGGAATCAAAATCATCCAGATAATCCGGTGTCAGATACTTGTATACGGCATATGCGATGCCGGCAACAGCAGCAACAGCGCCAATAATGGCGAGAACGATAACGATGGTATTTTTGTTTTTCTCTTCTAATTCCTTCTTGTGCAGTAACTCATTAAATTTAGCTGCGTTTAAAAGTTCTTCTACTTTGTTTGACATAATAAACCCATCCTTTCTGAAACTATATTTTTTGAATATATCGTTACTATTCATGCTAATTTTAGAAATCATGCTTCATAAAATTTCTATTGCCATGGATTAGCTGTGAATAGTAATAGCATATCAACAGTATATCATATTCTATACGTAATATCTATAATTTTTTTAGTTTAGCAAAGGAAGCCATCATCTTGCGGTTGATATCGCCGTCAAAAGCAACCGTTACCTGATAATCACCACCAGTATCCTTCATTTCCGTGACCGTACCGTTTCCAAAACGGACATGGGAAACCCTGTCGCCAACTGTATAGTCGACGGTGGAGCTGCTTTTTGTCTGGGAGGTATTTTTACCGAAGCCTTTACTGATATAAGGATTTCCGGCGAAGAGGGAAGTGCTGTCTGCCATTGCACCGCCTTTTTTTGCACCCTTGTTTGCTGTCGGATTCCATGAAGAACTGTAATTTGTAGTGTTTTGCTTTGTACTGGAAGTCCGACTGACGCTGTTACTGTCCAAAACTGTAAATTTGTCGGAGGGGAAGGAGTTTTTAGCTGCCTGTGCCATGCCGCCGCACTGTTTCATAAGGTAGCGTGGAATTTCATCAATAAAGCGGGAAGGCCGGTTAAACTGCTGTTCACCGTTACGGAACCGACAGCGGGCGCAGCTTAGGGAGAGCTTTTGCATAGCACGGGTAATCCCGACATAGCAGAGCCGCCGTTCTTCTTCAACTGCTTCCGCGTCATCATCCATAATCGAGGCATAGCTTGGGAAAATGCCGTCTTCCATACCGGTCAGATAGACGTAAGGAAATTCTAAGCCCTTTGCGCTGTGCAGTGTCATTAAAAGCACAATATCACTGCTCTCTTCGACATTGTCAATATCAGCGACTAAAGCAACCTCCTCCAAAAAGCCGCCAAGCGTAGGTTCTTCTTCACAGTTTTCCTCGTAGGCAACCACTTTGCTGATAAGTTCCTCAATATTTTCGATACGTCCCTCTGCATCTTCGCTGTCTTCTTCCTTCAGCAGACGGACATATCCGGTTTCTTCAATGATTTCACGAAGCAGGTCTTCTAAGTTGTATTCCGGTGCCGCAAGATGCCTTTTAAAAGATTCTATCAGGCTGACAAAGGAACCAAGCTTTGCGGCACTTCTGCTGATTCCGTCGATATATTCATAGTTTTGCAAAGCACCGTAAAAACTGGTTTCATGCTCCATAGCATAATTGGTAATGCGGTCAATCGTTGTCAGTCCGATGCCGCGTTTCGGGACATTAATAATTCTTTTTACGCTGATATCATCCAGACCATTCTCAATCGTTCTAAGATATGCCAGCAAATCCTTAATTTCCCGGCGCTGGTAGAAGTTGATGGCACCAACAATCCGGTATGGGATATTTTGGAGGATTAGCTTTTCTTCAAAGACACGTGACTGTGCATTGGTACGGTAAAGGATTGCAAAATCTTTATAAGAAGCAAGTCCGTTTGATACAACGCTTGCAATCGCATCAGCGATACAGCCAGCCTCCTCATATTCATTAAGGTATTGTGTATAATAAATGGCATCTCCCTTTGGCTTTTCCGTCCAAAGTGCCTTTTCCTTGCGGACACTGTTATTTTTAATGACGGCATTTGCCACTTCCAGTATATTCTGGGTGGAGCGGTAGTTTTCCTCTAATTTAATTACGTTCGCTTCCGGGTACTGGCTTTCAAAGTTTAATATATTATAGATATTGGCGCCGCGGAATTTGTAAATGGACTGGTCGTCATCCCCTACAACACACAGATTATGTAAAATACTTCCGTCATCGTCTGCTGTATTTGCCATCAGGCTGATAAGGCGAAACTGGGCGGTATTGGTATCCTGATATTCGTCCACCAGAATAAAACGAAAGCGGTTCTGATAATAGGAGAGGATATCTTCATTTTCTTCAAAAAGCTGAATGGTTTTACAAATCAAATCATCAAAATCCAGAGCATTGGAATCATGAAGCCGTTTCTCATATTCACGGTAGCAGCGTGCATAGATTTTTTTGGCATAATCCTCCTGTGCACGCATTTCAAACTGTTCCGGGGAAATCAGCTCGTCCTTTGCGGAAGAAATGGCACTGAGAACAGCGCGTTCTTTGTATTTTTTAGGGTCTAGCTGAAGATATTTTAAAATGTCACGCATCAGGGCACGTTGGTCATCACTGTCGTAAATCGTAAAGCTGCGTTCGTAGCCAAGGGCTTCGATATGGCGTCTGAGAATGCGTACACAGGTAGAATGAAACGTGCTTACCCAGATGTCTCCTGCATGTTCCCCTACGATTGTGTCAACACGTTCCCGCATCTCTCCGGCAGCCTTGTTGGTAAATGTCAAAGCAAGAATATTCCACGGGTTGACACGGTATTCCTGAATTAAGTAAGCAATGCGGTGAGTCAGAACCCTTGTTTTGCCGGAACCTGCACCGGCAAGAATGAGTAACGGGCCTTTAAAATGTTTTACGGCTTTTTCCTGTTCCGGGTTTAAACCTTCTAAAATCTGCATAATATTCCTCGTTTCTGTAATATTTTAGTTTTCGCTGCGCATGGTATTTCATGTGTTAGTGGAACTTCAAACCTTAGATATTGTCACGGTAGGTTTTGGCATCTGTGAAAAATTTTGTTAATGCCTCGCTGTCCCTGCTGCTTATCGCTGCTTTTGCCTGTTCTAATATATCAATGCATTCGTTTAAAAACTCCAAAATGGCATCCGGGTTTGTCAGGCATATATTTTCCCACATTTCCGGCGACGAAGAAGAAATCCGTGTAATATCCCGAAAACCGCCGGCAGCCAGTTTTTTATAGCAGCCATTGCTGTCTTTTGCAGCAACAGCATTGACAAGGGCTGCGGAAAAAATATGGGGGACATGGCTGATTCCTGCTGTAATCCGGTCATGGGAAACATCGTCCAGTACCATGCAGACGGAGCCGACAGCGTTGACAAAGGCTTTCATCCAATCTGTATACTCTGGCTGGGTGTCTTCTGTCGGAGTCAGCAGATAGTAAGCATCCTTCAGGAAATCTGCACTGGAATTTGTATAGCCTGTCTTCTCTGAACCTGTCATGGGATGGCCGCCCACAAACTGGCTGTTCAGACCAAGCTCGGCGACTGCCTTATGGATATTTCCTTTGACACTTCCTACATCGGTTAAGATACAGTCTTTGTTCAGATAAGGATAGAGCTTTTGCAGGTAGGCAACATTTTTTATGACTGGTGCACACAGGAAGATAACTTCGCAGTCAGAGAAGTCAGCAAGGTTTGTGCTAATCCGGGAAAGCGTTCCTTCCTTTTTGGCGAGTTCCAGACGCTCATTTGGTTTTGTTTCATAATAATTGTATGCCATAATATCACTGTCAGGGCAGAGGTTCCTGATGGCATGGGCAATTGAACCGCCAATCAGGCCAAAGCCAATAAAGCCAAAGTGGGAACGTGTATTGATTTCAATCATATGTGAATTCTCCGTTTTCTATTTCTGTTCAGTCAGCCATTATGTAAGGCGAAACTCATGCATTATATTTTTAAGGTGGTAAAATATATCGATATTTAGCCGCCTTAGTAATATAATAGCGGAGTCGGAATTAAGTGTCAATAAGCAGGATAAAAGTGTGGCAAAACCATTTGAAATATAAAAAATATACTTGTATTATCAAGCAAAAAGGAGTAATATAGAAGTAGTCTCTTAGATTTTCAGAAGAGGGACAATAGTTGAAATTTTGATAACTTAATATTGTGGGATTTTAGGAAAATGTCAAATAAGGCTTGAAAAGATGGATAGGTATCCCTACATAAATGTGAGATTTTTTTGAAATTGTTGTATGATTAATCTGTGGTGGTTATCCGTATGAATGTGAGAAGAGTATCAAGATGAGTTGGCATTTTTCGTATATCAAGATGTTACTACATCGTAATTGTAATAGAGGCGGCAGGACCACCATATCTTAAAAGATTGGTGCTGCCGTCTTTTTTGGTTTTGAGGAAAGGTCTTAGTATTGTGAAGGTAAGCCGACAAAAAGCAAAGCTTTTTCATATCCCCTAAAAGTGTATAGAAATTTCACAAAACAGCAGGAAGCTAAGAAACGATTAAAGATGAAGAGGAGGAAAAGTTTCATTGGTAAAAATAGGAAAAAAGGAAAAAAAGCAACAATCTAAAAAGAGAATAGCAGATGAAATTCTATTTCAGGTTGGAAGGAGTGTTTTGCTGGTATTTTTAGTTGTGGCAATTGTTACGATTGTTATGGTACGGTGGGTGATTTCCAGTTCCAAGCAGACGGAATTGACATTACAGTCAGTTGCGGCAGCCAACCAGTTGACGGGATTTTTTGAACAATATGCAAGAGCTTCGGCGCAGCTTGCGGTTAATCCAGAGTTACAGTATGTTTTAACAGAGACTACGCTGGGAGACAATATAGTGGAAACAGAAAAGATGGATACTGTCCGGCAGAATCTGGCAAAGGTTGTCGAAATGGACTCTGAGAACATTTTGGCTGTATGGATTGCAGATTTTGATACCAGTACATTTACACAGTCAGATGGCACTACATCCGATGGGGATTGGGATGTTACATCACGTGAGTGGTATCAGCCTTGTATTGACACAAAGCAGACCGTGCTAACAGATCCGTATGTGGACTCCGCTTCCGGAAATACTGTTCTTAGTGCGGTTACCCCTGTTTTTGATGCATCAGGCAGTCAGATAATTGGTGCGGTCGGAATTGATGTTTCCTTGGAACATCTTACTGATGTTATGAGTGGATATAAGATAGGGAAAAAGGGTTATGTGTTCCTGCTAACTGGTAACGGTGAAGTTATTTATCATCCACAGGAAGATTTGATACAAAAGAATATTAAAGATACAAATATATCACAGAATGTTATTGATGCAGTAACGGAAGGAAAAGAACAGTTTTTAAAATATAAGGTTGATGGTTCAACCAAATATGGTGTGCTGGAGCCTATTGGTGAGACGGGATATCTTGTTGTCAGTAATATGCCGTTGCAGGAGTATTATGCATTACTGATTGGTATGATTGTTGCTTTAATCATTTTATTCGCAGCAGGTATACTGATGATTGTAATCAGTATTAAGAAGAGTGCCGAGAAACTGTCAAAACCGATTATGGAATTGAATCATACCGCACAGCAGCTTGCTGCAGGTGATTTGAACGTACAGCTTGAGATAACGGCAGAGGATGAAATCGGAGAATTAGGTAAGTCTATCGGGAAGACGGTAGACCGATTGAAAGAATATATCGTATACATAGACGAAACTGCTGAGGTATTAGCACAGATTGCGTCTGGAAAACTGACTATTGAATTAAAGAATGATTATGTGGGCGAATTCCAGAAGATTAAAAATGCCCTGATTAATATTTCTGATTCCATGAATGATGTGATGAAGCATATTGGTGAAACTTCGGGTCAGGTTTCAATTGGAGCGTCAGAACTGGCGGATGCTTCCCAGATGATTGCGGAGGGGGCACAGACACAGGCGGCATCTGTGCAGCAGCTTGCTGCGACAACTTCTGAGGTTGCTGATAAAGTCCAGGAGAGCCGGAAAGATGCAGAGCTTTCGGCGCAGGCAACGGTACGTGTTACAGAGATGATGGAACAGAACCAGGAAAAGATGAAGATGATGATGGGCGCGATGAATACGATACGTGAGACATCACAGCAGGTTGTGGGAATCATCCAGACGATTGAGGAGATTGCAGAGCAGACGAATCTGCTGTCGTTAAATGCTTCCATAGAGGCTGCCCGTGCCGGTGAGTTAGGAAAAGGCTTTGCAGTAGTAGCGGATGAAATTGGAAAACTGGCATTGGAGAGTTCCAAGGCGGCCAGTATGACGAGAGAGCTGATTGGAGTTTCTATGGAAGAAATTAACAAAGGAAATGATATTGCTAATGGGGTCATGTCTTCTTTGGAGGGTTCTGTCAGTGCTGTTGACCGTGTCAATGAAATGATTAAGAAGACGGCTGAGGATGCGGCAATTCAGGCAGAAAACATGGAGCAGATCCGCATAGGCATTGATGAGATTGCCCGGGGAGTAAATGATAACTCTGCGGTATCAGAAGAGACTTATGCAACATCAGAGCAGCTTGCCAACCAGACTGTCACATTGAATGAACTGGTACAGCGTTTCGAGGTTGAGTAGTTAGCTGCTGTTTGGAGGGGGGATATGAAAACCTTATATGTATCCGACTTAGATGGAACGTTACTCAGGAGTGATGAAGCTACATCGGAATATACCAATGCCGTAATCAACAGATTAACAGAGCAGGGCATGATTTTTTCATATGCGACAGCAAGGTCACTGATTACAGCAAAGAAAGTGACAAAAGGAATGAATGCTTCTATTCCGTTAATTGTATATAATGGGGCATTTGTAATAGACAATGCGACAGAACAGATAATGCTCTCGAATTATTTTGATAAAAGGATTGAGACAGTATTTGCGGAATTGTTTGCAAGGGAAGTTTACCCTATTGTATATTCTTATATACACGGAAAAGAAAAGTTTTCATTTATCGAAAGCAGATGTTCGGCTGGAATGAGAGCGTTTCTGAAACTGAGAAAAGGCGATATCCGAAGGAATCCGGTTAAGGAAATTGCTTCCCTGACACAAGGTGACTGTTTTTATATTACCTGTATTGATGAACCGGAGAAACTAAAGCCATTATATGAGATATTTAAAGATATTTATCACTGTGTATATCAAAGAGATCTCTATACCAATGAACAGTGGCTGGAGATAATGCCAAAGGCGGCCTGTAAGTCAAATGCTGTTTTGCAGTTGAAAGAGTATTTAAAGTGTGACAGGCTTGTAGTTTTTGGGGATGGAAAAAATGATATTGATATGTTTGAAATTTCAGATGAGTGCTATGCTGTTGAGAATGCAGTTGCAGAGCTGAAGGAAAAGGCAACGGCTGTTATTCGAAGTAATGAAGAGGATGGCGTGGCAAAATGGCTGGAAGAGAATTATAAGGGAGCCGGGGTTTCGGGATAAATGGAACCCTGTAATTAAAAAAAGCAACAGAAGGCTGGTCAGTAAATGGCTGGCCTTTTTTGAATGGAAATTTACTATATTAAGGCTGTTCTAAACATAATCCACAAAAACAGCATTAATAATGGCTTTGTTTTTGAAATAAAAGTGTTGACAGGGGATAAAGTTGTTGATATAATAATAAAAACTTTTAAAACAAAAATATAACTGTTGGAATAAAACAAAATAATCTAAAAATAGAAAGGAGAGTTTTTGAAATGAAAACAAAAGCAGTAAGACTTCATGGAGCAAATGATTTGAGGATGGATGAGTTTGAATTACCGGAGATTAAGGATGATGAAATCTTGGTGAAGGTAGTATCAGACAGTATATGTATGTCTACATACAAATGCGCCATTCTGGGTACACAGCATAAGCGTGTACATGAGGACGTAGCAGAGCATCCGGCAATTATGGGACACGAGTTTGCAGGTGATATTGTAAAGGTGGGGGTTTTACATCAGGATAAATTTAAGCCTGGTATGAAGTTCACACTACAGCCAGCACTGAACTACAAGGGGACGATGTGGAGCCCGGGATATTCTTATGAATTTTTTGGCGGGGACTGTACATATTGTATCATTCCTGCTGAAGTAATGGAATTAGGCTGCCTGTTAGAGTATAAGGGCCGCGCATACTATGAGGCTTCTTTGGCAGAGCCAATGTCATGCAGTATCGGTGCATTTAACGCCGCCTACCATACTAAGATGGGAGTTTACCATCATGAGATGGGAATTAAAGAGGGCGGAAAACTGGCAATTATGGCCGGTGCAGGTCCTATGGGACTGGGAGCATTAACTTATGCACTTCACAGAGATGTACGTCCTTCTATGGTAGTGGTAACAGATGTTAATGAAGACAGGCTGAAGCGGGCAGAGGAGCTGTTTCCAGTAGAGGAAGCAAAGGCAGATGGCATTGAGCTTCATTTTGTCAATACTGGTAATATGGAAGACCCGGTTGCAGGACTTCGCGAAATGACCGGTGGAACAGGATTTGATGATGTACTTTGCTATGCTCCTGTGGCAGCAGTAGTTGAACAGAGCAGCGGGGTACTGGGCAGAGACGGTTGTCTGAACTTTTTTGCAGGACCTACCGATACCCAGTTTGGTGCAAAGTTGAATTTCTATGATGTACATTATAATTCAACACATGTTATGGGCACGACAGGCGGAAATACAGCAGATATGATTGAATCTTTGGAACTGACAGCAGCAAAGAGGATTAATCCGGCAGTTATGGTTACACATGTTGGTGGTTTGGACGCAGCAGCAGAAACTACACGGAACCTGCCTAAGATTCCGGGCGGAAAGAAGCTGATTTACACGCATCTGAATATGCCGCTGACTGCATTGGAGGATTTCCGTGCGAAGGGTGCAGAGGATGAGCGTTTTCATGCCTTGGCTGATATTCTGGATGCAAACAAGGGATTGTGGTGTCCGGAAGCAGAGGAATATTTACTGAATAATTTTGTAGAGGATTGATGATATGGATACAATGGAACAGCGCAGGAATGCGATTGTAGACTTCGTGAATGAAAAAGGTAATATTACATTTGCACAATTGGAAAAACAGTTTTCCAGTGTATCTCCGATGACATTGCGTACAGATTTGAAATCTTTGGATGAGGCAAAAAAAATTGTCCGCATTCACGGAGGTGCAAAATCGGTTGAGGTAGTTCTTGGAACAGATGATTATATCAGCAGACGGTCTGTGCGCAATGTTACGGAGAAAGAAAATATTGTTGAAAAGGCAAAATTACTGATTAAACCGAATACGTCGGTTTTTCTGGATTCGGGAAGTACGACAACAGAACTGGCAAAAATCTGGCCAGACCAGCCGAATTTTATCTTTACAACCAGTCTGACCTGTGTGATGGAATTATCAAAACTAAAGCATCCTACTGTAGTGCTTTTTGGGGGAGAGCTGAATCGGTACAGTCTGAGTGTGTGCGGCATACAGGCAGTTGAGTCAGCGAAAATGGTTAATTTTGATATGGCATTTCTTGGGGTTACCAGTTATGCAGAGGATGGTGGTTTTTCCTGTGAAGTTTTAATGGAGTCTTATTTAAAACGGGCTGTGCTGCAGCAATCTGCTGAAAAAATTATATTGATGGATTCTTCCAAAATTGATAAAAAGAGTACCTTTCATATCTGTCAACTGGGGGAGGCGAGTATGGTGATTTCAGATAAGAATGTTTCCAGGGATTTTCAGATAGAATGTGAAAAGGCTGGGGTGCATTTACTTTGAAAAGTGTGAATGAAAAGACCATTCACACGGGAAGAAACGTCCGCAGAAGCGGACTTGCTGCAAAGCAGCATTCTTCCATTGTTTGTGCCGGCATGTTGAAAAGTGTGTAAGAAAAGAAGATTTCCAGAGATAATCTGAATGCATGGTTCGCACGAAAGAACCGTGCCAAGGAAAATCTAAATTATTTCTAAGAAGAATGCAAAACAGGCGTTCCTCTGATAGCTTTGTTTCTGTCGGCACTGTGGCAAAAACATTAGAATCAATAAGGCAAAGGGGAATAAAGTTCCCCTTGCAGAAATGAGGTAAAAGTATGAAAAATGGGGTACAAAAATTTGGTAAGTTTCTGTCCTCTATGGTAATGCCGAATATTGGTGCATTTATCGCATGGGGACTTATTACAGCATTATTTATTGCAGACGGATGGATACCAAATGAAGGTCTGGCATCCATTCATCCATATATACTTACATATTTGCTTCCAGTACTGGTTGCTTCTACAGGCGGTGCGCTGGTAGGAGGAGACAGAGGACGTGTCATGGGAGCGATTGCTATTATGGGCTGTATCGCCGGTGTTGGTGGTTCAGAAGGCCAGACAATGTTAATGGGAGCTATGATAATTGGCCCTTTTGCAGGCTGGGTTATTAAAAAGTTTGATGAAATTATGGATGGCCATATGCCAACAGGTTTCGAAATGCTAATCAATAATTTTTCGGTTGGTATTCTTGGTATGATTGTTGCAATTCTTGGATACTTTATAATTGGACCGGTTATGACAGCGATTTTAAGTGTATTGTCAGCCGGGGTAGAAATTTTGATTCATCACAGCCTGCTTCCGTTAGTTGCAGTTTTTGTAGAGCCGGCGAAAGTATTGTTCTTGAATAATGCTATAAATCATGGTATATTTACACCAATCGGTTCTGCACAGGCAGAGGCAGCAGGACAGTCTATCATGTATATGTTAGAAGCAAATCCGGGACCAGGGCTTGGAGTATTACTGGCATACTGCTTCTTTGCGAGAGACAAGACCACAAAGCAGTCTGCACCAGGTGCAGTAATTATCCATTTCTTTGGAGGAATTCATGAGATTTATTTTCCGTATATCCTGATGAATCCCATTGTGATTATTGCTCCGATTGTAGGTAACATCTGTTCGATTGCATTTTTCTCGCTGACAGGCTGTGGACTGAAGGCAACGTCCTCACCAGGGTCTATTATTGCATTTTTGTCCATGGCACCAAAGGATAAGATGGTATTTACTATTATAGGCGTATTGTTTGCGACAGTGGTATCGTTTTTAGTTGCTGCACCAATTATCAAATTAACAGATGGCAAAAAAGGAAGTTTGTCGGATGCACAGGACCAGATGCATCAAATGAAGGCCCATTCTAAGGGGCAGGCGGTGCAGGGGGATGTTTCTGTGAATTCTTCCGCTATCAGGAAAATTATTTTTGCCTGTGATGCAGGAATGGGTTCTTCTGCAATGGGAGCTACCAAATTCCGTAACCGTTTAAAGAACGTCCGTCCAGAGATTATCGTTAAAAATACCTCTGTGGATAATATCCCGTCAGATTGTGATGTGGCAGTGGTGCAGACTACACTTGCTGACCGTGCGAGAAAGTCAGCGCCGCAGGCAAAGCTGATTACGATTGGAAATTTCCTGGCAGACCCGTCGTTGGATGCTTTATATGAGCAGCTTGCAAACGAGAATGCTTCATCTGGAGCAGTACAGGCTGAAACAGCCGCTATCAAGGAAGAAACAAAAGAAGATGCTTCTAAGAAAAAGGTGATTGATGAAAAAGGTATCAGATTAAATCAGTCACCAGTGTCAAAGGAGGAGGCAATCCAGGCAGCAGGAAAACTATTGGTGAAACAGGGGTGTGTTGATGAGGCTTATGTTGATGCAATGCTTGAGCGTGAGAAGTTGGTTACTACCTATATGGGAATGGGATTGGCGATTCCGCATGGTACGTCAGAGGCAAAGGGTTCTGTGAAAAAGACAGGAATTGTGCTGGTACAGTATCCAGAAGGTGTAGACTTTGGCGAGGAAAAGGCACAACTGGTATTTGGCATTGCAGGAATTGGTGATGAGCACCTTGATTTGCTGCAAAAGATTTGTGCAGCATTGGAGGATGAAGATGTGTTAGAGAAGATGAAAACGACCAATGATATTGCATGGATTTTAGAACAACTAAGGTAATACATAATCTAGTGTACTGACCGCATTATATTTAGCTGAATTTCGCAGAATATTTTTCTGAGAGTGCTGTTTCACAAACGCAGGCGTAGCGGGCTACGCTGAGGCTTGGGGAATAGTGCTATCAGGAAAATAGGCAAGGAAGTTTAGCTAAATATAAACGTGTCAGTACACTAGTACAACGAATATTAAGTAATTGGCAGTTTTATGAAATTACCAGAAGAGAGTGATAAAAAATAGTAACAGTTCAAAAAGCAGAAAGCAGGGAGGAGGATTGACGGTTTATGAAGTTGGAAGGAAAATCTGTATTTGGAGGGGTTGCTATAGGGCGCCTATCTATTTATAAAAAAAATGATCAGGTAGTAAAAAGGACAAAGATTTCTGATACGGATGCTGAGATTAAGCGTTATGAGGAAGCAACGGAGAAAGCGAAGGCACAGCTTGGTGTGCTTTACGATAAGGCAGCCAAGGAAGTAGGAGAGGCCAGTGCAGCGATTTTTGAAGTACATCAGATGATGTTAGATGATTTGGATTATCAGGAGTCTGTTATCAATATGATTCAGACACAAACGGTCAATGCAGAGTATGCGGTAGCAGTGACCGGAGACAATTTTTCAGAAATGTTCGCGGCAATGGATGATGATTACATGAAGGCAAGAGCCGCTGATGTAAAAGACATTAGTAACCGTGTGATTTCTGCACTGCAAGGGGCAGAGGAAGCAGGGATCAGCAGTAACGAACCTGTAATTTTGGTGGCAGAGGATTTAGCGCCATCTGAGACGGTTCAGCTTGATAAGTCGCTTCTGTTATCGTTTGTGACGCGGTATGGCTCTACGAATTCCCATACGGCAATACTGGCAAGAACAATGAATATTCCGGCATTGATTGGTGTGGACTACAGCAAAGATATTGATGGACATCTCGGAATTGTTGATGGATTTGAAGGTGTTCTGTATGTTGACCCGGATGAGGAAACGTTAGAGAAATACCGCCGGAAGCAGGATGAGGAAAAGGAAAAACTCCGCCTGCTGCAGGAGCTGAAAGGAAAGCCTAATGTTACAAAGGATGGCAGGGAAATAAAACTCTACGCTAATATTGGAGGTGTAGGAGATGTGCCATCTGTATTGCAGAATGATGCGGCTGGAATTGGGTTATTCCGTTCCGAATTTTTGTATCTGGAGTCAGATACATTCCCAACAGAGGAAGATCAGTTTAATGCTTACCGCTCTGTTGTGCAGACGATGGCTGGGAAAAAGGTAATCATCCGTACTTTGGATATTGGTGCCGATAAGCAGGTTGATTACTTTAATCTGGCACATGAGGACAATCCGGCTATGGGATACCGTGCAATCCGTATCTGTCTGGAGCAGCCGGATATCTTCAAAACACAGCTTCGTGCAATCTACCGTGCCAGCTACTATGGAAATATTTCGATTATGTTTCCGATGATTATTTCTGTGGATGAGGTAAGACGGATTAAGGAAATTGTGGCAGAGGTTAAGAAGGAATTAGACGAGCAGGGCTTCCAGTACGGTGATGTGGAGTTAGGTGTTATGATTGAAACGCCGGCTGCCGTATGGTTGACGGAAGAGTTAGGTAAAGAAGTGGATTTCTTCTCGATTGGTACAAATGATTTAACGCAGTATACACTGGCGATTGACCGTCAGAATCCACGTTTGGATTCCTTCTATGATGCCCATCATCCAGCAGTCCTGCGTGCAATTCAGATGACGGTTGAGAATGGACATAAGGGTGGGGCATGGGTAGGAATTTGTGGAGAACTGGGAGCAGACACGACCCTGACCGAGACATTTTTGCGCATGGGCGTGGATGAATTATCGGTTAGCCCTTCCAGAATTCTGGCAGTCAGAGCTGCAATCAGAGATTGCGATTTAAGTAAATAACTTTTTAAGCAATAGAAATTTATCGAAGCCTGATTTCTATTGCTGGCAATAGTGACAAGTGATTCCCACAAGACCAGAAAGTATTTTTGGTTTTGTGGGATATTTCTCAATATGAAGGGATTGATATGGATAATAAATATTTAAAACTTCTTGCAAAGGAGTATCCCACCATTGATAGTGTGGCAAGTGAAATGGTAAATTTGTCGGCAATACGCAGTCTGCCAAAGGGTACGGAATATTTTTTCAGTGACTTACATGGTGAATATGAAGCTTTTTTGCATATGCTGAAAAGTGCGTCAGGAATCATTAAGAAAAAAATTGATTTAGTCTTTGGGAAGACAGTGTCTAACGCTGAGCGTGAGGCTCTTGCCAGCCTGATATATTATCCGGAAAAGGAGATAAAAGCATTATCAGGCAGAAATCTGATTACAGATGAATGGAAGAGGCTGACGATTTACCGTCTGATTTTGATCTGTGAATCCGTATCAGCAAAATATACCCGTTCAAGAGTGAGGAAACGTGTTTCAAAAGATTTGGTATATATTCTTGATGAATTGCTGAATGTTACGGATGATGTCAATAAGGATTTTTATTACGAGGAAATTATTAATACAATTATTGATACGGAACTTGACGAAAAGTTTATTATCTCATTATGCAGGCTGGTTCAGTCGCTGGCAATTGACAAGCTTCATATCATCGGTGATATTTATGACAGAGGTCCAAGAGCAGATATCATTATGGATGAATTGATGTCTATGCATGATGTAGACATACAGTGGGGAAATCATGATATCTCATGGATGGGCGCAGCATCAGGAAATCCGGCATTGATTGCCAATGTAATCCGAATTGCCATGCGTTATAATAACTTTGACGTATTAGAGGATGGCTATGGGCTGAATCTGCGTGCACTGGCGGTATTTGCAGCGGAGGCTTACAAAGATGATGAATGTAAGCTTTATTATCCAAACACACTGGACGACAATATCTATGATCCTGTTGATGCGAAGCTTGTCGCAAAAATGCACAAGGCAATCACGGTAATCCAGCTTAAACTGGAAGGCCAGCTTATGGCAAAATATCCGGAATGGGAAATGCAGCAGCGTAGTTTATTTGCAAAAATTAATTTTTCTGACAATACAGTTGAAATTGGTGGAAATGTTTATAAGTTGAAGGACAATTTTTTCCCAACTGTGAAATCAGATAACCCATTAGTTCTTTCTGATGGAGAAAAAGAGCTTATGACGGTGCTTACGAATTCTTTTTTGCACAGTGAAAAGCTGCATGAGCATATTAAGTTTCTTTTTGCGAAAGGTTCTATGTATAATGTATGTAACAGTAATTTGCTTTTTCATGGGTGCATTCCTATGGACGAAAAGGGAGAGCTGCAGAGCGTGAATATAAATGGCAAAAGTTACAGTGGAAAAATTCTTTTGGATAAGCTGGATGAAATAGTGAACAGGGCATATTTTTCTTATGATAATACAAAGGAAAAAGAGTATGCCTGTGACTTTATGTGGTATTTGTGGTGTGGCTCCAATTCCCCGTTATTCGGTAAGGATAAAATGGCGTTTTTTGAAAGTTATTATATAGATGATGAAAAGCTGCATAAGGAGAGCTATAATGACTATTATGTTTTTTCGCAGGATGTGGCAGTATGTGACCGAATCTTAAATATGTTTGGCATTGACGAAAACAGAGGACATATCATTAACGGACATGTTCCGGTAAAGATTAAAAATGGAGAAAGCCCTGTTAAAGCAGACGGAAAGCTGTTTGTAATTGACGGAGGAATTTCAAAAGCATACCAGAAGGCGACAGGAATTGCCGGATACACTTTGATTTACGATTCACACAGTCTAAGCCTTGCCGAACATAAACCATTTATATCAGGAAAAAGTAATCAAACACCAAAGATTCAGCTTGTAGAAAAACTTGAAAGCAGGGCTAATATATCGGATACCGACAAGGGTGAAGAAATATTAGAAAGAATCGATGATTTGAGAAAGCTGCTAAAGGCGTATAAATCAGGAACTATTAAAGAACAGTAACATGTTATGTTCTGTAGGATTAAAGAGTTATCATTGACTTATTGCGTTGACATGAAGTATAATGCTACTTGATAAAATGCGAGTATATTTTAAAGGAAGAGAGGAAAATGTTTTGAGACAGTTTTTTGGTATGAGTCAGAGTGGAAATCTGCAGGAGGCAGTCCAAGGGCTGCGAGACCCTCAATTGATTATGCTTCTATCTAATGATGAGCAATTTGAAGCACATGTAAAAAAGTTAGAAGCGCTATATCCTCATGTTCCCAGTATTGGTTGCATTGGGATGAGTTATGATACAAAGGTAGTGGAAAAAGGTGTGGGTGTTGTTGCTTTTTTTGATGGTGTCAGTGCGACTGCGAATGTGTTAGAAGAGGTATCTGTCATGCCGGTGAAATATATTGAACGTTTGAGGCAGGATGTACATAAAATTAATAGTTCCGATGAGAATACAGTGTGCATTGATTTTTGTTCTGGAAATGATGCCTGTGCACTAACTACGATTTACAGTGTATTAAAACATAATAATATTTCGCTGATTGGTGGGACTGGTGATGGAGGAAGGGTGTCAGCCAATGGTAAAGTTTATCACGATGGAGTAGCATATGCACTAATTAAAAATAACCATGGCAGGATAAAAGCATATAAAGAAAATATTTATCATCAGATGGGGAAGTATCGTTTTGTTGCCTCAGGAACGGATAAAGCGGATTATAAATTAGGAAAATTAAACGGAATGCCTTCAAAACAGGTCTATCAGGATATTCTTCATATAACAGAGAATGAAATACAAACACAGACCTTTAAAAATCCTTTTGGAAAAGTTAATGGAGATGATACCTGTATTATTTCCATTAAAGAAGTCAGTGGGAATGCATTAACCTGTTTTCGTCAGGTAAATGATTCGGATGTACTTATTATGCTGGAGTTGGGAGATTATAAAGAAATTGTCAAAAATACCATCAGGACAATCCAAAGAGATTTTCCAAGAGTTTCTGCTGTGTTTTCTGTAAACTGTCTGTTTCGGTATATGCTTTTTAATGACAATAATTATATGGAAGAGTATCTGCAGGAAATGAGTGTCTTAGGTAGTCATGCCGGGTTGGTTGGGTATGGAGAGCATTATAATAATCGTTTTGTTAATCAGTCTATGACTTGTGTTGTTTTTGAGTAAGGGAGGAAAGAAGATGAAATTAGGGAAAAAATCCCAGCAAGAAGCAAAAAGCCTGTACCCGGTATTATACGTAATAGAGAGTCTTAATGAATACCGTAACACGCTTGTTCAAAGTGAAGTAGCATCTTTGCATGAATTAAACATGGTAAGCAGCTCTTTTAGCAATGTGTTGAAGGATTCAGAAAATTTGAGAGTGTCTTTACAGGATTTCGAAGATACTTTTTCTAATATTAGTGCGGTATCTGGACAGTTTGCATCTGTAAAAGATAATATTTCCCAGTCTGTGGTTCAGGCACAGGATGAAGTGGAAGCGCTGAAAAACAGTTCACTTTTAGTGGAAAATTATTTTGATGAAATGCAGAGTACTTTTGAGACCTTTCAGTTGTCTTTAAATGAGATTAAGAAATGCATGGATAAAATTGTATCCATTGCAGACCAGACGAATATACTTTCACTCAATGCTTCCATAGAAGCTGCAAGGGCAGGAGAACATGGCAAGGGTTTTGCAACAGTGGCGGGAGAAGTAAAAAGTTTGTCGGAAGAAATTAAAAATCTTGCCGCTATGGTAGATGCCAGTATTGATAATGTGGAGCAGGGGACGGATAAGCTCAGTGCCAGCATTCATACTTCTCATCAGGCGTTGGGACAGAGTTTGTCAAAAGTAGATGAGACATATGAAATGTTTAATAATATTACACAGGCTGCGGAAGGTGCAGAATCCGTGCAAACGGAGATATCTCAGGTTATTCATGAGTCAAAGGCTAAGCTCCAGAGACTAAGTGGTTTCTTTGGGCAAATGAAAATACAGTATGAGAAAGTAATGCAGCATATCAATTGTGCAAGTAAAATGGGGACAACCAAAAGTGCTATGTATGAGGATATTGACAATATGATGTCTCAAATTCCGCCTGTCATTAAAGATTATAATGCCAAATAAAGTATTTGTATGGGATAGGAAGCTATCGAAATGCAGTATGCAAGCGCACCGGCAATGTCGGTGCGCTTTTTTAACTAATAGGATTAAGGTGTCAAAAGATAAATTTACATATCAGCTTCGTTAATTTGCACAATGATACAATAATGCAGAAAGCGGAATAATAATTTTCATTCAGGACACGCTTTCGCTTGACTCAGCACGTAATGGTGCATAAAACAGCAAACAACGCTGTTTAAGCACCAACGGCTTCGAACAGTCCTGAGATAAAAATTATTATTCTGCTTTCTTAGTTATCTTTTTCTTTTGTGCAAATGGACGAAGTATAAGAAATAATGAACCTTTCCCTCATGTTTAAAAAAGGTTTCTCGACATTAATCTGAAATTGCTATATAATGAAAGATATAGTAATCAGAAGTAACAGATGGTTCGTGAGAAAATAAATTTTTCTCACAGCGAACGAAGTTCGCATTGCAGGGCAGGGGCGGAGAATTAAGGAAAGAATGGGGATTTTTATGGAACATATTTGTGAATTGCGGAGAGGGTTGGAAACAGCATTTATTAATCAGAGTTTTCATTCTAATCTGGCGTACCGTCCAGAGTTTATATCGAATGATTACAAACAGGGAAAAAGAGTAATATCGTCAATTGAGCAGGAACTTATGAATTGTGAGGAGTTCTTTATCAGTGTTGCATTTATTACATTGGGTGGGCTTACTCCGTTATTACAGATATTAAAAGAATTAGAGCAAAAAGATATAAAGGGTAAAATTCTTACAACAGATTATCTTGCGTTTAGTGACCCGGATGCTTTGGAACGGCTACATTCACTGAAGAATATTGAATTGAAGATGTTTTGTACTAATAAAGATAAGGATGGCTTTCATACTAAGGGATATATTTTTAGAAAAAAAGAGATGTATCGGATTATTGTTGGAAGTTCTAATATGACAGCAAGTGCTTTGAAAGTAAATCGAGAATGGAATACAAAACTTATTGGATATGAAGATGGAGAAGTAGTTAGTGATATTCTGCGTCAATTTAACGAGTTATGGAATGATTGTCATAGCATGAATTATAATGATTTTATTGAAGATTATCGTGTTAGGTATGAATTGATTAGAAAGCAGAAAAAGATTGCTAAGGAAACAATACCTGTTTCTTTGGAGCAGTATAAATTACAGCCAAATACGATGCAGTCTGCGTTTGTAAAAAATGTTATGAGATTGATTGAGAAGAAAGAAAAACGAGCACTTTTGATATCTGCAACAGGTACTGGGAAAACATATGCTTCAGCTTTTGCGTTGCGGGAAATGCATCCAAAGAAATTGCTATTTCTTGTGCATAGAGAACAGATTGCAAAACAGGCGTTTGTTAGTTACCAAAGAGTATTTGGCAGTAGACGTGATGATGGTTCAGATTATAAATATGCGCTTCTTTCTGGAAATACATCTAAAGATATGCATAAAGTAAAAGAATCGGATATGATATTTGCAACAATGCAGATGATGAGTAAGGATAATATTTTAAATGAGTTTACTCCAGAGGCATTTTCTGTAATCTGTGTCGATGAGGCACATCATTCTGGTGCGGAGAGCTATCGAAAAATTATGACTTATTTCAAACCGGATTTTTGGCTTGGAATGACGGCTAGTCCTGAAACCAATCGTTTTGATGTTTATGATATATTTCATCATAATATTGCATATGAAATTCGTTTGCAGCAGGCATTGGAAGAAGATTTACTTTGTCCGTTTCACTATTTTGGAATAACAGATTTAAGCGTTGATGGAAAAGTAATTGGTGATACGGATTGTGTAGATGGGCTTCGTAGTTTTAATCATTTGGTAAGTGATGCAAGGGTAGGTTATGTGATAGAGCAGGCAAAATACTATGGGTATAGCGGAAAGCGAGTCAAAGGTTTGATTTTTTGTAGCCGAAAGGAAGAGGCAAAGAAATTGTCTTGGAAATTTAATGAGCGGGGATTACGAACGGAGGTACTTACAGGAGAGGATAACGAAGTGCAAAGGGAAAAGGTTATTGACAGGTTAGTTATGGATGTTCCAAAGGATAAATTGGAAGAATCAGATTATTTGGACTATATTATTACTGTTGATATTTTCTCAGAAGGTGTGGATATTTCAGAAATAAATCAGGTTATTATGCTACGACCTACACAGTCTGCTATTGTATTTGTTCAACAATTGGGACGTGGGCTTAGAAAGTCAGAGGATAAGGAATTTGTTGTTATTTTAGATTTTATAGGTAATTATAAGAATAACTTTTTGATTCCAATTGCCCTTTCTGGTGACCGTAGTTATAATAAAGATAATCTTCGCCGTTATCTGATGGAAGGGGATCGCGTGATTCCAGGAACATCCACAATACATTTTGACGAAATTAGCCGCAAACAAATTTTTGCGGCGATTGATGCAGCGAATTTTAGCGATATTAAATTGATTAAAGAGAATTACATAAATTTAAAATATAAGCTGGGAAGAGTTCCAAATCTAAAGGATTTTGATGAGTATGGGGAAATGGATGTATGTCGCATTTTTGATAATAGTAGTCTTGGTTCATATTATAAGTTCCTTAAGAAATATGAGAAGGAATACAAAATTCGTTTATCAGTGGAAGAAGAAAAGATGGTGGAGTTTATTTCTAAAAAATTATCTTCTGGTAAACGAATTCACGAACTTGAAATGCTGAAGCGGCTCATGGTCTATCGGCATGGTATTATGGGGAGTTTGGAAAAAACGCTTCAGGAAAATTATAAAATATCTATGGATAAATATACATGGAAAAATATTGTGAATGTTATGACGAATGAATTTCCTTCTGGCTTGGGTAAGAGGACGTATGATTCTTGTATATTTATTGAGAAGGAAGGGAAAGAGTATGGGATTTCTCACCAATTTGGCGAGATGTTAAAAAATCAGGATTTTTATGATATTGTTCAGGAACTGATTGAGTTTGGTATTTCAAGATATAAAAAGAATTTTAGCAGGCGGTATCAGGATACTAATTTTGTTCTTTATCAGAAATATACGTATGAAGACGTTTGTCGTCTTCTAAATTGGGAGAACAATGAAGTCCCTTTAAATATTGGTGGTTACAAATACGATAAAAAGACAAGGACATTTCCGGTTTTTATAAATTATGATAAATCAGATGATATTAGCGATACCACAAAGTATGAAGACCATTTTGTAAATGCAAACACATTGATTGCTATTTCAAAATCAGGAAGGACAATAGAGTCAGAAGATGTTCAAAATTTCCTTCATGCCAAGGAAAGAGAAATTGATGTGCATCTGTTTGTTCGTAAAAATAAGGATGATAAAATTTCAAGAGAATTTTATTATCTTGGACGGATGAACGCGTCTGGAAGAGCAGAAGAATTCTGTATGGCAAATACAATAAAAACGGCAGTTGAAATTGAATGGTTTTTAGATACTCCGGTGAGAGAGGATATTTATCAATATATTATTGGTTAACTATTGTTCATATTGTAGAGATGGAGGAAAAATGAAAACAGTAAGAGTAGTTGCAGCAATTATACGAAATGGAAATCTGATTTTTGCAACACAGCGTGGTTATGGAGAGTTTAAAGATGGCTGGGAATTTCCAGGAGGGAAAATTGAAGAGGGTGAAACACCAGAGAATGCGTTAATTCGGGAAATATGGGAAGAACTTGATACCAAAATTGATGTGGGAGAAAAAATAATGTGCATTGAATATGATTATCCCAATTTTCATTTATCTATGGAATGCTTTTGGGCAGAAATTATATCTGGCAATTTGATTTTGAAAGAACATAAGGCTGCAAAATGGCTTTCTAGAAATGAATTGGATAGTGTGGAATGGTTACCAGCGGATTTGAAACTTATAGAAAAGATAAAAGAGGATTTGGGAGGAGAAAGGTGATGTCACTATGAACGTAGATATGACACAAGGCCCAACTATGAAATCCATGCTGTGGTTTGCTTTTCCAATGATATTGGGGAATCTGTTACAGCAGTGCTATAACATAGCCGATACGCTGATTGTTGGCAGATTTCTTGGCCCTGGTGCATTGGCAGCAGTGGGTTCCTCATTCACACTTATGACTTTTCTGACATCAATTCTTTTGGGATTATGTATGGGAAGTGGAACATTTATTTCTATCCGTTACGGAGAGGGGAACGAGAAGAGATTGAAAGAAGGTGTCTGCGCTTCCTTTGTTCTGATTTTTGTTCTGACAATTTTTCTCAATATTTTTGCGTTTGTTTTGCTGAATCAGATTCGGATATTTTTAAAAGTACCAGAGGAAGTATGGGAAGAAATGCGTAGTTATCTTGCTGTTATTTTTTGTGGAATATTTGCTACATTTCTTTATAATTATTTTGCCTCGCTGCTTCGGGCAGTGGGAAACTCGGTTGTACCGCTGGTATTTCTGTCAGTTTCTGCTGTATTAAATATTGTGCTTGATTTGTGGTTTGTGGTCGTTTTGAAACGAGGTGTAGTGGGTGCGGCGGCAGCAACTGTGATTGCACAATATATTTCGGGAGTTGGTATTGCTGTATATTCATGGAAATGTATGCCATATTTGAAAATTAAAAGGCAGGAGTGCCATATCCAGTGGAGTTGCATGAGGGAAATTGCTGGATTTTCTGTACTGACCTGTGTTCAGCAGTCTGTTATGAATCTGGGTATTTTATTAGTGCAGGGTGTGGTCAACAGTTTTGGTGCTACAGTTATGGCGGCCTTTGCTGCTGCGGTTAAAATAGATGCATTTGCCTATATGCCGGTGCAGGATTTTGGAAATGCTTTTTCTACTTTCATTGCCCAGAATTATGGAGCAAAAAAGGAGGAACGTATACGTATCGGTTTTCGGGGTGCTGTTATGGCAGTATTGATTTTTGGTATTATTGTTTCGGTAATTGTATGGGTGTTTGCCCGTTCGCTAATGCTTTTGTTTATCAATGCAGGTGAAACAGATATTATAGCAGAAGGAGTCCGGTATTTGCGGATTGAAGGTGCATTTTATTGTGGAATCGGTTGCCTGTTTTTATTGTACGGGCTTTACCGGGCACTGGGAAAACCGGGAATGTCAGTAGTTCTTACTGTTATTTCACTTGGAACACGGGTACTATTAGCTTATGTTCTTTCGGCAGTTCCGGCAATCGGTGTTGTTGGTATCTGGTGGGCAGTACCAATTGGATGGTTTCTGGCAGATATTGCCGGGTTTATTTATTATAAATCAAAGTATTGAAGAATGAAATTTTGGAGAAGGGACTTTTTGTGAAATTTGGTTATGTCCGTATTTCACAAAAATATCTCCGTCATTTGATGATGAAATGACGGAGATATTTTTTACTGTATAGGAAACGGTTCAAAATGTAGTGGTAAAGGAACGCAGAACGTTTCTCTATGGAACAGGAAATTGCTCCTTAGAAGAAGCGACCTTAAACTGATTTACCAGTTGCTTCAAATCTTTTGCTTCAGAAGAGAGCTGTTCGCTGGCGACAGCGCCTTCCTGTGCTGTTGCACTGTTGTTTTGTACAACGACTGATATCTGGTTAATTCCTTCGGTAATCTGCAAAACAGCATCGGACTGTTCATTAGATACTGTGGCGATATTATCAATAGAATGAACTACAGTCTGGATACTGCTTACAACTTCTGACAGGATATTTGCTGTAGTTGCGGCGATTTCTGTACCAGTATGTACTGCATCTGTGGAATGCTCAATCAATACAGAAGTATTTTGAGCAGCCTCCGCAGACTTGCTGGCCAGATTGCGTACTTCTTCTGCGACAACAGCAAAGCTTTTGCCTGCATCGCCTGCTCTGGCGGCTTCAACTGCTGCATTCAGGGCCAGTATATTTGTTTGGAATGCAATATCATCTATTGTTTTTAGGATTTTTTCGATTTCCTGAGAGCTGTTCTGAATTTTATCCATAGCATCTATTAGGTTCTGCATTTTCTGATTGCATAGAGAAATTTCTTCACCGGTTTGGTGAGTCTGGCTGCGGACATCCATAGCTTCTCCAGCAGTATTTTTGACCTGACCGGAAATTACGTTGATTCGTGCCGCCAGTTCCTGTACGGAGCTGGCCTGTTCTGTCGTTCCCTGACTGAGAGACTGGGCACTTACAGATAACTGAGTGCTGGCTGAAGACACCTGCTCAGCAGAACGGTTAACTTTCATTATGATATTGCTTAACTCTGTTTTCATATGGCGCATGGAGAGCAGGATATCTTGGAAGCTTCCAACATATACATCTTCATGCTGGGTATGGACATTCAGGTTCTGGTTTGCCAGTTCATTCATTAGATGGCTGATGTCATTAATGACAGTACTCAGACCTTCAACCAAAGCAGCCGTAGACCTTGCAAGCATCCCGGTTTCATCTTTGCTGATTATCTTTGGCATTGGTGTTTCCAAATCACCTTTTACAAGTAAATCCATACGTTGTGCACAGGCTTTCATTGGTTTGCTGATGCTGTTGGCTAAAATCAGGGCAATAATGCTGGAAATTAGTATGGCAATGACAATTACTGCAATGTTAATAACCATAGCATCTCTTGTGGAAGCCAGATAATTAAGCTGTGGTGCAGTAACAGCAATACTCCAGCCATCTGTATCGTTTACAGGAGCATATGCCGTGAACATTTTGTTTTCTCCGTCGGTATAGCTTCCAAATCCGTTTTTCCCTTCGCGCATGGCAGTATGGATTGTCGCAAGTTCCTGTAGCGATTCATCCTTTTCTGCCTCAGACTCAATATTTTGAACCGTAACCGTATCAAGGGTAATATCGGCAATGGTATCACCGGATTTATTAATCATATAAGCTCTGCTATTTTCTCCGACTTGAATGGAAGATACGATATCATTTAAAAAGGTTTCATGCGGAACAAAATATACGACGCCAACAATGGAAGAGCCATAAACTCCATCTTTATAAAGAGGAGCGGCAACCATTATAGACAGTTCACTGGTAATTTTACTGATTAACGGTTCTGATACATAAACATTGCCCTTCATAGCTTGCTGTACATATTCACGGTCAGAATAATCTTTTCCGTCAAAAATACTGATTCCATCCATGCCGATGATATTGCCACGCTGGAAGTTATGCATTTTTACGCGTTCCTCTACAATAGTACGTTTCTTATCCAGCGATACTTTCGGACTGGATAACTGTGGAATGCAGCCTGTATCCATGACGGCGTTCTTATAGGCCATCAGTTCCTGTTCTACACGTTCTGACGCCAAAACAGCAGTCTCACTCATCATATATTCTACATTGGAGATAGTGCTGTTGTAATTAGGAATAATACTGGAAATTCCAGATGCGACCAAAGCTATCAAAACGGTTAGGATGAGACACAAGGTTATTTTGGTTCGAATGCTTTTCATTTTCCTGTTCCTCCTGTTTGTATGGCTGTGACATTTTAAATAATATGTCAGCCGCTTTTAATGGAAATATTTGTATGATGTTAGGGTCAAAAGGTAAATTTTTGTATATACTTCGTCAATTTGCAC
>CANRVD010000017.1 GCA_947643145.1 uncultured bacterium | reverse complement strand
TGGTGTTTATAAGGCCAATATGATTATTCCTCAGATAGAATATGCAGAAAAAATGGACTGTGTATCAGTAAAAGAATCTATTTGCATTCCAAGTGTTTGTCCTGTTTGTGGGTGGAATACAGAAAGAGTTAAAGATAATGATACAGAAATTCTCATATGCACTAATCCAGACTGTAAGGGCAAATTACTTGGTAAACTATCACACTTCGTCAGCAAAAATGCAATTAATATTGATGGATTATCAGAGCAGACATTACAGAAATTTATTGATTTAGGGTGGCTAAATTCGTTTAGAGATATTTATTATCTATCAGAACATGAAGAAGAAATGCATAAACTTGATGGATTTGGTAGGAAATCAGTAGATAAGTTGTTAGAAAGTATTGAAAAAAGTAGAAATACTACATTAGATAGATTCATTTATGGATTGTGTATTCCTTTGATTGGTAAGACAGCGAGTAAACAAATATCAAAATCTTGTGCTAATGGTGATATCGGTCAGTTTATTACAATTATGAGTTTAGAAGGTAATCAGCCTTTTATTGGACTTGATGGTTTTGGTAAAGAGATGTGTAATTCACTTACTCATTGGTGGGTATATAATAAGCATGATTTTTATGAATTAGTAGAGGAATTCAATTTCATAAAATCAGATGATAATGGCAATGTAAAACAGATATTAGAAGATAAAACTTTTGTAATTACAGGAAGTCTAAGATTTTATAAGAATCGTGATGAGTTGGTTGCTGTTATTGAAAGAAACGGAGGAAAAGTATCAGGATCTGTGTCTAGCAAAACATCTTATTTGATAAATAATGATGTTGCAAGTACATCAGGAAAGAATAAAAAAGCGATAGACTTAAATATTCCAATTATATCTGAAGGTGAATTTGTGAAGTTAATCACATCTTAAATGTAGAAGTAATAAATGTAACTCGTAAACACATCAAATAGAATTTAAATTTTAATCCAAGAGGTACAAGTGAATAGATTAAAAATTAAGCTATCAACACCTGAAATGGTGAGTTGGTTTATTAATGTTTGCTCAAAATACAAATGTGACATTAATTTATATGATGGTAGAAATGTGATTGATGCAAAGTCTTTCATTAGTGTTTTTGCTATTGCACAAGGGAAAGTAATTGAAGTGCAAGCGATCAGTTCTAACGAAAGTGTTATTTCATCGTTTGTTGAAGACATGAGAAAGTTTGAGGTGTAGATATGGGAAATGTAATTATTTTAGAGGAAACAACTAAAAATCCAATCACTTTGATTGGTAAAAGAGCAGGTATTTGCTGGGGAGCTGATATTTTTGATGATATAAAGAATTATAAACGTGGAATGGATTGTATTATGTCTAATCACGGAAGAACTCTTGAATACGTAAATGTAGAAATGATACTTGATGGATACTCAGCAAGAGTTATTCGTGAATGGTATACACATCTTGGCGGATCTCCAACACGCCTACAAGCAAGTACAAGATACATAGATTATGAGCATGGTTTCAATTATGTTGTCCCCGAAAGTGTTAGAAACGATGAAAAGAGATATGAAATTTATACAGAAGCAATTCATCAAATTAATAAAGCACTTGTGGAGTTAGAAGATATAGGAACACCAAGAGAGGATTCAGCATTATTACTTCCATTAGGAATGACTACGAAAATTGTAGATAAACGTAATTTGCGTAATCTTGTTGATATGTCACATCAACGCATGTGTAGTAGAGCATATCACGAATACAGAAAGTTATTTGGAGATATTTGCACTGAGCTATACAAAATTTCTGAGGAGTGGGCATGGATTGTAGATAATTTATTTGTCCCAAAATGTGATTATCTTAATTATTGTCCAGAGAAAAAATCTTGTGGAAGAGTAAATAAAAGTAGAGAGGAATAAATACACGTATGATTATTGTTTTACTAGGGGCTTCCGGCTCAGGGAAGTCCACAATTGAAAATGAACTGGCAACACATCACGGCTTTGAAAAGATTATTTGATTGGTAAATATATTACAATTATTGAAAATTTGGAGGTAAATAATTAAATATTTTGTACACTGGAAAACAATTAAAAGAAATGATAAATAATCATATTGCAGATGATGATATTGTCTGCGTTGGAGGAGAGAAAGATGAATTAGGAATGTATGACCGTCAAATTGTTGGTGTTGAGAAACGCAAAGTTGGATTTGACGTTGATGATACATATAAAGCAATTATAACTAAGCCATTTGATGCAAGTGGTGCAATGAAATTTTGGAAGAAATGAGGTGATTTTATTCAAAAGCGAGTGCTAAGTGGATCATTGATTATAGTTATTTTATTCTCAATATTCACGAACCCAATGCTGTCAAGTGCAGAAGGTAATTACAGATATGCTAAAACAACAATAAATATTAGAGCAAAACCAAATGTAAAAAGCAAAATTGTTGGACATGTTTATTGGAATGATAAAGTAAAGATTCTGAAAAAAATAAACAAAAAGTGGTATATGGTGTCTTATAAGAAACAGAAGAGGTATATATGTAGAAAATATTTGAGAAAAAGCAGAAAGAAATATAAAACGTATTCATCGCCAAGTACAAAAACATTTAAGTCTTATGAAGATGCAAATAGGATAACTGACAATTCTTCGTTGGCACAAGGAAAATTAAAAGAGAAATATCATTTAGATTACCAATCTGGTGTTTGGATGGTAGGAAATAGATATTGTATTGCTATTGGGAGTTACTACACAAAAAATATCGGAGTAAAAATAGATTTAGTGTTATCGCATAATGGCAGAAAGCGCATTCTGAAATGTATAACTGCCGATAGCAAAGCAGATAAAGATACAGTCAATAACCATAAGATTCATAATGATGGGAGTGTTGTTGAGTTTGTAGTTAACACGGATTATATATCTAAAAGAGTTCATTTAATGGGTGATGTGTCATACGCAGGTGAAAAATTTAAAGGAAGAATAGTAAAAATACTTGTTTACAGATAGAAAGGATTTTTTTTACATATGGAATTCTTAGTAAAGCTAAGTGCAATAGAAAATGTTAAAAAATTTGTACGTTTTGCAAGTAATTACAATTGCGATATTTTTGTTAAAAGCCAAGATAAATCTTATATTGTTGACGGCAGTAGTATTATGGGTGTGCTAAGTTTAGACTTGAGATATCCTATTGCAGTTTGTATTAAAGATATAGAATCTGGCGAAGATTTTAAAAATGATGTATCAGATTTTGTGATTAATTAGGAAAGGAGTATTTTGTGAATAAAATTAATTTTGATGCAGTAACGATAGAAGACTGCTTGGATATGTATAAAAAGAAAAATAAGTGTGTGATTTTAAATGATGGAAAAGTTATAGGTTTTCGGGAGGAATAGAATAGTTGCTGATTTTAGTTGGTAAATCTTGTAGTGGGAAATCAACAATTCAGAAATATTTGAAAAAATGTGGAATGTCACCTGTATTGGAGTATACAACACGCCCGCAGCGAGATAATGAAGTAGATAATAAATCATATCATTTTGTTTCAGAAAGAGATTTTATAGAACTTAAAAAGAAAAAATTCTTTGCAGTAACAGCATCATATAAAGTATCCAATGGAGAAATATGGAATTATGGTATAGCATTACATGATTTATCCGTTGAAAAGATGATTGTGACAAACCCTGTAGGACTTAAAAAGTTAAAGGAATTTACAAATATTCATCCGGTTTCTTTCTATATTAATACAGATGAAAACGTTATATGGGACAGACTTATGAAAAGAAAAGATAATATAGATGAAGCACAAAGAAGATTAATTGCTGATAGAGAAGATTTTGTTGGTATTTCTGAGTATGTTGACTTTGTATTTAAGAATAATGGCGAAATACAACCATCTGTATTAGCAGAGATAATTAAATCTACATATGACAAGTATATAAGAAATGTAGCGTAAAATAATTGATTAAAGGAGTAAATATATGAATTTTTTTGTAGGATCTTTAGGAATATTAGTAGTTATTTTAGCAATTGTTTTTGGTGTTAAAAAGTATCATGATAGTAATATGTCATCAGAAGAAGATTCAGGAAATAAATATAAAGGCTATAAAAGTAATATATTTTGTGCCATTATTGGTATTATATTATTTATTTTTGCTTTTAGTTTCGTGATAATCCCTACTGGATATACAGGGGTAAAAACAACATTTGGACAGGTATCACGAAAAACGATGTCTAACGGTTTTAACTTAAAGATACCATTTGTACAAGGGATTGAAAAAGTAAATAATAAACAGCAGGATATTATTTTCGATAAAAATAAAATATCTTCTGAAACAAGTGAAAGAAATGCAGTAATTTTTAAAGGTATTACAGTTACATATCAGATTAATTCAAAAAAGTCAGCGTGGATTTTTGCAAATGTAGCTGATTATAAAGACAATCTTGTTAGTGAATCACTTGTTGCTTCAGCGATAAAAACATCATCAAAAACACTGACACCAACAGATGTTACTAACAGAAGTATATTAGAACCGAAAGCGCAGGAAAATATACAGAAGTCTCTTGATGAAAAATATGGAGAAGGGGTTATTCATATTAATAAAGTTATTATTGACGGAGCAGAATTTGACAAAGAATATGATGATAAAATTGCAAAAAAGCAACAAGCTCAGATGGATTATGAAAAGCAACAGATTGAAAATAAAAAGAATATAGAGAAAGCTGAAGCCGATGCAACTGTTAAAAAGACAACAGCACAGGCTGAAGCAGATGCTTTGAAGATTGCAGCAGAAGCAGAGGCAGAGGCAAATAAGAAAGTATCCAATAGTATTACAGATAAACTTGTTGAAAATAAGTTAGCAGAAGCTAGATTAAAGCATGGCTGGGTAACTGTCAAAGGTGCTGATACTGTTATATCAAAATAGAATAACTTATACCTATATTAAAATAACAATAGTTACTCCATTTAAATTTTATAGTGGAGTAACAAAAATTTATAAATGGAGAAAGTATATATGAAGAAAAAATTTATTGATATCCCAGAAAAGAATAAAGTTATTGCAATGATGGAAGAAAAACATTCTATCATTGATGAAATTTCAAATATGAGTAAAAAATGTGCATTTATTTTAAATAGAATTGATTTTATGTTTGGTAGAAAAGGTTCATCTAACCCATATTTTAAAAGTGAAGCAGTTGCATATTCGCCTGATACTTTTGATATTAAAACCGGACGTAAAATTGCAGGACAAAAAGTTGATTATAAATACCATCAATCAATGATTAAACAGTATAACAGATATATTGAATTGCTTGAAGATATTATTGATACTCTTGAACGATTACGTAATGAACATATTTCAAAAAGAATAAAGATTGTAAATAATATGAAAAGATTTAAATAGCAATTTTAGATAAATATAGAAAGGGGAATTTACTTATGGATACATATGTTATTGAAGTTATCAATTATAGATGAATAAAAATTGTTGATGAAAAGGAGATTAAGATATGGCTATAACAAAAAATATTATTGAAACAAAACAGAGAAAGTTAGAAGAATTAAGAGTAAAATCAAGTAGGGCATTAGATATTGTTACATCTACTATAAACCAGTTGTTGAATGTTAATGAAGAAATTGCTGCAAATATCAGTGAAATATGCGAAGTAAAAGAAAAGTTACAGTCTACAGAGGATGACTTAAATAAAACAAAGGTTCATAATGAAAGAATTATTGATAAATTCAAAACTTTGATTGAGGATTAAATGCCTGTTTCATTGGCTGGGGAAAGGAGAAGTAATTGTTAAGTGGATTAGTAGAAGGATTGATTGTTGCATGGATATTAGTTCAATTTGACGTTGATAAAATTTGTATTGAAGTTTTTTTACAGCCACTTGTAAACCAGTGTGAACTTACAACAAGTCATTTTTATTTTGTTTTAGGATTCATTGGTTTTATAAGCGGATGTATTTATCAATTGCATAAATGAGGAGGAATGTGTTATTGCAGATAATTAAAAAGGATGGAACTTTAGAGAAATATGATGAACAAAAAATTATAAATGCTTGTAATAAAGCAGCTAAAAGAGCAATGATAGATCTTAATGATAAAGATTATCAAATCATTTGTAATGTTGTATGGGATAAATTAGTTGAGAATGATTTAGAAGATACAGAGATTTATGAGATGCACAATATTGTAGAATCTGTTCTTGAGGAACACTATCCATTAGTTGCAAAAATGTATAAAGAATATAGAAATTATAAAAAAGATTTTGTACATATGATGGACAAGGTATATGAGAGAAGTCAGGCAATCAGATATATAGGGGATAAGAGTAATGCGAACACGGATTCTGCCTTGGTTGCAACGAAAAGAAGTCTTATTTATAACGAATTAAATGGAGAACTGTATAAAAAGTTTTTCCTTACATTGAATGAAAAGCAAGCAATGAAAGATGGATATATTTATATTCATGATAGAAGTGCAAGGCTTGATTCTTTCAATTGTTGCCTTTTTAGAGTTGGGGAGATCATGCAAGGTGGATTTGAAATGGGGAATGTTTGGTACAACGAACCTAATTCTCTTGATACAGCATTTGATGTTATGGGCGATATCATTCTTTCCACAGCAGCACAACAGTATGGAGGGTTTACGGTTCCAGAAGTGGACAAGATTCTTTCACCATATGCAGAAAAATCATATTGGAAATATAGAAAAGAATATGCAGATGTATGTGGATATATTGAAAAAGATAATGAAACTGAAATAACTAATACTTCCAGTGCTGAAGAATGGGTAATGAATAAGATACATCGTGATTTTGAGCAGGGGTGGCAAGGGATTGAATATAAATTAAATACGGTCGGTTCCAGCCGAGGGGATTATCCTTTTGTTACGATGACTATTGGATTAGCAACAGATAAATTTGGCAAAATGGCAGCTATTACATTGCTAAATGTACATAGAGAAGGTCAAGGAAAGAAAGGATTTAAACGTCCTGTGCTATTTCCTAAGATTGTATTTTTGTATGACAAGAATTTGCATGGAGATGGAAGTAAGCTATATCCAAATGCAGATGTATTTAATGCTGGTATAGAATGTAGTAGTAAGACCATGTATCCTGATTGGTTGTCATTAACAGGGAATGGATACGTGCCTGAAATGTATAAAAAATATGGTAGAGTAGTAAGTCCTATGGGTAAGTGCAAATCAGCCCATGTAAAACGGTATTTAACTGTTGCTTAACAGGTGTGACTTTAAAGTTGCTAACAGATAGGTCTATGGGAGAAGAAATTCGTTAGTACCATAGATGAAGCTGTGCCTTTATAAAAAAAGGTCAATCGACTAACGGTGATGAGTGTAGCCGTGTAGAAATGGAGATAAGCACCATTTCCAAAGATACCGCCCGATGAAGAGGAGGAGGACACCTCAGAGGGAAAAGCTAGTCAGTGTGGTTAGTGATAACCAATAAACATGTGTAGGGCATTTCTATCACCTTGGTATGAAAAAGGTGGTATGCATTCACTAGATGAAAATGATAAGCCAGTATTTGAAGGAAGATGTAATCTGGGTGTTGTTTCTCTTCATTTGCCGATGATATTGGCGAAATCAAGACAAGAATCAAAAGATTTCTATGAGGTCTTAGAATATTATCTTGAACTTATTAGAGGACTGCATAAACGCACCTATGACTATATTGGAGAATTGAGGGCAAGTGTAAATCCAGTAGCTTTCTGTGAAGGTGGATTGTATGGTGGACATTTACAACCCGAAGAAAAGATTAAATCTATTCTTCAACCAATGACTATGAGTTATGGTATTACAGCTCTAAATGAGTTGCAGAGACTATATAATGGCAAATCTATTCGCGAAGATGGCGAATTTGCATTAGAGGTAATGCAATACATCCAAAAATATATAGATAGAATCAAAGAAGAAGATCATATTCTATATGCTATCTACGGAACCCCAGCAGAAAGTTTGTGTGGACTACAAATAGAACAGTTCCGTAAAGTATACGGAATCATTGAAAATGTGTCTGATAAGCCCTATGTAAGCAATAGTTTTCATTGTCATGTATCTGAGCAGATGTCTCCCATTGAAAAACAAGACAAAGAAGAAAAATTTTATCCATATTTTAAAGGTGGAGAGATTCAATATTGTAGATATAATCTTAATTACAATATAGAAGCAATGAAGACATTAATTCTTCGTGCAATGGAGAAAGGATTTTATGAGGGAGTAAATTTAGCATTATGTTATTGTGAAGATTGTGGGTATCAGCAAATAGAAATGGATGTATGTCCTAAATGTGGAAGAAGTAAGATAACAAAGATTGATCGGATGAATGGTTATCTTGGATTTACTAGGGTTCATGGTGAAACGAGATATAATGAGGCAAAGAATGCAGAAATTAAAGATAGGGTGTCAATGTAATGAATTATCATAATTTAACTTATCCAGATATGAATAACGGAGAAGGTCTGAGAGTTGTACTATGGCTCTCAGGCTGTTCCCATAAATGCAAAGGATGTCAGAACCCTCAAACATGGAACGCTAATAGCGGTATTCCATTTGATGAACAAGCGAAAGAAGAATTGTTCAGAGAATTGGACAAAGATTATATTTCAGGGCTGACACTGACAGGAGGCGATCCGCTTTTTGAAAATAATCTTAATGATGTCTTAGATTTGGTCAATGAATTTCGTCTTTCATGCCCACAAAAATCTATTTGGTTATATACAGGGTTTACATGGGAGGATATATGGGAGCCTGGCATTCATGGAACGGATTTATATGGAAAACCGTGGAATTCATATAGTATATTTCAAATTAGAATACAAAACATTGTAAAACAGTGCAATATTTTAGTTGACGGTCAATACATAGATTCGCAGCGTGATATCACACTACCATATAGAGGGAGTAGAAATCAAAGACTCATAGATGTTATGAAATCTCTAAGGAAAGGAGAAATTGTGCTATGGAAATGTTGATTAGTAAAGAATACATTTTGCCAAATCCGAATAAGAAGGAACTAAAAAGTAATGGTTTTCGCCATAATAAACTTATAGGTGACTCGGAAGGTGATTTTTATTCTATAAGGTTCCCAGTGTTACAATATCATAAAACGACAACTGTTGACGGAGAAATTATTATTGATTTAAATTCAGGCAATGTCAAAATTAATGCGTATAGTTATGGAACGAATGGTTGTTATCCTCCATTTTATCAAAAAAATTGTAGCAAAGTATATGAACCAATTATTAAAAAAATTAATGCTTCATTTCATACAATGTTCAGAAAGATTGGCATTAAGAAAACAGAGGAGAGTAAATGATTATGGCAAGTTAATTAATAAAGCAGAAATTATATATAACCATAAATTTGCAAAACAGTATGTTTTATGATGTCAATTAGAAATGGAATAATATATCATTATAGGAAGGAAATGTAATGAAAGATATACGCTTAACTTATTTCAATACAGAAATATGTTTTTCAACATATTTTTTGATTTTTTTCCGTATGATAGGAATTTATGTTCATGAGAGAGTTTTTCGAGTGGATGAAGAGGATAAATATGTATATGATAAAGAGAATGAAGATATAATAAATATTTTTATTATAAGGGATAAGTTAGAGCAAGAGAAATTATATCCGTATGTGAGAATCGAAGGAATATTTTTGATATCGGAAACGGTAGAAAATATTTATGGAGAAAAAGTAGTTATATATAATGAGGAATCATCAAAATTATGGATATTAAAGAAAATAATTGGTTGTCTGGCAGAAGATTACGAGGAATTTAACAGAGGATTGAGTGATTTATTATTGTTAGCGCATATATATGATAATAATTTGCTTATGGAGACTTTCTTAGGAACTAGATTTTTTATTCCCGATATAGTTAGTTATAAGAAGTTTTGTCCACGTTATATAAGAAGTATTAGAAGAATAGCAAATAACCAGGAAATAAAAGGAGATAGTTTATTTGCTGATTTTGCAATGGCTTATTTAGCGTATGAGTATAATTATTATTGTAAACGGTTGGAGAAAGTATTTCTATATGATGTGGATAGTATTTTGGATTTAATACAGGAGTTACAGGCGCAGGCAGATGGCAGGTGGGATTCTTTAGTATTATTGATTGCTCAAATCAATGGAGATTTGTTAGAAAAATATGATGATGCTTTACGGTATTATCTGCTTGTAACAGACCATTCGTATAATGCTTTTGCATGGTATAAAATAGGATATATCTATAAGAATCATATAGGGGATTATAAAAGAGCATTTAATTGTTTTAATAATGCAGTTAAAATTAATCCTTTATATTATCGGGCTATTTATCATATGGGAAGCTGCCAATATACCTTAAGGGAAGAACACAGGGCGAGAGTCACTTTTTTAAAGTTTATCTCTATTTTGTCAAATAAGGCTCAGGAAAATGTTTTACGTCCAATGGAGGTAGAATATCTTTACAAGACATATCTTTTTTTGGCGCGAATGGAATATAGAATTTATGGTGATATATACCGTTCCATTCACTGGTGTCGGAAAGCGGAGAAACTATGGCTGAGGGCGGATGCGGACAGAGGAAGGAATTTAATTGAACATGTAAAGTATAATAAAAAAATTATAAAAGAACAGTTTGCACAGTGGGTGGCTGCGAATGATGTTTCTCCTATCCGTGAGAGGATTTATTCATTATATAAAAGTGTTGAAGATGAAGAGGGAGTGCAGGAATACAAAAAATATCTATAAAAGAAAGGAAGGATGCAAATGAAGAGAAAAGGTACAGTGGACTATTGTATTGTCAATCGTCTTAGAATTGAAACAGTGACTGATTTTGAAAATTCATTATTTACGAAAGGAGTTAAAGTATACGTATGAAACTTAAAATAGTTGATAATAGTTTTAATAAGAATATTGACCAAATAAAACCTGCTGAATTGTTTATTGTTTTGGAAAATGAAAAAGATGAATATAAACTTTTTAAAGGTATTTTTATGAAACTAGCTTGTGATAGGACAAATAATAAAAATGCGGTAAAACTTAATGATGGCAATTTATATCACATTAATGAAAATATTCTTCTGCAAGTTGTTAATGGTGAATTAACCATATAGGAGAAGTTGCCATGTCAAATATTATTTATGGAAATTTACAAAAAAGTGATACTGTAATATTTGCGAGAGTTTTGCCTAAAATCGGATATTATGAATTGTTGGATTTACACATTGTATCAGTATATGAAGATTATTGTACAGGTACGGATTTAAAAACAAAACAAACTTTCCTGTTTCATAGAGCACTCGCTGAAACAGTATTATTTACAAACAGGAATAAAGCGATTGAATATTTAAATATGAAGAAACGTGAAAATAAGAATGTAAAAATTGCAAAAGAATAGGAGTGACTGGATGGTAAAAGTAAAAATTAAATATTTTAGTGATGACGCAGAAAAGATATGTTATATCGAAGGAAAGTCCGACTGGATTGATTTACGTGCTTCAGAAGAGGTAACATTAAAGAAAGGGGAATTTAAGCTGATTCCGCTTGGGGTGGCGATGGAGCTTCCCAAAGGGTATGAGGCTCATATTGTGCCAAGGAGCAGTACATTTAAGAATTTTGGGATTATCCAGACAAACCATTGTGGCATTATTGACAATTCGTATTGTGGAGATAATGACCAATGGTATTTTCCTGCGTTAGCAATGAGAGATACAGTAATACATAAAGGTGATAGGATTTGCCAGTTTAGGATTTTTAGAAATCAACCAGAGATTAATTTTTGTGAGGAGAAACATTTAAGCGGAAAGGACAGAGGCGGCTTTGGAAGTACAGGGAAAAAATAATGTTGATAAAATAGAAAAAATAGTATATAATAGTAATGATATTAGTAATAAGGATATGCTTATTATGAATAATCATAATGGGAAAAAGAAAAAAACTATAAAAGTTACATCAAGTTATTTGGTTGATAATCCAACACAACAAGATGTTCAGACATTACAAAAAGAAGTACAAAACATTTTGCTTTCAAATATTCATCAAAATACTACAATTCAATCAAAGTAATACATATATGATATAGGAGGGTTATAACCCTCCTATATGTGGTTTTATGAGTCAATTAACATAATAAAAATTGAAAGGATGATATTTTTATGAATAATGATTATAAATTAGTACGTATGTTACTACGAGTTAGTTCTAACCAACAATTAGAAGCGGATGGCGATTTATCTGTACAACGTCAATTAGTAAAAGAATATATTGAATCACATGAAAATTGGAAATTAGATAACAAGGAATATTTCGAGGGCAGTAAAAGTGGGTATAAGAATACTGTTGTTGAGCGAGATGTGTTACAACAGGCATTACAAGACGCAATAAATCAAGAATACGATATTCTTGTTGTTTATAAAGATGATAGAATAGGGCGTAGGATGTGGGAGATTGGTGCTTATGTAATGCAACTAAAAAGTTATAATGTTGACATTTATACAGTTAAGGATGGATGTATTTCACCAGAAACAGATGATATTATGGGGCAAATGATGTTAGCCTTAAGATATGGTAATGCACAAAAGAGTAGTTCTGATACTGGAATGAGAGTAAAAGATACTGCACAAAAGTTAGTCCAAAAGGGTAAATTTATGGGTGGTAAAGCTCCATATGGATATGAATTGGTTTTTTCAGGCGAAATTAGCAAACATGGACGAGCATTGAAAAAATTGCAAATAGTTGATGAAAAGGCAGATGTAGTAAAATATATTTATAATTTATCGTTAACAAAAGAATATGGATCATATAAAATTGCAGAAGTATTAAATTCAAATGACGATTATATAAAACTGGCACCAAATGATTTTTGGAAATCAGGTACGATTACTAGTATATTAACCAATCCTGTTTACGCTGGCTATGTTGCTTATAAACGCAGAGAGCGTATTAATGGCAAATATTTAAGGCTTAGTGATGATGAATGGATTAAGTCTGAAAACCGTAATGAAAACATTGCTATTATTGATGAAGATATATGGAATGAAGTACAACGTAAACGGAAATTGCGCAGTAAAGAGTATCAAAAAAGTTTTGAAGAAAATGAATACAATTTGATTAAAAAAAATGATGGGTTTCTTCCATTTATAGATGTTGCTTATTGTGGATATTGTGGTACAAAATTAACAAATAATTCACAGTACAATTATTGGACAATAAAAGGGACAGGTGAAAAACGCGCAAGTAGAATTGGAGTCTACAGATGTCAAATGGCTCAACAAGGTATCCCTCATGATAAAACATGCAGATTTAGGGCTGATAAAATAGAAAATATTATTTTTGAAGATATATGTAAATACTTAGACTCTTTATTAGATAATATTGATTTATCCCAAAACGTAAAGAATATTAAAGATAATGAATGTCAGAAATTAAAGAAGAATTTAGATAAGAATAAAAGAGAGTTGGTTAAAATAAAAAATGGAATTGATATAATGGAAGAACATATGCCTGAAGCTATGATGGGTAATTATATATTATCTATAGAAGAATTAGCTCATGCCATTAAAAAACATAAAGCAAACTTAGAAGACACTGAGAAAAAGATAAAAAATATTCAAGAACAAATAGATGATATCAATAATTCCAACAAAGAAATGGATGATATAAAAAATAATATACCAAAGTGGAAAGAAATATTTATGGGAACTGATAAACATACACAACGTGTTATAGTTAACAAAATAATAGATAAAGTTATTATGAAAAAAGATGAAATTCATATTATATATAAAATTAAAATATGATATCATATACGAACCAACCACGAATTTATGTACACTATATTACCATTCGGTGTAAACGCGGTTCAATGTGATAGACTGGATTGCCAGAATATTTGCGTAAATAGTTGCTTCCGGCCAGGTGGCATAGATTTCACTGGAGGCAACATTTTTGATGTAATCTTTGTATTTGACATAGTAGTTCTTTGCAGAAGAATCATTTGGAGGCCCGTCGTGGACAATTACATATTCGGGGGCTGGTGTGCGGAGATTGTTGTAAGATGTACGGGAATCTGTTACAATAAATGGCAGAATTGTTGTGCGCATATTTAACTTTCGAAGTAATAAGCCGCACAGAAATGAGGAAGACGTGGGAAAGAGAAAAAATGAGAGGAAGCAGGGAGACAGATGGGCAGAAAAGCAGAGGATGCGGCAAAAAATCCGTTGGGAAAAGTTAGACAATACAGCCAATCTGTTTCCGGCAATTGCCAGTTATAATATGACAAATGTATACCGGATTTCCGTTACCCTGTTTGAAGAAATAGATGGGGAATTATTACAGGAGGCGTTAGATAAGGTACTGCCTCGTTTTGATACGTTTTGTGTCAGACTGCGAAAGGGGATCTTCTGGTATTATTTTGAGAGTAATGAAAAGCCTGCACCGGTTGTCAGGCAGGAAAATGAATATCCATGCCGGTATATTGAACCTTATGCTAACCATAATTATTTATTTCGTATCACATATTACAAGTGCCGCATTAATCTGGAGGTTTTCCATGTGCTGGCAGATGGCATGGGTGGAGTGAATTTTCTAAGGGAAGTCACCTATCAGTATCTGCGGTTAAAATATTCCAGTCTGGAGCAGGGGGAAAAGGATGATTTTTCAGACGAAACTTCTATGAATACTGAAGACAGCTATATAAAAAATTATAAAAAGAGCCATAAAAAGGGATACCAGACGAAACGGGCAGTGGAAGTAAAGGGAGAAATGTTTTTAGCAGGGGAAATGAGTGTCATTCATGGATATATGCCGGTTGCGGCATTAAAAGAGGCATGCGGGAAATATGATGTCAGTATTAATGAGTACTTTACGGCTGTTTTTTTGTACAGCATTTATATTGAATACCTTCATGGACAACCTTCTGAGAAACCGGTTTCCGCAAGCGTTCCTGTCAATCTGCGGCCATATTTTAATTCCTATACGACGAGAAATTTTTTTGTAATGGTCAGTGCTGTATTTGAGCCGGACAGGGAAAATATTTCTTTGGAGGAAGTCATTGAAATTGTTAAGGAAAGTCTTAGGGGACAGATTAATAAGGAGCATTTGGAGGAACTTTTTTCTTATAATGTTTCTAACCAAAAAAATATTCTGCTGCGTTCTGTTCCAATTTTTCTTAAAATTTTAGCAATGCGGTTTGTATACCGTTCCTCGGCAAGGGCGAATACAACAACCGTGACAAATATCGGAAATATTAAGGTAGAGAAAAGTTATGAGCCGTATATCCGCCATTTTCATGCGATGATTTCACGTTCCGTAGGGCAGAATATTAAGGGGGCAATCTGTTCATATAAGGATACGATGGTATTTACCATTACCTCTGTTTTGACGGATATGTCGATTCAAAAGCGTTTTTTTTGTACACTGGCAGCAGATGGCATTCCGGTGACAATAGAAAGCAATGGCGCAGCAGATGGAGGTTGAATATGAACAGATGCAAACGATGCGGGGTGCAGATTGTGGATGATACGGAAATCTGCCCTCTTTGCGGAAATGTAGTAACAAGGGAAGGTGATGAGCAGTTTAATGCCTATCCTGATATCCGCTATAAGATTAAACTGTTGAAGAGGCTGACGGTTATTTTTATATATGTTCTGATTGTGCTGGAAGCCGGTCTCTGTCTGATTGATTATTATAGTGACTACCGGATTGGCTGGTCTGTCGTTACGGGAATTTGTATTGTTTATACCATCTTTACGGTTTTATATTCCTTTAATCAGAAAAACAGCCATATCCGTAAGATTTTTATGCAGGCGGCCGCTGCCCTGGTGTTTATGCTGGCGGCGGATGGAGTAACCGGATTTACCGGCTGGTCGGTGCTGTATGGGCTTCCATGTGCAGTATTGATTTTAGATATGGTTTTGGTAATCTGTATGCTGATTAATTTTTCAGACTGGCAAAGCTATCTGCTGGTACAGATTTTTACATTGCTGGTAAGTCTGATTCTCTTGATTCTGTACCTGACGGGAGTGACAAAAAGTCCGGTGTTGCCGTGGACCTCTTTTGGTGTGTCGGCATTGATTTTCTCGTTTTGCTTTAGTATCGGCTACAGAAAAGCGAAAAATGAGTTAAAGAGACGGTTTTATATTTGAAAGGGTAAAAAGTAATAGATTGTAGGAGTGAGGTTAATTTGAGAGAGGATATTAGTATACAGGCAAAGATGGTGCGCAAATTTATTCAGATTGTCACTTCGGAGCGCCTGATAGGACCAAAGATTCAGGATGGAACATTTCGGAAAAATGTGATTGAGCCTCCGTGGCATTGTCCTGACAAGTATAATATGCTTCGGATTAAGATAAAGAATTTTGATATGGAAATTTTAGAACCGCCAAGGGTTGGGACTGGTATGGCTGTACTGCAGTTTCATGGAGGCGGTTATATTGGAAAGATGAAAAATGCGTACCGGGATTTTGCGTTGGAGTACAGTCAGATGCGTGGCGGTATGAAGGTCTTTACGGCAGATTACCGTGTGGCGCCACAGCATCCATATCCGGCAGCGCTGCAGGATGCTTACCATTCTTTCCGTTTTTTGCTGAATACCGGATATCAGGAAAAACAGATTATTTTAGCAGGGGATTCAGCAGGGGGAGGACTTGCCCTGGCACTTTGCGGTTACTTAAAGAAAAAGGGAGAAAAACTTCCGGGAGCCGCTGTGCTGATGTCCCCGTGGACGGATTTAACAGCATCCGGGGCATCTTATGAAGAAAATTATACAAAGGACCCTCTGTTTGGAAATACGAGGGAAAGCATGATTTATAATGGGGAATATTATGGGGAACAGGATCCGTCTAATCCGCTGATTTCTCCGTTGTTTGGAGATTTTACCGGATTTCCGCCGATGCTTTTTCAGGTGGGGAGTATTGAGATGCTTTTAAGTGATACGACTGAGGCGGTTAAAAAAGCAAGGGAAGCCGGCTGCGAGGTAAAAGAATCTATTTATGAGGGAATGTTCCATGTATTTCAGATGGCGATGGATAAAATGCCTGAGTCAGAGAAAGCATGGGAGGAGGCAGCTGCCTTTATTAATGAACTGCCAGAGTTAAAGAATGAAGTTTCACTAATGCGGTAAAAAACACCGCCTAAGTAAAACGAAATCCTTCTTAAGAAGAACGCAAAAGCAGCGTTCTTTATATTAATTGTTTGAACCATAATCAATATGATAGTTATAGTACATGCTGTCTGGCGAATAAGATAGTACAAAAGATTTGGACGGTATACTGGTATGAAGAAGGCAGCAGGAAGTATGATACGGTGCGGCAGTTATCTTAGGATTTCAAAGGAAGATGGGGAGGAGGGGGAAAGCAACAGCCTGCAGAACCAGAGAAAACTGATTCAGATGTATCTAAACAGCCATCAGGAATTACTACTTTGCAGAGAGTGGGTCGATGACGGAGTGAGCGGCAGCCATTTTAACAGGGAAGGGGTGAAAAAGCTCTTTGAGGCGGTGGAGCATAAAGAAATTGACTGTGTTCTGGTAAAGGATTTATCACGGTTTGGCAGGGAATATATTGATACCGGCTATTATTTACAGGAATATTTTCCAAGACACCATGTGAGGTTTATTGCAGTCTGTGACGGCTATGACAGCATGGAGGCAGGGTTTATGGAGCAGCATCTTTTAATCCCGATTTTAAATATTTTAAATGACAGCTATTGTCAGGATATCTCCAAAAAGGTCCGTCTGCAACAGATGATAAAGAGAAAGGAAGGCGCTTATATCGGTGCCTTTTGTGTATACGGCTATAAAAAGGATGCGGCAGATAAAAACCATCTTCTGGTTGATAAGGATGCAGCAGAGGTTGTAAAAAAGATATTTGAACTCAGGGTGCAGGGAATGTCCCCGGAAAAAATCAGTGCATGGTTAAATGAAAAAGAAATTCCTTCACCCAGTGAGTACAAAAGGCTGTGCAGGAGTGCTTATGTTTCTGGTTTTGTAAAGGGAGAGAAGAGTCTTTGGCATCCGGGTTCTGTAAGAAGAATTTTGCAAAACGAAATGTATACCGGAGTGATGGTACAGGGAAAGAGAAGAAAGATAAATTATAAACTTTCCCTGCGGGAGAACATTCCTTCCAGGGAATGGGTAAGGGTAGAGGGAATGTTTGAAGCGATAGTGTCAAGGGAAGTATTTGAACAGGCGCAGGTTCGTATCAGTGAAAGGAAAAAGGGGGCTTTGTCAGGACGTGAAGACAGCAGTTTACGCAAGGATATCAGTAAAGCACCAAAACCGGAAGGATTTATCCATTGATGCGCAGATTGCGGTATGCAGGCATTTGCTCAGGCAGAAGAAGATAACGGAAGAGGTTGTACTTTTTCAGGATGTGGGATGGTCGGGAAGGGAATGGAAGCGCCCGGCCTTTCTTTTGCTGCGGGAACAGATTGGCAGGGGGGAGATTTCCTGCTTGGCGGTAAAGGATTTTTCCAGACTGGGGAGGGACTACCGAAAAGTAGGAGAACTGGTGGAGCGCTTTTTTCCACAGCATGGTGTCCGGCTTTTGTCTGCTGCAGAAAGATATGACAGTGCAGAGTTGTTTGGAAACCAAACGGCAGCAGGCCTATATCATTTATTGAATGAGTGGTATGCAAAAGATGTGGGAAGAAAGGTTTCTATCGTAAAACGCGAGCAGAAGGAAAAAGGAAATTATCTTGGAAGCGTGGCGCCATACGGTTTTCGGATTGTAAAAAAAGACGGTGTGCGTGGATTGGAACCAGATGAAAGTTACCAGATATTGCAGGAAATGATAAGACGGCAGGAACTGGGATATTCCTCAGAGGAAATTGCAGACTGGCTTTTTATGGAAAAGATTAATCCGCCGTCTGTTTACCGGAAGACGGGAAAAACAGTGCAGGAGGAAGGCAGTGTCATGCGCTGGCAGAGCGGAACCATCAGACGGCTGCTTGGAGCATACCGGAAATTGGATGGACAATGATTTGGTGAGTGATTAGAGCATGGAAAAACGCACACCAGAGGGGATTACTACGCGGCTTAGTACAATTTCGCCTGTCTGTGTAACATCCTTTACTTCATCTTCTGGGATTTTTGGAGGATATTCTTCATACAGGGTATGTGGTGGAATGACAAAAAGCTCTTCACTGTCAGGTTCCGTTTCTTCTAAAGGGAGAAGAGAGACATTCTGTACTGCGACTTCTCCTGAAAGAATTTCGGCTCCGGAAACATCTACCGGTTCATAACCTGGGGCAGATATGCGGATATTATAGACGGAGTATGGCTGATTGGATTCCGGAACCATGCTGTATTCTAATGGTGGGGCACCAAGAGAGACGGTTTCGCTTTGACCGTTCTGGTCGGTGGTGATTTCCTCCAGGATATCGTCTGGATTATTGATATCACTAATCTGAATCGTAGCACCGGAAATTGGTCTGGAATTTCTCTGGGAAGTAACATTTGCACGGAAATAGCCGGTATCCGGCATATCCTGTTGTGCTGCCTGCAATGCTTTCATAAGGCTCCTTTCTGATACCATCAATATACAATATAGAATTGTTGTGGATTAAGGGGTTAATCTAGTTTATGCAGAAAAATAAAAGATGACAGTGCTTTTTTGGCAAAATGTTGTTGCCATGATTTAAATATGTGCCGCTTTACATTCCCTGTCTGATTGATTATAATAAGTATAGACAGTTAATCATAGCACACTAATTTGTAAGGGCGGTGATAATATGACAGAAAAAGAAATGCTTAAAGTATCAGTTGAAGAATTTGACAGGATACAGGATTATATGATGTCATGCGAAAAAGATACCGAGGTTTATCAAAAATTAAAAAGACGTTATGTAGCATTAAAAGTTATTCTTTCGGCATCTGGAGTGAATCTTTCAGAAATTGATTACATTAAAGAATAAACTAAAAAGTAATAGAATATAGCTGCAAAGGTGTATAGTTTAATTTGGTTTCTCTCCCATTAAATTCTATACACCTTTTTAAAAGAGAACAAGTGTACTAAGCTTTTTGCACAGAAATGAGGATTATAATGGACGAAATATATTTACAGAAAGTAATAGAAGAATGGAATGATATTGCCGATTCCGACTGGTATATGAGCTATCGGAAAGATGAAGTGGTACAAAAGATACTGGAAGAACCAGAATCTGCGTTTCACCGGACAACCTGGGAAGTTATCCATACGGCATTTCCTGATTTAAAAGGCAGGAACATACTGGTGCCATCAAGCGGGGATAACCGGGCGGTATTTGCATTTGCCGCACTGGGGGCAAATGTGGTTTCCTGTGATATCTGTGAAAAGCAGCTGCAGCATGCGAAAGAGATTGCAGATAAAAATCATTTGAACATTCAGTTCAGGGTGCAGAATACCATGAAATTAACAGATATGGAATCAGGCAAATTTGATCTGGTATATACATCAGAAGGCGTGCATGTATGGATAAGCCATTTGAAGGAGATGTATCAAAATATTGCAAGAGTTCTGAAAGGAAACGGTATCTATATTAATTATGAAATTCATCCATTTTCACGTCCATTTGCTTATGATGACGGAAAGCCGGATGGCAGGGAAGTGATTATCAGAAAGGATTATGAAATGACAGGCCCGTTTGAAGAGGGGACAGAGTATCATTGGCGTTTACAGGACATTTTAAATGCGATTTGTGATTCGGGATTGACATTAAAGCGTCTGGAGGAAATGCATGATGAAAAGGATAAAGGCCATTTTTGGTTTTATGAGGAGGAACGGAAGACAATGCCAAAGGAGGAGATAGAAGCTTATTATGATATAGAAAAAAATCCGTTGTGTGGGATTCCACAGTGGTTTACGGTTTGTTGTGTGAAGGAACTCCTTGGTCGAAATTGTAAAGAAACAATTGGGGAAAGAAGCTGAATTGTATGAAATTAATTCATTCATTACAATTTATTAGATTAGTAGTAACTATTGAAGCAGAATTCGACATAGAAATTAAAGGAATGATATAGTTATGGAAAAAAATAAGCAATATTTATATGTGTTTTTTAGTGAAGTACCAATAAATACATTTTCAAATAAAGAAATGTTAGCTGCTTCTACATTGAGTAAGGAAAGGCAAGAAAAAATAAGCAAATTTTACCATGATGTTGATAAGAGATTGTCATTATGTGGAGAAATGTATATAAGATATTTAATGGAAAAGATGTATTGTATAAAAGGGGAAGATATAATTATTCAGAAAAATAATTATGGTAAACCATACCTTAAAGAATGTAATGACATTTTTTTTAATATATCACATACAAGAAATGCAATCGTTGTGGCTGTGTCTAGTAATGAAGTGGGTATCGATATTGAAAAACTAGTAGCCCCTCCATATGATATTATTGATTCCGTTTTTTCAAAAAAAGAGAAAGAGATAATTGAAAAGGAAGATGTTAACAAAACTTCATTTTTTTATTCAATTTGGACACGAAAGGAGAGTTACTTAAAGTGGCTCGGAACAGGAATAAATGAACAGTTGAATCTAATCGATACCATGTCAATCGATTCATGCTTTTTCAAAATGCAGAATGTTCAAGGATATATGGTTACGGTATGTTCTGAATTAGAAAACGATTTTGCAGTAATAGATTTGAACTACGAGGAAATTTTAAAAAAATACATTTTAAATAAGGTGGAGAGGATGTAAGTTTGAAAAAAGTTTGAAAACTTTGATGAATTTGGGTTGAAGCAGTGATTCAAAGAACGGATAAAATAATGACAGGGAAGTATATATGAAAGGCGTAGATTATAGTTATTATTACGAAGGCTATGCGGCATATAAAACAGAGAGGCTAAAAAAGGAGGAACAAAATGGAGAAGATTAAGATTAAGTATTTTTCACAGGAGATTGATAAACTGGATTATATCGAAGGAAAGTCCGACTGGATTGATTTACGTGCTTCAGAAGAGGTAACATTAAAGAAAGGGGAATTTAAGCTGATTCCGCTTGGGGTGGCGATGGAGCTTCCCAAAGGGTATGAGGCTCATATTGTGCCAAGGAGCAGTACATTTAAGAATTTTGGGATTATCCAGACAAACCATTGCGGCATTGTTGACGGCTCATATTGCGGGGACAATGATATGTGGAGGATGCCGGTGCTTGCTATGAGGGATACCACAATCCATATAAATGACAGAATTTGCCAGTTCCGCATTATGAAGAATCAGCCCTGTATTCAGTTTGAGGAAGTAGGGCAGCTTTTAGGGACGGACCGTGGCGGATTTGGATCAACTGGAAAACAGTGAGACTTGACACAATTTTATTTTCTGTATAAACTGTATAAGTTAAGGTTCTTACTATTATTATAACAGATTCTTTCATACATAATGTATTGGAAGCTGGCAGGAGAAATCGAAAAAGTAAGAATTAGGTTACTGGTCACGGAGTGAACAGCAACAGAATTAGAATATATGCGTATGAAAGACAGGCGCAGATTGGAGGAACAGGATGAATTTTAAGATAGCAGCCATTGCCGGCGATGGAATCGGGCCGGAGATTGTCAGGGAAGCGAGAAAGGTCTTAGACAAAATCGGGAAGGAGTATGGCCATACCTTTACATATGAAGAGCTTTTAATGGGCGGCTGCTCGATTGATGCTTATGGCGAGCCTTTGACCGATGAGACATTAGAGAAGGCAAAGAAGTGTGATTCTGTACTTTTAGGAGCTGTTGGAGGAAATGTCGGACAGTCATCCTGGTATCAGTTAGAGCCGGACAAACGTCCGGAGGCAGGTCTTTTGAAGATTCGCAAGGGATTGGAACTATATGCTAATATCCGTCCGGCAGTTCTTTTTGATGAATTGTCTGGCGCATGTCCGTTAAAGCCGGAGCTGACAGAAGGTGGTTTTGATTTTGTCGTTATGCGTGAGCTGACAGGAGGCCTTTATTTTGGAGAGAGAAAGACAGTGGAAGAGAATGGTGTAGTAAAGGCTATTGATACGCTGACTTATGATGAGAATGAAATCCGCCGGATTGCAAAGTGGGGCTTTGATGTGGCGATGAAGAGAAATAAGAAAGTATGCAGTGTCGATAAGGCAAATGTACTGGATTCCTCCAGACTTTGGAGAAAGGTGGTACGGGAAGTGGCTAAGGACTATCCGGAGGTTGAACTTTCCGATATGCTGGTGGATAACTGTGCCATGCAGCTTGTCCGCGACCCAAAGCAGTTTGATGTGATATTGACAGAGAATATGTTTGGTGATATTTTATCCGATGAGGCCAGTATGGTAACAGGCTCTATTGGCATGCTTGCTTCAGCAAGCCTTGGGGCGGGCAGCCTTGGATTATATGAGCCAAGCCATGGCTCTGCACCGGATATTGCAGGGCAGGACAAGGCAAATCCGATTGCTACTATTTTATCGGCTGCCATGATGCTTCGCTACTCCTTTGATTTGGAAGAGGAAGCAGATGCGGTTGAAAATGCAGTAAAGCAGGTATTAAAGGATGGCTACCGTACTGTCGACATTATGTCAGAGGGAAAGACACAGGTTGGTACGGTTCAGATGGGCGATTTAATCTGTGAAAATATAGTTACTGTGCATAGTAACAAACAGAAAAAAGCAACGCAGGAAAGGGAGGAAAAATCATGAAAAGTGATGCTGTAAAAAAGGGGATGGCGACTGCACCGCAGCGTTCGCTGTTTAATGCATTAGGGCTTACGGAGGAAGAATTAGAAAAGCCATTAGTTGGTATTGTCAGCTCCTACAATGAAATTGTACCGGGGCATATGAATATAGATAAGATTGTGGAAGCCGTTAAAATCGGAGTTGCCATGGCAGGCGGAACTCCAATTGTGTTCCCGGCAATCGCGGTATGCGATGGAATTGCAATGGGACATATCGGTATGAAGTATTCTTTGGTGACAAGAGATTTGATTGCAGATTCGACAGAATGTATGGCGACAGCCCATCAGTTTGATGCGCTGGTTATGGTTCCAAACTGTGACAAAAATGTACCAGGGCTTTTGATGGCTGCGGCAAGGTTAAATGTACCAACGGTATTTGTAAGCGGCGGACCGATGCTTGCCGGACACGTAAAAGGGGAGAAGACCAGTCTTTCCTCCATGTTTGAAGCGGTTGGCGCCCATGCGGCAGGAAAGATGTCGGAAGAGGATGTGGATGATTATGTATGTAATGCCTGTCCTACCTGTGGTTCCTGCTCTGGTATGTATACCGCAAACAGCATGAACTGCCTGACGGAAGCAATCGGTATGGGACTTCAGGGGAATGGAACAATTCCGGCTGTGTATTCCCAGAGATTGAAACTTGCAAAGCACGCTGGTATGAAAGTTATGGAGCTTTTGGAAAAGAATATCCGTCCAAAGGATATTTTAACAAAAGAGGCATTTGAGAATGCCCTTACGATTGATATGGCACTTGGCTGTTCTACAAATACTATGCTTCACCTTCCGGCAATTGCCCATGAAGCAGGAGTTGAAATCAATCTTGATATTGCAAACCAGATTAGTGCAAAAACTCCAAATCTCTGCCATCTGGCACCGGCAGGGCATCATTACATGGAAGAGTTAAACGAAGCCGGCGGCATTTATGCTGTGATGAACGAGCTAAATAAGAAGGGCCTGCTGCATACGGATTTGATTACTGCAACCGGAAAGACCGTTGGCGAGAATATAAAAGGATGTGTCAACAGAAATCAGGAAATTATCCGTCCAATCGAAAACCCATATAGTGAGACAGGAGGAATTGCCGTACTCCGTGGCAATATTGCACCGGACAGTTGTGTTGTAAAGCGTTCGGCTGTTGTTCCTGAGATGATGCAGCATGAAGGCCCGGCAAGGGTGTTTGACTGCGAAGAGGATGCGATTGATGCGATTAAGGGCGGAAAGATTGTCGCAGGTGATGTTGTTGTAATCCGTTATGAGGGACCGAAAGGTGGTCCAGGTATGCGTGAGATGTTAAATCCTACTTCTGCCATTGCAGGAATGGGTCTTGGCTCCAGTGTTGCACTGATTACAGACGGACGTTTTTCAGGAGCATCAAGAGGAGCATCCATTGGTCATGTATCACCAGAGGCTGCTGTAGGCGGACCAATCGCTTTGATAGAGGAAGGAGATATTATTTCTATTAATATCCCGGAAAATTCCATCAATGTTAAGGTTTCCGATGAGGAGCTTGCAATGAGAAAAGAAAACTGGACACCAAAGGAGCCAAAGGTTAAGACCGGATATCTTGCAAGATATGCATCTATGGTAACTTCTGCGGACAGAGGAGCAATTTTGGAGATATCATAGTTAAATAGCTGTGAATAGCAACAACCAACAGAAAACGATGCGAAGGAGTTTAGTATCATGCAGTTAACAGGTTCTCAGATTGTAGTAGAATGTTTAAAGGAACAGGGGGTTGATACCGTATTCGGATATCCAGGCGGTGCAATCCTAAATATATATGATGAGTTATACCGTCATCAGGATGAAATCAGGCACATCCTGACCTCCCATGAGCAGGGGGCAGCACATGCGGCAGATGGATATGCCCGTGCAACCGGAAAGGTTGGTGTCTGTATGGCAACAAGCGGGCCAGGGGCAACAAATCTGGTTACTGGTATTGCAACCGCATATCTGGATTCCGTGCCGATGGTAGCAATTACCTGTAATGTAGGGCTTCCTCTTTTAGGAAAAGATTCTTTTCAGGAAATAGATATTGCAGGTGTGACAATGCCGATAACCAAACACAGTTTTATTGTAAAAAATGTAGAAGAACTGGCACCGACACTCCGCCGTGCCTTTACGGTGGCTATGACGGGACGCCGTGGTCCGGTACTGGTGGATATTGTAAAAAGTGCAACAAGTGATTTGGCAGATTATGAAAAAGTGGAGCCACAGGAGATTTCGCGCTCAACTGATAAGGTGGAGGAGGAAAGCATCCAGGAGGCAATCAGACTGCTTCAGAAAGCGAAGAAACCGATTATTTTTGTCGGAGGCGGAGCAGTTAGTTCGGAAGCAGGCAAAGAGCTTTATGAATTTGTACAGAAGGTGGATGCTCCGGTGACAGACAGTCTGATGGGAAAAGGCGCTTATCCGGGAACTGATGAAAAATATATCGGTATGCTTGGTATGCATGGAACGAAGACAGCAAATTTAAGCCTTGCAGAAAGTGATTTGCTGATTGTCCTGGGAGCGCGCTTTTCTGACCGCGTAACCGGAAATACAGAGACCTTTGCAAAGAAAGCAAAGATTATCCAGATTGATGTGGATGAGGCAGAGATTAATAAGAATATCATGGTGGATGTCAGCATCATTGGTGATGTGAAAGCGGTTCTTACTATTTTAAACAACAGACTGGAGCAGCTTTACCACAAAGAGTGGATGGATAAGGTGATGGCACGTAAGGATGCCCTTCCTTTGAATTATAACCCTGAAGGACTGACTGGACCGTATATTGTAGAGAAGTTAAATGAGATTACAGAGGGCGAAGCCATTGTAGTGACAGAGGTTGGACAGCATCAGATGTGGGCAGCGCAGTACTACAAGTATAAAAGGCCGCGCCAGCTCTTAACATCTGGAGGGCTTGGCACAATGGGATACGGGCTTGGAGCCGCGCTGGGTGCAAAGACAGCATGTCCAAAACAGACGGTTGTAAATATTGCGGGAGACGGCTGTTTCCGCATGAACATGAATGAGATGGCAACGGCTGCCAGAAGCAATATTCCGGTGATTGAACTGATTTTTAACAACCATGTATTAGGAATGGTAAGGCAGTGGCAGACCTTGTTCTATGGGAAGCGTTATTCGCATACGGTATTAAATGACGGAGTGGATTTTGTGAAGCTTGCGGAGGCAATGGGTGCAAAGGCATATCGTATTACCAAAAAGGAAGAGGTTGAGCCGGTTTTAAAGGAAGCCATTGCAGCAGGAGTTCCGGTTCTGATTGACTGTATTATTGACAGTGATGATAAGGTATTTCCAATGGTGGCACCGGGCAAGAATCTGGATGATGCCTTTGATGAAAAGGACTTAAAAGCAGGGAAACAGTAGTGTTTTTTAGGCAGCATAAGCTGTTTAACATAAAAGAAGTAACGTTCTATTAATAGTGGAATTTCACTTTACAGAAGGAGGCACAAATAGTGAGCAGAGTTTATAATTTTTCAGCCGGTCCGGCGGTATTACCGGAAGAAGTATTAAAAGAAGCAGCAGATGAGATGATGGATTATCAGGGAACCGGAATGTCGGTCATGGAGATGAGCCACCGTTCCAAGGCATATGATGACATTATCAAGACTGCTGAAAAGGATTTAAGAGAATTGATGAACATACCGGACAATTACAAGGTATTGTTTCTTCAGGGTGGTGCTTCACAGCAGTTTGCCATGATTCCGATGAATCTGATGAAGAATAAGGTTGCAGATTATATTGTAACCGGGCAGTGGGCAAAAAAGGCATGGCAGGAAGCATCAAAGTATGGCAAGGCAAACAAGATTGCATCTTCTGAGGATAAGACATTCTCGTATATTCCAGACTGTTCCGATTTGCCTGTTTCTGAGGATGCAGATTTTGTATATATTTGTGAAAACAATACAATTTATGGAACAAAGTTTAAAGAACTTCCAAATACAAAGGGAAAGACTTTAGTAGCGGATGTTTCTTCCTGCTTCCTGTCTGAGCCTGTGGATGTTACAAAATATGGCATTATCTACGGTGGTGTTCAAAAGAATATCGGACCTGCAGGTGTTGTTATTGTGATTATCCGTGAGGATTTGATTACAGAAGATGTTCTTCCGGGAACACCTACCATGCTGCAGTATAAGACACATGCAGATGCAGAGTCTTTGTACAATACACCGCCTGCATATGGTATTTATATCTGTGGTAAGGTATTTAAGTGGTTAAAGAAGATGGGCGGCTTATCCGTTATGAAGCAGAAAAATGAAGAGAAGGCTAAGATTTTATATGATTTCTTAGATTCCAGCAAGCTGTTTCGTGGTACAGTAGAGCCAAAAGACCGTTCTCTTATGAATGTACCTTTTGTGACAGGTGATGCGGATATGGATGCGAAGTTTGTTAAGGAAGCCGCTGCGGCAGGATTTGTAAATTTAAAGGGACACCGCACCGTAGGTGGTATGAGGGCAAGTATTTACAATGCTATGCCAAAAGAAGGTGTTGAGAAGTTAGTTGAATTTATGAAGAAGTTTGAGGAGGAGAATGCATAATGTTTCAGTATACATGCTTAAATCCAGTTGCCCAGATTGGTCTGGATGTCTTCACAGAGGATTATAAAAAGGTAGATGAGTTTGCAGAAGCAGATGCGGTATTAGTCCGCAGTGCTGCCATGCATGATATGGAGTTTTCGGATAAGCTGGCAGCAGTTGCCAGAGCAGGTGCAGGCGTGAATAATATTCCGATTGATAAGTGTGCCGAGAAGGGAATTGTGGTATTTAATACGCCAGGGGCAAATGCAAATGGTGTGAAGGAAATGGTGATTTCTGGTATGCTGCTTGCAGCAAGGGATATTACCGGAGGCATTAACTGGGTAAAGGAAAATGCCGAGGATGAGAATATCAGCAAATCCATGGAGAAGGCAAAGAAAAATTTTGCCGGAACAGAGATTAAGGGAAAGAAACTTGGTGTCATTGGCCTTGGTGCAATCGGTGTACTGGTTGCCAATGCTGCAAACCGTCTGGGCATGAAAGTATATGGTGTAGACCCGTATCTTTCTGTTAAGAATGCATTGAATATTAACCGTGATGTAACCGTATTGAAGTCATATGACGAATTATATGAGCAGTGTGATTATATAACGGTTCATGTGCCATTCCTTGAGGATACCAAGGGGATGTTAAATCAGGAAGCCTTTGATAAGATGAAGGACGGTGTGGTAATCTTAAACTTTGCGAGGGATTTACTGGTAAATGATGAAGATATGAAGAAAGCTTTGGAATCTGGAAAGGTAGCAAAGTATGTAACAGATTTTCCAAATCCTGTCGTTGTTACCATGCCAAATGTTATTGCAACACCTCATCTCGGCGCTTCTACAGAAGAGTCAGAAGATAACTGCGCAGTTATGGCAGCAAATGAGCTTCGTGAATATCTGGAAAATGGTAATATTATCAATTCCGTAAACTTTCCAAACTGTGATGCAGGTGAATGTACTACAGTAGGAAGAATTACGGTTGCCCATAAAAACATGCCAAAGATGTTACATCAGTTTACGAATGTATTTTCGGCTGAAGGAATCAATATTGACCATATGACAAATAAGAGCCGCGGGGAGTATTCTTACTGCGTCTTTGATATTGATTCCGCTTCTTCCCAGGAGTTAGCAGATAAATTAAATGCCATTGATGGTGTGTTAAAGGTACGTATTGTAAAATAAGAAGAGCAGGGACGATTTCTGTTAACTTAGAATCGTTTTTATATACGTTTTGCCAATTTAGCGAATCATTCTACGAATAAGAAAGTATAAGTTTGATAGGAACTTTCAAACTACTTATGGATGCTTTCTGGTTTTGAGAGGGTATGCAAAATCGAGAAAGACGGGGTATCAGCATGAATTACAGGGAAGCAAGAGAATACATAGAAGCCGTTCAGGAGAAGCTTGGCAGCGATTATTCCTTACGCGATGTAATGGAACTTGCCAGACGGGTTGGTCATCCAGAACGGGCGGTTAAGGTTATCCATATTGCCGGAACAAATGGAAAAGGCTCCGTTGGGACTTATATTGCCGGTATTCTGGCGGCTTCCGGTTATCTGGTGGGGCGTTATGCATCGCCAGCGGTTTATGGGTACAGGGAACAGTTTATGCTTCTGCAAAAGGTAGAAGAAAATTTGGCTGCCTGCAATGAATCAGAGAGTATCAAGCCTGTACTGGTATCGGAGCAGGAGGTGGCAGAGAACATCACACGTCTGAAAGATGTTTGCGGGGAAATGCTTGCAGAAGGTTTTGGACAGCCTACGGCTTTTGAAATGGAAACGGTTATGGCATTTCTGCTTTTTGAGGCATGGAAGGTTGATATTGCGATTGTAGAGTGCGGGCTTGGCGGACGGCTTGATGCAACGAATATTATTCCAGAGCCGCTTTTGTGCGTCTTTACTGCGATTAGCAGGGACCATATGAAGTTTTTGGGAAATACGGTGCAGGAAATAGCAAAAGAAAAGTATGGAATCATTCAGGAGGGAACAGAGGTTGTCTCCAAATACCAGCCGGAATGTGATGCAGTTTTACGGGAGGTTTGCGATGAAAAAAAAGCAGGGCTTACCTATATGGATGGGATGGAACTACGGGAAGAAAGCCTCTCGGAAGAAGGGGCAGCCTTTTGGTATAAAAACACGCTTTATCAGATTAAGCAGGGGGGCATCTTTCAGCCTGAAAATGCTGCACTTTCTCTGGAAGCTGTCTGGAAGCTTAAAGAAAAGGGCTTTAGTCAGGTTACAGGGGAAAGTATACAGAAGGGGCTTTTAGGGAGTCAGTGGCAGGGCAGGTTTGAGATCGTATCCCACTGTCCGTTTGTTCTGGTAGATGGAGCGCATAATGAGGAAGCGGCAGAAAGGCTTAGAAAATCTTTGGAGGTTTATTTCCCAAAAGAAAAGTTTGCTTTTATCATGGGGATGCTTCGGGACAAGGAATATGAAAAGGTGCTTTCGGTTTTGCTGCCTCTGGCGGATACGTTCTATGCAGTAGACACGCAGGGAAAGCGGGGGCTTTCCGGCAGCGTTCTTTTGGAATATGCAAAAAGAAACGGGATTTTACCGGAGAAAACATCGGACTGTGGCGGGATGAAGAATGCATTAACAAAGGCGCTAAAAGAAAACAGCGGCAGGAAGATTATTGTCTGCGGTTCTCTTTCGATTCTGCGGGAAGTACAGGAAAATTTTGGAGGAAAGCAGTGAAAATAGGAAATAAGAACTTTGATTTTAAGTCACCGCATACTTATGTGATGGGGATTTTAAATGTAACACCGGATTCTTTTTCAGACGGAGGAAGGTTTGATAAGATGGATGCTGCCCTGTATCATGTGGAGGAGATGATGCAGCAGGGGGCAGATATTATCGATATAGGAGGGGAGTCGACAAGGCCCGGTTATACCAAAATTACGGTAGGGGAAGAAATAGCAAGGGTTACCTCTGTTTTAGAAGCAGTAAAGAAACGGTTTGATATTCCGGTATCAATCGACACCTATAAAGCTCCGGTGATGGACGCTGCCCTGTCTGCAGGGGCGGATTTGGCCAATGACATCTGGGGGCTGCGCTATGATTCCCTTTTTGCAGAAGAAGGGAAGAAAGCGGTATGGGATTGTGGAACGATGGCGGAGATTGTTGCAAAGTATCAGGTTCCGGTCTGTGTAATGCATAACCGGAAAAATGCAGAATATGATAATTTAATAGAGGATATGCTGTCAGATTTTAAGGAGTGTATAAGCATTGGAGAAAAGGCGGGGATGGAAAGGAAACAAATGATTTTGGATCCCGGAGTGGGGTTTGGAAAGACATATGAACACAACCTCATGGTGCTTGCAAATCTGAAACGTTTCATGGAGCCGGGACTGCCTCTTTTATTAGCAGCTTCACGCAAATCGGTCATTGGCCTGACGCTTGATTTGCCTGTAACCGAAAGGGAAGAGGGAACGCTGGTCACTACTGTTCTGGCGGTGGAGAATGCCTGGAATATGGTTCGTGTCCATGATGTTGGGAAAAACGTACGTGCAATCCGCATGGCGGAAAAAATTCGTTACTGGTCGCGCAATGAGCAGTGATAAAGATTATGGAAGCAGGAGAAGTGGACGAGCATGAAGTTAATCAGAAAAAAAGGAAGTAACATATTGGCGGTGGTTTTAATTTTTTGCTGTGTGACAGGCAATTTGGCATCTGCACAGGGAATCACTGCGGGAAAACGATATGTGGCAGCGGCATCTGAAACGGCAGATACCGCACAGGCAGGAGATGTGCCAGAGGCAGCAGAGACGCAGGAGCCGGCAGAGACGTCCGGGCCGGTGATAACGCCAGAGCCAGTGGCAACACCAAAGCCAACGGAAACGCCGGGGCCAACGGAAACACCGGGACCGACCAATACACCGAAACCAACGGAAACACCTAAGCCGACCAAAAAACCAAAGCAGAAGCTGGAGATGAAAATTGGCCAGAAGAAAAAGAAAATTACACTCCGCTGGAATAAGTTAGAGGATGTTTCAGCCTATTTGGTATATACAAAGGAGCAGGGAAAAAAATTTCAGAAGAAGGTGTTAAAAAAAGGCCAGAAATTTTCATTTACTGTAGAATATGGAAAAACATATTTCGTCAAAATGGCAGTCAGGAACAAAAAGAATAAAATTTTTTCCAAAACAGGAAAGTATGGGATATATATACCGGAGAAGATCAGTCAGATCCATACGGTTTCACAGGGAAAGAAAAAGGTGAAGCTGACATGGAGAGGAGCGAGGAAGGCAGGATACTATTTTGTATACAGAAAAGAAAGGAAAGAGAAAAAATATACACTGCTTGCAACGAGAAAGAAATGTTCTTTTACCGATGAGACCTTAAAGTACAATAAAGATTATCAGTATAAAATTATTTCCGCGGCGAAAAGAAAAGGATATTATTACAGAGGAAGGGCAGGAGGCAAGAGCTTTTCCAATAAAAAGCTGGTGTCTTCAGGGCAGCAGAAGTACAGCTATGAGACAATGGAGCAGGATATCAGGGAGTTAAAGAAAAAGTATTATGGACTGGTGCAGTGCAAGGTAATCGGCAAAAGCGAGGATGGAAGAAAGATATATGATGTAATTATTGGAAATCCAAATGCTTCTAAGTCTTTGCTTGTGGTTTCCGCTATTCATGCGAGGGAGTATATGACATCCCTTCTGTGTATGAGCCAAATCGAATATTACTTGCAGAGTATGCAGGAGGATATCGCAGGCCAGAAAACAGAGACGGTATTAAAGCAGGTTGCCCTTCATTTCATTCCAATGGCAAACCCGGATGGGGTGACAATTTCGCAGTTTGGAATTGAGAAAATAAACAGTTCAGCCCTTCGTGCAAAATTAAAGAAAATTAAGAATGGTGATACTGCTCTGTGGAAAGCAAATGCCAGAGGGGTCGATTTAAACCGGAATTTTCCATACAAATTTAAGAAATCAGGAAAGGCCGGGAGTCAGGGATACAGCGGTAAGTCTGCTGCAAGTGAGGCAGAGACAAAGGCAGTCGTGGGTGTTATTCAGTCGCTCCAGCAAAAGAAGCTTGTCGGTGTTGTCAATTACCATGCAACAGGTTCAATTATATTTGGGGATTGTACGAAAAAAGGAAAAATAAAGAAAGATACACAGAGAATGTATGATTTGGCACGAACGCTGACAGGGTATGCAGACTCTGCTGCTTATGAGCAGGAACATAAAGGGGGGATGGGAAGCCTTAGGGAATATATTATGTATAAAAGACAGGTTCCAAGTATTACCCTGGAAATTGGGTGGGCGCCATGTCCGGTTCCTGTGTCTGAGTTTCAGACAATATGGGGTAAGAATAAGCTGCTGGTGTTAAAAGAAGCAATGCTTTTTTTGTAGCATTGAAAAGGTTACGTATCGTTATCAAGCAAAAGTTGAAAGAAATGAGGTATTTTATGAAGAAAAAAGTTTTCGCAGTTTTTTTGCTGGCTGTTATAGTTTCGGTAATAGCAGCAGGCTGCAGTAAAGGGAAAGAGACGGCAAATCCTGCAAAGGAAAATACAACCGCTAAAAAGACAGGGAAAGAAGAGGGTGTGATTAATCTTTCTATCTGGGCAGAAGCAGCAAATAATGATTTGCTTAATAAGATGATTGACAGCTTTAAAGAAAAGTATAAAGGTGAAGCAGAGTTTGAGATTACGCTGGTAGAAAGTGCGGATTCTGCTACACGGGATAAGCTGCTTGGGGATATCCATAACGGGGCAGATGTATTTGCATTTGCGGATGACCAGTTGTCTGCAATGGCTGCTGGAGGGGCATTGGAGCCAGTCTCAAATGCGGACGAAGTCAAAGCTGCAAATTTAGAGGAAGCGGTCGCTGCTGCAACCATTCATGATGTTTTATACGCATATCCAATGACGGCGGATAATGGATATTTCCTGTATTACAATAAGGAGTATTTTTCCGATCAGGATGTGCAGACCTTAGATGGGATTTTGGCGGCTGCAGAGAAAGCGAAAAAGAAATTTAGTATGGAATGGGATTCAGGATGGTATTTATATGCTTTCTTTGGAAATACTGGTTTGGAATTTGGCGTTAATGATGATGGTGTCACCAATTACTGTACCTGGAATTCCAAGAAAGGAAGCATCAAGGGTGTAGATATTGCGAAAGCCCTTTTGGATATTTCGTCAAGTCCTGCTTTTGTCAGTACACCTGACGGTGATGTGGTGGACGGCATTCAAAAGGGAAAGATTATTGCTGCGGTCAGTGGTGTATGGAATGAGGTTGAGATTAAGAAAGTCTGGGGACAGAATTATGGTGCGGTAAAGCTTCCAACTTACACCGTTGCCGGTAAACAGGTGCAGATGTCTTCTTTTACGGGCTACAAGATGATGGGAGTGAATTATTATTCGGAGCATAAAGAGTGGGCAATGAAGCTTGCCGACTGGCTTACAAATGAACAAAACCAACTTCTTCGTTTGCAGGAGAGAAGCCAGGGACCGTCAAATCTTGTTGCAGCACAGTCTGAAGCCATGAATCAGGTGCCTGCATTACAGGCGGTGATTGACCAGGCGCAGTATGGCAACCTTCAGCGTGTTGGAAACAATTTCTGGACACCATGCAGTACTTTTGGGAACATTATGGCGGCAGGAAATCCAGATAAAGTTGCGTTACAGAAATTAATGGACAATTTAGTAGAAGGCATTACCGCATCAACGGTACAGTAAGGGGGTGCTCAGATGAAAGGAAAGAAGGGTCTTAGTTCAAGAATCATAATTTTAATTCCGGTCTTTGTTCTTGGAATTGTATGTATTCTGTCCAGTATGGGAGCGGTACAAAACATCAGGCAGGTGAATAAAAATGCAGCACAGATTGCAGATGGATATATGAACTGTATTTCTGATTTGGGAGAGATTCAGAAGGAGACGCAGTTAATTCACAGGCTGTCCCTATCACATATTGTGGCAATTGATTTGGAGACGATGTTAAGTCTGGTGGATACAGTCCGTGCAGAGGAGGCGGTTCTTGAGGATGAGCTTGCAAAATTTGAGACGGTGTATGTAACAGATAGCAATAAGAAAAACTTTAATCAGTTAGTGGAAAGTTACGAAGGATTAAAGTATGAGATTGCAAATCTGCTGGCATTTAGTGCTTCTGGAAATAACGAAGCGGCATATACACTGGCAAACGGCGCTATTGCCGAGCATTCCAATGCGATGCAGCAGGCAATTACAGAAATTCAGGATGGTGTACAGGAAAATGCAGATGCAGCAAGGAAAAGTCTCGCAAGTGTGTATCAGAAATCGCTAGTGGTAAGTGTGGTTACTATTATCATTAGTGTGGCAGCATTGCTGCTTGCAACACTTAGTGTTGTTGTACTGGTAATTAATCCACTTTCCAAGACACAGAAAGAGATTCGGAATATCATTGATGGAATTGATATGCGGGAGGGAGATTTGACCAGACGTGTGACAATTCCAATGAATATGGAAATTGCTTCTCTTGGCAATGGAATTAATACTTTTATGGAGAAACTGCAGGAGATTTTGAAGTTGATTACCAATAACTCCCGCAAAATGGATGAAGTGGTTGGTGAGGTTTTGGATAGTGTTAAAACATCCAATGATAATGTATCAGATTTGTCCGCCCTTACGGAAGAACTTTCCGCAACCATGACAGAAGTTGCCAATTCAACAGAAGTCATTAACCAGAATGCAGAAGCGGTGAGGGAAAAAGTGAATCTGATTGCAGATAAGTCTTCATCCATGAATGAATATTCGGCAGAGATGAAGCAGCAGGCTGAGCAGTTGGAAAATGATGCGCAGGGTAATATGGAAGAGACTGCAAAGCGTGTCAATGAAATTATGCTTGTGTTAGAACAGGCGATTAGCGATTCAAAGAGTGTAGACCAGGTAAATAATCTGACAAATGATATATTAAATATTTCGTCGCAAACAAATTTACTTGCATTAAACGCTTCTATTGAGGCAGCAAGGGCAGGCGAAGCTGGCAAGGGATTTGCAGTGGTTGCAGACGAGATTCGGCAGCTTGCGGACTCCAGCCGTGAGACAGCAAACCGGATTCAGGAGATAAATGGGATTGTAGTTCAGGCAGTTCACAATCTGTCGGAAAGTTCAACCGATATGGCAAATTATATGAATGACTCTATTCTGCCAGGTTTCCGGACTTTTGTAGACGGTGGTGAGCAGTATAAGAATGCAGCTACCTATGTAGAAACGGTAATGAATGAGTTTAAGATACAAACAGATAATCTAAAAGGTGAAGTTGACCAGATTGCAGGTTCCATCAATAATATTACCCTTGCCATCAAGGATGGCGTAGAAGGGGTAACCGGTGCGGCAGAGAGTACCCAGCTGCTTGTTACTGATATGGAGCGTATCAGTGACCGTATGAATGTGAACCAGGAAATCGCATCTGACCTGCAAAAGGAGACAGCAGTATTTACAAAGCTGTAGTATGATGTACATCTAAGTTATGCCCCGTAGCTTGCTGCGGGGTATTTGACTAAGAAACAGGGTTGTATTACAATCTTTATAAAGACAAATATTTATTAATAAAGATAGAAAAGTGTTCTTTTTATTAAAAAGATGTACTTTGTAGCAAAATACTTGACAGCAGAATTGTGGAATGTTATTTATAGAGGTAAGATTAATCTTAAAATGAGAAAGGAGAAGGTATATTGTCAAAGAGCATAACATTAAATTTTTAAAGAGGGAGGACAATTATGATGAGAAAAGAAAGAAAGGGGATAATATTGGCAACATTAATAATGTGTTGTCAATTATCAGTGTCTGAAAAAGCACATGCGGCAGATTATTATACGTTTAATGATCATGTATTAGTATATGGTGTAGGAGATTATGGTTCAGACAGACAAAAATACTATATTACACCAAGTGCTGAAACATATAGAACACAAATAACAAATGCCATGTCAGATTGGATTTATACAACAGACAGGTTAAATTATACAACACCGATATCATATAGGGAAACATCTGAATATTCAAAAAGCAGGATGGATATATATGCGGCCAGCAAAGGGCCTTATGTAGGATATAACGCGCAAACGTCGTTTTATAATGATAATATTTCAACAGGAGTAATTGATAAGTATAAGTATTCATGGACACGTAATAAGATTACATTAAATACAACGTCAAATTCTGTGTCTAATATGACTGGTCCCCAAATACGTGGTGTTTTTGCACATGAAATGGGGCATTGCTTTGGATTAGATGAAAATAACGGAAATACTTCTTCCATTATGTGTACTTGGGCAAATGGAAGAAATGTAAATAAATCGCAAATAATAGTACAGGCTGACATGGAGGAACAGAGCGAGTCAGTGGACAGAAAGATTGTTAGAAATATTTCAATGTCATTTGATTATGAATTGGTGTTGCCGACATTAGAGGAATTGAAAGAGAAGGCACCATTTATCTTTGAGGGAAAGTTAGAGAAGATAGATTCCTATGTCAGCAGTGAAGCAGGAGGAACCATTGAAACAGATTACTATTATGAGGTTACAAATGCTTTTACAGATAATTTGCAGATTGGGGATATTGTTAAAGTAAATAATGTGGGAGGCTGTGTTCCTTGTGAAGAGTATTTTGCTACAGTAGATAAAAAGTCAGATGCTGATGAAAAGCTTGCAAAGCAAAAAAATGTGTATGTTGAATCTCTTATCGAAGGAGCACCAATGCCGGAGATAGGAAAAAAGTATATTTTGTTTACCGGTTATTTTAATGGTGCATATAATGTGGTAGGGATGAATCAGGGACTTTTTTACCCGGATGGAAATGGTAGCTATTTTCGTTATTATCCAAAAGAGTTGAGTGAAAAAGAAAGAATCAAAGGAATCAAGATTCAGGATAATAAGTTGCAACTCGTAGACAACACACAAAAATGATTATAACAGGAAGGTATTTGAACGGACACACCAGGGATTGACTTTAACGGGAGCGGGGGTCTCTCTTTATCAGGATGCAAAATATATTATTACTTCGGCAGTTAAATATCGCAGTTTTTACTCGTCTAAATTCCCGGTTACATTCTGCCAAAAGCCTCGATGTAGCACCACTACACCTACGTTTTTGGCAGATGTATCCGAAAATTTATACTTCGTAAAATCATGCGATATTTTTTTATTGAAGTGGAAATTTTACAAGAAATGTAGTATGCTTAGTATGTTAGGTAAATGATTTTGTTACATTGTTGAAATGTATATTGTAGGAATTTTGCAATATATTCAATTTTGGATAGGAGATATATTATGTTTTTAGATACTGAGTTTTTAAAGGACAATGAAATACAACTCATTTTGGAGAAAACCGCAGATGGGGATGAAATGAAAAATTGGGTTCCTGCATATCATTTTTTCATCTGCGATTTCAATGGCAATAAGATGGGGAAGTGCGATTTGAGAATTGGATATAACGACAACCTTTATTATGGCGGACACATTGGATATAGAGTTTTCCCTGAATATAGAGGAAATCATTACGCGGGTAAGGCTTGCTTATTATTATTTCAACTTGCAAAAGAGCATGATATGAAATATTTGTATATAACCTGCAATCCAGATAATTATGCGTCAAGAAAAACGTGTGAATATGCCAAAGGTGAGTTGGTGGAAATAGTAGAGCTGCCGGAAGGAAGCGATATGCGTGACAGGGGCGAGTCTGAAAAATGTATCTATAAATTTATTTTAAGCGGTGAATAAATTTATGATAACGAAATATAACAGATATTATTACTTCGGAAGTTAAATATCGTAGAATTTAGACGAGTAAAAACTGTGATATTTAACCGCCGAAGTAATAAATCCCTTAGATTTTGTAAAACCCAATCGGAATTGGAAAGAGGGCATTCAAAATGAGAAAGACGGTGTATAAAAATGATAGAGCTTAGGAAATTATCAGTTGATGATGGAATGGATGTATATACAATGTTACAAGAAATTCCCAAAGAAGAGAATGGGGTAATGAACAATGCTAACGGATTATCATTTGAAGAATATAAAGAATGGTTGCGGAGAAAATATGCAGATTCCGAACAGATTGGTCTTATGGACGGTTGGAAAGTGCCGTCTACTACATATTGGCTTTATGCAGACGAAAAGCCGGTTGGCTTTGGATCTATAAGGCATTTTCTCACAGATGCGCTTCGCGCAGCCGGTGGAAATATAGGATATGAAATAGCTCCTAAGTACCGTGGGAAAGGATATGGAAAGAAAATTCTTGGGCTTTTATTAGAGGAAGCCAAACGGCTTGGAATTGGCAGAGTACTTGTTACAATTAAGTTGGACAATTCTGCATCAAAGGCGGTAGCACTTGCAAATGGTGGAGTGATTACTGGACAAACTAATGAACGTATACTTATGTGGATAGATACTGCGCAAAAAAGCTGAAACTTCATCTGATGATGATTCTGTTAAATCAATATTTTACAAACAGACAAAAGATGCCCTAAGCAAATGCTTAGGGCGCTTGGGTTTAATCAGGCTGGGTTTCACTGTCTTTTGGAAAATATTTCCGGCAGGTGAATAGAAACAGCACAATAGCAAGAGTGGTAGACAGGTAGTCCGTAATCGGCTGTGCCGCTGCAAGCATGGTTGCAGAATCAAAGATCTGCCGGAACAGAAACAGTACAGGCAGATAAATGAGTCCCTGACGACTGATGGAAAGAATCAGGGCCGGCAGGGCAGCTCCAGTGGACTGGATGGCATTGATAAAGACAAACAGCAAACCCATCACAGGTCCGGAGTAGATATAGATACGGGCGAATGACATACCATATGCAAATGCATCCGAATCTTCCAAAAACGCATGTACCAGAGGGGCGGCGCCGCAATAGCAGATAACCGTCATTATAGCACTTAATATAAAGGCGAGAATCAGTGAGAATTTAAGGACTGCCATATAGCGGTTCCGGTTTTTTGCACCAAAGCAATAGCCAAGAATCGGCTGGATGCCAGTGCCAAGTCCGATTAAAAGCATTACTACAATCATATTGACCTTCATTGCCACGCCAAGCCCTGCAACTGCCATATCGCCATAGTGGAACATAATATTATTGACAATGATATTGGAAAGGCTCATTAAAATGCTGTTTAACGATGCCGGGATGCCAATGGCGAGGATTCCGACAGCAATGCCGTTTCCGGCCTGATAATATTTGGGGTGAATGGAGAGCGTTGCATTTTTGGAAAGCATGTGCCAGATATAGAAAACGGCTGCAAAAATATTGCCAAGGACAGTGGCAACGGCTGCTCCTGCTACATCCCAGCCAAACCAGAGGATCATGACCGGGTCGAGTATAATATTAATCAGATTTCCAATCAACATTCCCATCATGGCAATGTTTGCTTTCCCTTCGGCACGGATAATACTACTGAAGCTGTTGCCGATAATTAGAAATGGAATCGCTGTGGAAACAATGCGCAGATATTGTGAGGCATAGCCTGCTGTATCATCACTTGCGCCAATAGCACGGCTCACCGGCTCAGCGAAGATAAATATAATCACCATTGCAATGATACCAATAGTAAGTCCTGTCCAGAAGCAGAAAGAAGAAGCATTTTTGGCTTTCTTTGTGTTGCCTTCACCAAGCAGTCTGGATATCAGGGAGGTACCGCCTATGCCGAAAAGCATTCCAATTGCCATAAATAAAAGAAACGCGGGAGTCGCTACAGAAATGGCAGCGACCATGTAGGCATTTTTTGTCTGTCCTATGAAAAAAGTATCTGCCAGATTATAAATCAGAACCATAATCATACTGACGATAGATGGTACGACATTGCTGATAACTGCTTTTGGTACCGGGGCATCCCGGAAGATTTCTGTTGTTTTGTCTTGCATAGTAAATTCTTCCTTTCTTATCTTATTTTAACTAATAGGAAACTTTATGGATATTATAAGTTTTTAAATGCATTGGATTCCAGATTTTTATAAATCTGGCAAAGCATTTTTTCTAAAAGCTGTTCGTCGGCTTCTGTTAAGCCGGCAAACATAATTTTGTCTACCAAAGGACTTTTTTGGCTTACTTCTGAAATAAGCCGTTTGCCATTGTCTGTAAGTAGTATGGGTTTGGCGCGGGTACCTTGGACGGTGTTTTTGCAGATGAAGCCTTTCTGTTCCAAAAGTTTCAGCACATGAATGACGCTGGTATGTTTTACTTCAAAATGTGCAGCGATATCCGTTAGTGTGATTTCCCTGTCCGTTTTCTTGGAAAGATACATTAAAATATCGAGCTGTGTGCTGGTCAGTCCGTATCTTTTGTACACCTTATTAAAACCAGCTTCTAACTGGTTGTGTATTTTTTTGAAATAGCATTTTGGCCCATCCATGTCAAAATCTCCATTCTAAGCATTACTAAGGAAGTTAATTATTGGTGAATTTTAATACCCTGATAATATGTAGCAAGCTACATAATAAATCCGAACCATGGAATTGTCAATAACAAAATCACATTAATTTTTATATTATCGTTACTGTTCACTCCGTGCCTGGTAACAAACGTATAGGAACGGAGATGATATGCTCTGAAAATACGGTATAAAATGATTTGCCCGCAATTCGGCATTATGGTATAATGATGGGCGGACCGGGCAAGGCAAATATATGGACAGGGAGTGATAGACTTGGAGAAACGTGTTACAGGAGTTTATTTTGTAGTATTGTTAATTGGAATTTTATATGCTGTTTTTGCCACGTTTTCATTTCGTAATGAGATAGAATCACGAACAAATGATATGGGAGTTGTCGTATGGAATGACCAAATGGAGATGACACGGGAAGGTAATGTATATTCTTATAAACGGATTTTGCCGTCTGAGGATACGGATGAGAAGGTGATTATATATAATACGATACATATGTGTTTAGAGGTGTTGCTTGATGGAAATACGATATATGAATTAAAAGCAGAAAAGGACAGGACAGTAAAAACTACAGGCTTTTGCTGGAATACCATTTCCCTGACAAAAGATGATGCCGGCAAGGAAATTGAGTTTCGGGTAACGCCGGTTTATCGCGACGGTCATCCAAAAGGCAGTTTTTACTATGGTACATATCGTGAGGTTGAACATGAAATTCTTGCAGAACGGATTTTAAACCTTATTTTGGCGGGAGCAATTGCGTTAGCGGGTCTTGTTATGCTGTTTTATGGTTTATTTGTGGTCAAGAAAGGACAGGATGCAGAGACCATTATGCAATTCGCTATATTTTCTACGATGTTAGGTATCTGGTCTATCAGCGAGACACAGATACTGGATTGGATTTTTCCATGCAGTATGGCAATCGTATTTATGTCACACTTGACGCTGATGACGATGCCGATGCCGTTTCTGTTGTTTCTACGCCATATGTATCATAACGCTGAGAGTAAGTTGTGGGATATCTGCTGTTATATCAATTGTGTGGTAATTGCTGTGCGGGTTATTTTGCAGATATCGGGGATGTATGATTTACGGGAAACGCTTCTTCTGACCCATATCTGTCTTGTGCTTTTTGTAGTGGTTATTATTATCATGACAATTCGTGAAGTTTTTGGGAATGAACTTAGCCTACAGGTTAGAGTTAACAGCATTTGTGTAATGGTTGTTTTGGTAAGCACAATCCTTGAGTTAGCGATTTACCGTATTGGTCATAGGAGCACGCCTCTTGGCAGTATTGGATTTTTGTTTTACATCATAGTAATGGGAGTTGTAAATGTACGCAGGTCCCGCAAACTGATGGAGCAGGCAAGGGAAAGTGCGCTATACCGAAAGCTTGCTTTTACGGATGAGCTGACAGGGCTTTCAAACCGTACTGCTTTTAGAGAGGATTTGGAAAAGCGTATGGAGCCGGATAAAACAACTGGCAGAGAGAAAATCATGCCAACCGTTGTCTTCATGTTTGATTTAAATGATTTGAAGAAATGTAACGATACCTATGGACATGATTATGGAGACCGGTATATTAAAATGGCGGCGGATACCTTAAAGAAGATTTTCGCGCAGGAAGGCAAATGCTACCGTATTGGTGGAGATGAATTTTGTGCATGGGCGCCGTATACTTCTTTAGAGGAAATCAATGAAAAGATAGCGCTTTTAGAGCAGGATGTACAGGAGCTGAATGACAAGGGCTTTGTTGTAAGAGTCAGCATTGCTGTAGGTTATGCGATTTATGAGGAGACTCAGGACGGTGGTGGTCTGTATAGTACGATGAAACGGGCAGACGCAATGATGTATGAGAGGAAACAGAATTATAAAAAACAAATTGCAGAAGCAGGATTGAGTGCTTCTTAGTTTTAAAGCAGGCTGTTTCAAGAAGGGTAAAAGAAATCATGATGCAATTAAGTTTATTTGATAACAGAGAAAAAACGGCACCTCTTGCAAGCCGGCTGAGACCGGAAACGTTAGAGGATTATGTAGGACAAAAGCATCTGATTGGAAGAGGAAAGATTCTCAGACGCTTAATTGAGGAAGACCAGATTTCTTCTATGATATTTTGGGGACCTCCGGGAGTTGGAAAGACTACTTTAGCAAGGATTATTGCAGAACGGACAAAGGCAGATTTTGTAGAGTTTAGTGCAGTGACCAGCGGCATTAAAGAAATTAAGGAAGTCATGGCACAGGCGGAACAAAACCGGAAAATGGGAATTCGCACCCTGCTGTTTGCTGACGAGATTCACCGATTTAATAAGGCACAGCAGGATGCTTTTTTGCCTTTTGTAGAAAAGGGAAGTATTATTTTAATAGGAGCTACAACGGAGAATCCTTCTTTTGAGATTAATTCTGCGTTATTGTCACGTTGTAAAGTATTTATTTTAAAAGCCCTGTCGGAGGAGGATTTAAAAGAATTACTGGAGCATGCCTTAAAAAGCTCAGCGGGACTTGGAAATATGCAGATTAAGATAGAGGATTCCCACCTGGCAGTAATTGCCCGGTTTGCCAATGGAGATGCCAGAACAGCACTAAATACTTTGGAGATGGCAGTTTTTAATGGCAGAATGAATGAAAATGCGGTATTATGTGTGGATGAGGAAATCCTGGCGCAATGTATGAACCGACGTTCCCTGCTATATGATAAGAATGGTGAGGAACATTATAATTTGATTTCTGCCCTGCATAAATCTATGCGCAATAGCGACCCGGATGCAGCGGTATACTGGATGTGCCGTATGTTAGATGGAGGGGAAGAACCATTGTATATTGCGAGACGGCTCGTGCGGTTTGCAAGTGAGGATATAGGAATGGCTGATTCTAATGCCCTGCAGTTGGCAGTAGCAGCATACCAGGCATGTCATTTTCTGGGGATGCCGGAATGTGATGTCCACTTAACCCATGCGGTAATTTATCTTTCTATGGCACCAAAATCGAATGCACTTTACAGTGCCTGTGAAGCCTGTAAAGCGGATATAAAGGAACTTCCGGCAGAGCCGGTTCCTCTGCATATTTGTAATGCTCCAACGGATTTAATGAAAGAATTGAATTATGGAAAGGGGTATATTTATGCCCATGATACGGAAGAGAAGCTGACAAAAATGAAATGTCTGCCAGAGGCATTGGCAGACAGGCGGTACTACCAGCCTACAGAGCAGGGGCGGGAAAAGCAGGTGAAAGAGCGTCTGGAAGAAATTTTACGGTGGAAACAGACGGGTTTTTATGATAAAATGGGGAACGTTGGTGATAAATAATCACTAAAATATTTGAAAAGAATGGAGTATGTAATGAACAATAAGAAACGAAATGGAAGACAATACAAGCTGTTGCTGCTGTTATTGTCAATTTCTCTGGTACTTGGAATGGTGTCTGCCTGCGGAAATGATGACGTGGAGGAGGACAGGACCAGGCTGACCGTTGGATTTGATGCAGAATTTCCACCGTATGGCTATAAGGATGATAATGGAGAATATGTGGGTTTTGACCTTGACCTCGCTGCAGAAGTGTGCAGCCGGAACGGGTGGGAGCTTGTAAAACAGCCAATTGACTGGGATTCTAAGGATATGGAACTTAGTTCGGGTGCGATTGACTGTATCTGGAATGGTTTTACCATCAATGGGCTGGAGAAGAAATATACTTGGTCCAAGGCTTATGTGGACAACTCACAGGTGGTTGTGGTCAAATCTTCTTCAGAGATTCAAAAATTATCTGACCTTTCGGATAAGGTAGTAGTAGTGCAGGCGGATTCATCGGCTCTTGCTGCGTTTGAGGGAGAGGATGCTACAGACGAGAACCGTGAGCTTTGTAAGAGCTTTCGT
>CANRVD010000016.1 GCA_947643145.1 uncultured bacterium | reverse complement strand
AATGGGCAGCACAGATCAGGGACTGTCAGAATCGTCCGGTCGGTATGAGCGTAGCGGACTGGTGTGCCTGCAACGGCATTACAAAGGCAAATTACTATTACCGGCTCCGCCGTGTAAGGGCGGCCTGCCTTGAAAAACTTCCGGAACAGATGCGCGGACATCTAGTGGTTCCTGTGGAACCGGAACTTCTGCAGAAAAGCGGGCATGATAACCGCAATCCTGAACCGGAGCTGGATATCTCCATAAAGGGTGCTTCCATTCCGTGGATTCTGTATCGGGAAAAAGAACTGGGTAATGATTGATACAGTTGCCGGAGCCAGATCCAGTGCGATCATCTACAGCATTGCAGAGACCGCAAAAGCAAACAGTCTGAAACCGTATGATTACTTTGAATATCTGCTTACGGAGATACCGAAGCATCTGGATGATACGGACCGTGCTTTTCTGGAAGATCTGCTTCCATGGTCACCGAACCTCCCTGCGAACTGCCGGAAGCCCGATAAATAATGAAGTAAATTAGAACTGGAGCAGATCTGCTACTATCATACAGGTTTGCTCCAGTTTTGTATAGGTACGCACTATCTACCGTTTACTTTAATACAGAATGGAAAGACTCTATACAAGCATTGTCCCATAGATAAGCTTTTTTAGATTAACTCCTTTCCCATCCTTCTGTCGCCTCCATATATGCTTCACAGGTATACTGTATTCCACGGTCACTGTGCATGATCTTTGGCTTATCCACGCCTCGTGCTTCTTTCGCTTTCCCTATTGCATCTATTACCCATTTTGCCTCCAGAGTATCACTTAATACCCATGATATAATCTTTCTTGAATATAAATCCATTATACTTGTAAGATAAGCGCCTAATCTGCCCTCGGATTGTTATCCTCATAAATCCATGTCATAATCGGAGTGTCTAAAAATTAGAAACGAGCACTCCAACAATCACGAAGTTTCTCATTCAATGTTGGAAATGTTTACTACAACACTGAGGAGGTGCCTGATGGCAAACAAACGATTAGACTAGGGGCTTTCCTGTCATCCTTGAGCTGGCTGTTATCTTCAACTTCCTTTGTCTGCTTCACGGCATAAGGGTTTACCTGCACAACGCTGATTCTGTTTGAGACCATCCATGTCGCAAGGCAGAACCAGTAGTGCCCTGTCGGCTCTAAGCCAAGGACTATCTGGCGCTTATCGTGTTCATCAGCTATTGTTCATCAGCTCTTCACTTTCGTTCAGCTTCATGACACCCAACTGACAGCTCTTTCTCTGCCTTTTCTCATACGCTCAATACCATAGCTTTTGACTACAACCCTATGAGTGTTTTTCAATCTGTGCCTGCACACTGATTGCAGAAGACCTCTTTTCATCTCACGAAAAGCATTGCTTTTCAGTTACTAAAATTTCTTTAATATCCTCTAGCATTCTGGACACACTACGTGCTAAGCTTTTACTGTCCATTGGAACCGCCTCTTTTTCTTTGATTTTGACTTGCGACATCATTCTCATTGTATCACAGGAGCCCTTTTCAACATACTCATAGCTACCACTTACTCAATCCTCTCCAGCACAGCTGGAGGATTAGAATGGGTTCATTCTCTATAATTAATATTTGGGATTGACCAACTTTTAATTGGACAACTTTTTCCTGAATTAGCAAAATCATTTACTTATTATTTTAACATTGCCTGAAACACATTATTCCACGCACTAACGATACCGTGTTCATCCAATATTCCAGATTTTGATGCCATCAAAGTGAAAATACAATCGTTTGTTAATTTTTCTCTATTATCATTTAACATTTTTAGCAATATAAAGATTTTATGCACTAAAGATTGATCAATAAAATCACCATCTATGGTATTCTTTTGATTACACGCTATATCAAGATTCAAAAGATTATCTTCTCTCCAATATTTATAATATGGATCCATTAAATATAAATTCAACTCTTTAGGGACCATCTCTTTAATTGCATATAAATTGGTGCCAACAACTAAACAACCTGCCTTGATTGCTTCAAGTGTCACTAATGAAAAACTGTCCACTCTAGTTGGATTCAAAAGAATATCTGAATTTTTATATATTTCTAACATTTCCTTTTTGCTAAATGAGAAATCATGAATATCAATTAATTCATTATTCTCTATTTCTTCCTTATCATTCTCATCTAAAAAATTTAATCCTGTTATAATATGCAACCGGAAAGGCATATCATTCTTTCTAATTAATTTAAATACTTCCAGCAGATCCTTTCCGCCTTTCTTCCTAAAATATTCTGCTACAAATAGACATTCAATGTATTTATTACTCTGCCTATTTTTTATGACTTCTTCATCTATATCCTCTCTATTAGTAATTAGCGGAAATATTGTTTCAACTCGCAAAGATTCTGGTATATCGTATATTTTATACAATCCATCTTTACATGAATTGGACATGCAAATAATTGCTTTCAAATTTGGATTTTCAAACTGTTTTCTCAAACGCAACTTTGTGATTTTATACCGACTCCTATTCCAGTGGTAATTTAATAGCGCACCCGGATTCTCAAGATATATTACATACGGCTTTTTTCCCTTCACAAATCTGTTGAAGCTAAACTCTACATCACTCACTTTATTCCTACTATGTATAATCTGAAACACACCTAAATAATCGCATATACGGAAAGACAGAAAATATCTCAGCAATTTCTTTATTAACATTTTGATACTTTTTCCATCTTTTCTTTCATATATTGTTGATTTATTATATGAAAAACTAATATCTTTGAACAAATAATCAAATAAATATGTCAAAAACCCCCTATTATTTGATGTTACAACCTTCACTTTTATCATTTCATTAATCTCCTCTCTTATTTACAAAGAATCTTACGAATTTTATTATATCCCCCTTGAATCTGAGAAAATATGTAATTCCATTCTTCCTTCATTAAATATTTAGTAGTTAACAAGTAAATCATAAAATAGACAGAAATGCGAAATATAATATCTGCTTTGAATAAAAAAACATATAGTAATAGCAATCCAACTATATAAATCAATTCTTTCAATTCCGGCTTTAAATAATGAAAAAAATTAAGATTTAGAAGCAACCAAACGATTATGCTAAACATTGTCGCAACAGAAAATGCCACAATGTTAGGACTATATATACATATCAATATATTTAATAACAATGCAACTACAACAGCTACGCTTAGTCTAATAAAATAGTCTTTTTGCTTCTTGTATACTTTATATAGATTTACAAAAACCGCTGTATTCAATACCAAAAAAATCTGTGAAATCAACAATATTCTTATTACATCTACAGCTGATATGTAGGATGATAAAAAATTGCAAACTATCAATTCAATACAATTAATAAAAAGTGGTATAATCATTAAGATGACAACTAGTAATCGCTTTATTCTTATTTCAAAATTCTTATTTTTTTCCCGGCTCAAATGACTGTATAATGTCATGGCAATTGGCGAAACAATCATATTAACTACCGTTACCATTTGCGCTGCGAAAGAATAGAATGAAAACTGGGAAATATCCAAATTTTTGTTAATAAACCATTTATCTATGCCAATAAATAGTGCATAAATAAAATTTCCAATCGTAAGCAAAATCCCCATTCTCACATATTTGATAAAAATCTTAAACGAAAACAGAATTTTCCCCATTACTATTTTTCGTTTAAAGGAAATCCAACCTGTAACAAACATTATCCATTGCACTAAGCAATTAGCAACAATATAGCATTTGTAGTTCTTAATAGAAGTCAAAACTAAACTGATAATAATAATTAAATTGCAAATAGTTGTAAAATTAACCAATTTAGAATATCTCTTTAGTTCACCCGTAGCTTGATATATATATATATATAATGTTGACAATACTGCCGGAACAATAGTAAATGCCAAAATTAAAATAATAAAATCTCTGTTAACAATCGAATATACCAGAAAGCCAAATGCTACAAATATTTCATATAATAACAATGTACTATGTTCCAATGACAGTTGTATTCTATCTATGCTATTAATATTCACACCACCATAATATAAATATATTCCGTCACAATATCCCAAATGCAATACTCCTAAGTAACTAACATAAAATTGATACAACTTCAGATAACCATAATCATCTATAGACAAAACTGTAGGTATCACAAAAGCTGTCAACAATGTAACCGACATTTTTATTATATTTGTTACAAATAACCGAATAATATCTCTTTTCATATGATTCCTCATTTTATGGTTTTTGAAACAATAGCGAAATATCCTTATCTACTCCAAAAAAAATATTATGTTCAAATATTGGCTGAACAACTCTTTCAAAATCATTTAATAGCATACAATCATAAATATACCAAGCAAACATCAACATAAGCGCCGATGCAACAAAGAAATATCTATACAAACTTTTTCGTGATAAAGTTTGTATAATAAGTATATACGGAATAATATTTAACGTATAAATATTTCTAAATATTCGATAATAATTAATATTAATTAGACATAATGGCAAAAAAATCATTAGACAACAATTACTCTTCCATAAATAGTCAATTACTATCATTCCATCGTCATCTGACTTTTTCTTTGATACTGTATTTAAACACATTAAGATAATTAAATTTGTTATATATAATAAAGATACACCTGCCCACGAAATGCCAGTTCGAGTAGTAATATAGCCTAACCCTCTCTCAGTAAATAATATATGAATAAAGAAACTATATACAAAATTTCCATATCTATAGGTAACAAAAAATAAAACACATCCTATAAAAAATAGTAATTTGTTAACAATTTTCTTATTTTTTAATTGATATATTAGAAAAAGTAAAAAAAGCATAGAAACTGCATGGAAACTACATGCAACTAATACTAGTACAATATACTTAAGGGTATCCATTTTATCTGTAGATACCAAGTATCGTAACGAATATAGCACGATCGAAATTGCTACAAAATTTCTAATTTGTATAGCATCCATAAAAAAGGGATATCCCATATATAACACCATTCCAAAATGCCTATTTCCATCCAAATATCGAAATGCTGAATCAATTAATAAAATACAAATAACTGAAAGTATTAAACGAAACAGGTAGAAAGACATATGAAAATATTTTCCACATAGACACTCTACAAGATAATAACCAAAATCTCCTGATAAGAAAATATGAGCACTGGCTTGTCTATAATAATAACGATATGTTTCCACATCCGGACCTTCTGTGTTACCTGACATCAATATAATTAATACAATATATGATAAAATTATTACAATTCTATTTTGCTCTTTTAACCTGACAAATATTAAATTCAAACAAAATAACAAACAAAAAATAATAGTCATATTTACCTCTACTCATATTGCTACCATATTTCACTCAACATTTTTATATAAGATTTAAAGTTTTTCCTATAATCTTTTAGAAAAAAACATCTAGTAATATAAATACAACTTCGTATAAAATGCAAGGGAAATCTTTGGATAATATTTGCCTGCAAATATTTCTTGCAATAATATATCTCTGATTCAACTAAGCACTGATACGCAAAAGCACTATATTGTTTTGTTGAATAACCATGTTTATGTATAATTGATGCTTTTGGAAACCAAACAACCTTATATCCCAAAGAATCCATTTTGCATCCAAGAATATTTTCTTCTTCATACAAAAAAGTTCCTTCATCAAAATACTCTGCCTTTTGAAAAACATTTGTCGGTGTCATAAAACAACAGCCAGAGACTCCATAAACATAACGCCAATGCTCAGCAGTAATATCTATCTTAAATTTATTCACAAATTTTTTTGAAAAAAAAGCTAATGGGGTTTTTCGCAAAATGTATAAGTATTTTCCTAACATTGTCATTTTACATCCCAAATTTGTCTCTTGAACTTTTCCACCTTCCAAAAAAATTTTGGGTCCTATGATTCCTACTTCAGAATGCCTTTTTAAAAAAGAACGCATACCTTCAACAGCTTCTTTGTTTAAAATAACATCATTATTTGTAATTAATATATAGTCGCATCCATCTTTTACTGCTTCTCGAATGCCCAAATTATTTCCAGCAGCATACCCACAATTTTTTTTTGCTTGAATAAAACATATTTCTCGACTAACCATATAACGCTCTATAGTTTTTGGTGCTTTGATAATTGATGCATTATCAACTATATATATTTTATAATCATCCAAATCTGAAGCACATATACTCTCTATACACTCTTCAGTCGCATCCCATGTATTATAATTTAATATAACTATTGCCAGCATCTTTCTTCATCCTTCTATACTCTTAAACTTAAAACAGCCTTTACAAACTTATATTCTTTATTCACTCGAAGGCAAAGTGAAGATAGTGCAAATTAATTTGTACCATCTGATCGTCCGTGGGGTCTTTGACTGTCTCTTCTGTCACATAGTTCACTAACCATTAACAGAACATATCAAAAATTTCTTTATATGATGTTCTTCGATCAAATCGCTCTTTTGCACATCTTCTAGCATTCTCTCCCATTTTCATACGCTTACTTTCATTTTCAAATAAATAATTAATTTTTTTTCCTAATTCCTCAGCATTGCCATTTTGACAATTAAACCCCATATCATATTTTTGCACAAGTTTTTTATATTCTTCACATTCCTGAGTATTCAGTATAGGCAAACCACTAGCAGCATAATCTGCATGCTTATTAATGATACTCTGCGCCGCCCCTTTCACTATAGGATTCACAACCATATCACATTTTGCCAGCAATGCGCACATTTTTGGATAGGGAAGCAGACCTGTAAAAATACATCTTACTCCTTTTTCTTTTGCATATTTCTCAAACTCTTTTTTTCTCGGTCCTTCTCCCATAATAATAAACTTCGGAGTTGACACCCCTTTATTCTTTACTATATTTAAAGCGTCAATAACACATGTCAAATCATAACTACTGCCAAGAGTACCACAATACCCTAACCATAATTCCATACTTTTCTTATTCCATTTAACGTCACTGTTTGCATTTTTATCAAAAACCTCTAATTCTGTCCCTAAAAATACAATATGTCCTTTATTACATTTATTATTTACTTCTAATACCCGATTAAGATATGTTTCAGAAACCGCAACAATTTCATCCGCCTGCCTATATGCATAGTTTGCCCTATGCCTCATTGGTGCAAATATCCAGTCGCTAATAACAGGAATATGAAACACCATCTTAAAAGCCTCCGGCCATAAATCCTGCACATCAATAATAAATCGAACATTATTTTTCTTCGCATACTTTGCTGCTACCTTTGCAACATCCAGTGAAGGAATTGCACAATAAATAATATCCGGCTTTTTTCTTGACTTTAAATACTTTTTAAGATTTCTACTCATCACATAGTGACTGTAAAAACGTTTTAAACATACATTCTTAGGATATCCAGGTTCATCCAGCATTGTAAATTTGTACGGTATTCCATTAATCTCCTGATCAGACAGCACTCTTTGCTTTTTGTACCTATGTGAAAATCCAGTTGTTATAAGCTCAACCCTATTTTCGATATTTTCTGCCAATTTATTTGCAATATAATGAAACCTTCCATTTCCCGGCTCGTTTGGTGCCTGCGTAAAATGGGCAATGATTAAAATGTCCTTCATACTTATCTCTCCCTATATGCCGGAAAATACTCTCCGTCTTTATTAACCCGATTTAATCTGCATAACTCATCATATATTTCCTCATTCCATATCTTTCTACCGATATAAAAATCAAAAGATGTCTTCTCACCAAACTGTCTCTTAAATGTATACAGGCTGTCATCCAAAGCATTAGATCTCCCACCACCATGATGAATCAGCTCATAACCATTTTCTTTTCCCCATAATGTTACTGCATAGCGAAGAATATAGGCCGGGGACAAATATAAATATTCGCTAAGTGTTCCTGACAAATGAATATGTATTACTTTATCCCATACAAAATAAAATCCAGCAGCTATTACTTTGTTCTCATAAACAGCTTCTACTAAGAGAATATTCTTTGGAAAAAATTTCAGACACTGTTCAAAATATTTATCTGTAAAATAATAATAATCACTTGCCTTATTACGTTTCATAGTTAAATAATATATTTCTTTAAAAGTACTTAAATCCTTGGGTTCCCTTGTTATCTGATAAGTAATTCCATCACGCAGAGCTCTCCTAATCCTTTTGCGGCAACTTTTAGAAAATTCTTCCTGTACCGGGTCATCAAAACCTGTCAGATTTGTCCCTACTGTTTTACGGATACATTCCAAATGATATATCTCCTGAAAATCTATGCCATTCCCCACAATAGGATGAAAACGAATAAATTCGCTCACAATATTATGTTCCTCACAATACTGTCCGAACTGCTGCCTGTAACGTTCCAGCAACAATTCCTTATCTTTGTCTGCACAATCCATAATTACCGGACCACCATATCCATAAGGTGAAACAATATCATAATATTGCCTGCCCTTAATTTTCTCTGGAATCTCTCGTAATATAAATAAATTACTGACTTTTCCACATTCTGTACTACATTCAAAAATGTAAGATGTACCATCTTCAATCAATTCATTTATCATTCCATATTCTTTTTGAAAATAAATATCCAATGCCATTTTCTCTTTATTTCTCTTCACTTTCCCAATAATGGTTTTCCTGTATCAAATGCTCATAATCCGTTTTCAATATACCAACTATAATTAAATTCCTGTAATGCCCATTTTTATATATGTAGTCTCTCTTACACCCCTCTACACTCCACCCACATTTCGTATATAATTTTTGGGACGGAATATTATCTTCAAACCAGCTTCCATCCAATCTATTTAAATTAAGTTCATCAAAGGCATATCTCATTATTGCCATTACTGTGTCAGTTCCTACCCCCTTTTGTCTTGTTCTTCTATTTATCAACTTTATACCATGAGTAGCCCTGCGATTCTTCCAATCAATTCCAGACAATGTAGCAATTCCTATTGCACCATCATTAAGTGTTTCAATTACAAAACGCAAATTATTTTTATCCTGTATCGCTGATGCAAACCATTTTTCCTGCTCTGTTGCAGAAACAGGAAAAGACCATCCAATCACTAATTTTTCCATTTCCGGATCATTAAGCATCCCACGCATTAATTCCATATCCTCATAATCTACTGCCCGCAATGTTACTATTTTCCCTTTTATATTCATATCATCATGCCCTCTTATACAATTAATTATCTCTAACCTTCTAGTTTCTTTATGACCTGCACAATTCTTTGCATTTCCTCCAATCCATATCTCTGGTCACAGGGAATACATAAGATATGATCATAAATATAATTACTATCATTATCTATTTCACTTTGCCGCATATAACGCGGCCAGACAATCGGACAATATATATTCTCCAAAGAAAGATACGACTGTATCTCCTCTCTTTTATCAGAACAATTAATATAAACCGGAAAGTACAGTGGTGTTTCAGTCGATTTTGGAATTCCAAATATGCAAGTCAGCCAAGAAACAGTTCCTAATTCATGATATAAAACTTTATAATTCTCTCTCCGCTTTTGTATTAACATTTGGCTATCAATACACTGCAAAAATTTCTTTGATTCCACATTCATTTGGTATATATCACTATATTCAGCTATAAGAGCCTTTAGATTCCTATACTTTTCCAGAAATACCTCCTTCTGTATGCTAAAATCTTCTTCCATATATTTTTTCTTAATATCAAAAGCCTCTCTTGCGACTTCCAAAATCTGAGGAACTGCTTCCTTTATTTCCCATTCAATACTTGCATGTTTCGATAGTAATATTCCCCCTTCTGGAATTGCTATAAATTTCCGAAAACTTGATACATAATAATCTGCCTCTGTTTTCTTAAAAGCAGAAAATAAACATTGCGTTAAATCTTCTATCACAACAATATTTTTTTGCCTGCATAGTGCAATAACATTCTCTATTCCACTTAATGTATCATAGCCAAAATAATTCTGAAGAAATACCACACTGGGATTAAAAGACTCTATACATTCTATTAAATTCTTTTTATTTGGCACTAAACTCCTATGAATACCATAATATGCAATTTCCCATCCTTCCCTCACAAAAGGAACAATCACTGTCCCACAACTAAAGGCTGGTATTAATACCTTTTTAGTTCTAACCTCCACATCTCTTGCGAATGCCCGGATAGCACTTCTGCCAGATATATATAATTGCCTCCCCTGACAAACACCAATTCCTCTTATGTGAAATTCCAGTCCATTATTATGTTCGATGTTATTCCAAAAATCACTCCCAATTTCTCGTAACATTTATTTGTTCCTCTTTTTGCTGTTGTCTCCTGAAATCATCAAAATTCCCCTGACAACCTGCTTCTACAATATCTTCGTGTAAAAAAACCTTTTGTACCGTCTTAAGAAAAATTTTTATATCCATAGCAATAGAAATATTTTCTATATACTCCAAATCATACGCAAACCTTTTTTCCCATTCTAAGGCTGTTCTCCCGCTTACCTGCGCCAAACCTGTAAGTCCCGGTCTTACGTCATGCCGATGTCGTTCTGTTTCGTTATAGTAGGACAAATATTGAACCGCTAACGGTCTTGGCCCTACCACACTCATATCTCCTTTCAAAATGTTAAAAAGCTCTGGCAATTCATCTAAACTGCTACTTCTTAACATCCTTCCAAATCCCGTCAATCTTACTGCATCTGGCAACAATTCCCCGTTCGTATCCCTTTTATCTGTCATAGATCGAAACTTATATAACTTAAATATCTTTTCATTCCTCCCTGGACGTTCCTGACAAAAAATTACCGGGCTTCCCAGTTTTATCCTTATAAGGACTGCTACAACAAGATAAATTGGCCATAGAAGTAGTATCCCTACCACTGAAAGCGCAATATCAAGTATTCTCTTTATATAATTAGCATAGAAACTATTTTTATACACTTTCATATATACCTCCACTTTATCTAAGGACATCACTCAAAGCACCTCTTCACAACTTCAATAATCCTATCCTGCTCTTCCACCGTCATCTTAATATCACTTGGCAGACACAACCCCCTGCTAAAGATATCCATACCAACATCCACAACCTCTCCATCAACATAAGCGTCCGTTTGCGCCCTGCCATTACCATTTTCAGTGATAAACCCATTCATTCTATAGATTGGCTGCATATGCATTGGTTTCCATACCGGACGCCCCTCTGCATTGATACTGCTAATTGCCTCTAAAATCTCATCCGGGCAAGACTTACCATGCTCTCCAATATAAAGAACATCCTTTTCCCCTCTTACTTGTCTGCACATTGCATCCCTGTCAACAATCATGCAGCTTAACCAATAATTCGGCTCGCACTCTTTTGGAACAGGATTCATCTTTACGGGCAAATCTTTTAGGCCTTCTTTGTATCTGTAGTAAATTGCCTTTTTCGCTTTAATATGTTCTTCCAAATATGAAATCTGTCCACGGACAACTCCAGCAATGACATTCGACATGCGGTAGTTGTATCCAAGTTCTTCATGCTGATACCACATAGCATTTTCACGACTCTGTGTAGACCACTTACGGACTTTATTCGCATCCTCCAGACTATCCGTTAGAAACATTCCGCCAGCCGAGCCGCAAATTATTTTATTTCCGTTATAGGAAATACAGTTATAATCGCCAAATGTACCTGTTTGTTTTCCTTGATATGTAGCACCAAGAGACTCTGCTGCATCCTCTACGATTAATGCTTCATGTTTTTCTGCAATTACTTTTATCTCGTCGATTTTTCCGGGAGTGCCATACAAATGTGCAATGACAATTAATTTCACTTCCGGGTAAATTTCAAAGGCTCTTTCAAGTGCATCGGGATTCATGTTCCAGGAGTCATACTCCGTATCAATAAACACAGGAATCCCACCTTCATATACAACAGGGTTAACGGTTGCATCAAAAGTCATATCGGAACAGAAAACATGCTTGTTAAAAAGTGCTCCCCTGCCATTTTCTGCTTTACCATAGAGTTTTTCCCCAGCTAACTTCATGGCAAGATGGAGAGCCGCTGTCCCGGAAGATAAGGCAACTGTATATCCACATCCCACTTTTTCAGCCATAATTCTTTCAATTTCAGTGATGTTCTCACCAACCGTAGACATCCAGTTTGTCTCAAATGCCTCTGTCATGTACTTCAATTCTTCCCCATGCATGGTTGGGCTTGCTAACCACACCTTGGACTCAAACGGCTCCAAATTATCTTTTCTGGTAAACATTTATTCTGACTCCCTTTTTGCTTCCTCAATAGACGTAACAACTTTTATCTCTTTTAAGCAGTCAAATATCCCACAGCAAGATACAAGACATGACTTAGCTTCTTTTTAGCAAGTCCGCCCCAATGGGAGGGGTATTCTCCCCCACCGGCTGATACGTCCCCACCATCTCCTTCACCATCTCCCTGACTTCCTCCTTATTCTCATAAACCATTTCCATCAGTCTGTCCAGTTCACGCAAAAAACCATCCACATCAAAGGAAACCGGATGTCCGATATGGATTAAATCATTTTCTGTCCTTTCCAGCCCTTCCTCAGCCATCAGCTTCTCCTCATAGAGCTTTTCCCCCGGCCTAAGGCCTATATAGGTAATCTGGATATCCACATCCGGCTTATGTCCTGAGAGTTTAATCAGATTTCTTGCCAATGTATCTATCTTTACAGGTTCGCCCATATCCAATACGAAAATTTCCCCTCCGTGGGCATAGGTTCCAGCCTGCATCACCAGGCTTACAGCCTCTGGAATTGTCATGAAGTACCGGATGATTTCGGGGTGTGTAACCGTCACAGGCCCTCCGCTTTGTATCTGTTTCTTAAAGAGAGGGATAACGGAGCCATTGCTGTCCAGCACATTTCCAAAACGCACCGCCACAAATTCTGTCTTAGCCGCCCCAAGCTGTTTATGGACGTATTTTCTAGTATCTCCGTCTTTTAACAGATGGGTAAAGAGCTGTGGAATCTCCTCTGCTTTTCCTTCCTTTATCTTAGCGTCAAAGGACTGTATAATCATTTCGCACAGTCTTTTTGATGCCCCCATGATATTCGTAGGATTTACTGCTTTGTCTGTACTAATCAGCACAAATTTGGAGCAGTTATTTGCCATCGCTGCATACGCTGTTTTATAAGTACCTATGGCATTATTTTTAATTGCCTCACAAGGACTCTCCTCCATTAGCGGCACATGTTTATGTGCTGCCGCATGGTAGACAATGTCAGGATGATACCGTTCAAATACCTGAAAAATTTTACGGCTGTCCCTGACAGAACCAATCAGCACCGCTAAGTCTAAATCCGGGTACTTTTTTCTAAGTTCTAACTGAATTGCATAGGCATTATTTTCATATACATCAAAGATAATTAATTTCTTTGGCTCATGCTCTGCAACCTGCCTTGCCAATCCACTTCCAATCGAACCGCCTCCACCGGTAATGAGCACCGTCTTTCCCTTTATGTACTGAAAAATCTCATCCACATTGACCCGAATAGGCGCACGGCCAAGCAAATCCTCTACTTCCACTTCTTTCATGGAAGCTACGCTAACCTGGCCTGTCATGAACTGGTATAGTCCCGGCAGATTTTTCAGCTCGCATCCGGTTTCTTTGCAGATATTAAGAATCTTCCTTTGACTTTCCATACTTACACTTGGCAATGCAACATATATTTTTTGAATACCATGCCTTTGCACCGATTCCATAATGCAATCCGATCCTCCGACAATCAGTACTCCCTCCATATACCGCCCCCACTTATTCGAATCATCATCAATCATGCAGCAGACCTGCTCACTCAGAATACGGGAACCCTTGATATCACGAAGAATCATCTTCCCCGCCTCTCCGGCTCCAATAATCATGACACGTTTTCGGTAAGCCTCTTCTTCATTTATCCTCCTTCCACGAAGCAGGATAATAAAGCGGTAGGCAAAACGGATGCCCAATGTCAAAATAAACTGTATGATAATCCCAAACAAAAAATAGGATATTGGCATATTTCTAATAAATATTGTAATTCCAAGGATATGAAAGACCAGTGTAATGCCTGTTGCAATGGTTACCCGCAAAAGTTCATCATAGCTTGCAAAACGCCAGATGCTTTTATACAGGCGTAACAACCAAAATATGACTAAAGTAAACAGCATATCAAATGGAATAAATCCATAATATGCGTTCAAATACTCCAATGGAATCGCCTGAAATGCACAATCAAAGCGTATCCAGAGTGCGGCAAAATAAGAAACTGCAACGGTACAGGCATCATATGCTAACAGAAACAGCATCACTACCTGCCAGTGTTCCAGATGAAAATGAAATTCTATTTTTTCTCTTATTGCTAACTGGTTCTTTTCCCCTGACTTTTCACATGTACTCATTTACCTCATTCTGCTCCATACTTTCCGTAATAATCACCATAGTATCTGCTATAATACTTTCCGTATTTTCCATAACCATATTTCCCCTTCTCAAGCGGTACTTTATTCAAAACAGCACCCAGCACTCTTACATTGCTCCGCTCAAGCTGTTTTTTTACCTGCTGGACGAAATGATAGCTAATGGCATCCGCTTCAATAACAATCACCGCACCATCCACTTCTCCTGCAACAATTGCGCTGTCAATGACCGACCCAAGCGGCGGGGTGTCAATCAGAACATAGTCGTACTTTTTCCGGCAGTATGAAATTAATCTGGAAAAGAGTTCACTTTCTAACAGCTCCGCCGGATTGGGAACAAACGGCCCGGAAAATATAATATCCATATTTTCAATATCTGTCTGCATACACACATCGTTAAGCGCCTTCTGTCCGGCAAGGAAATGAGCGAGGCCGCCCTTGATGCTTCCAACCTTGTAGCGCCCTGCAAGCACGGATTTCCGCATATCTGCATCAATCAAAATCACCTTTTTCCCACTTTCTGCAAAGGAAACCGCCAGATTGAAGCTGATACTGGATTTTCCTTCATTTGGCGTACAGCTTGTAAAGCTGATGACCTTTACATCTGCCCCGCAGAACTGGATATTGGTACGCAGGGACTTATATGCCTCACTGGTTCTGTAATCCATTTTCTTGCGTATCTCAAAGGTTACCTGCCCCAAATCTCCACCTTCCTCTCTTTCTCTTATCAATCATCATCTGTCTTGTCGTGCCTTCCTCTACCGGAATCATTCCTAAGGTATTCAGTCCAAGGTATTTCTCAATATCTGCTTCTGTACAAATCAAATCATTCAGCAGATAGGAGACAATAATGAATGCCACGCTTAGAAAAATACCAGCTAATGCGCCAAAAACAATATTTTTTTTGACATTCGGGCTGCATGGGCTGTCTTCCAAATGTCCATACTCGACGGCTGTCGGCTCACTGATATTCATAATTGCTGCAATTCTCTCTCCCGACACTTTACTTGTCTCATCAACAATCTCCTTTGCCATATACGGGTCATCCGTTCTGACGGTAATCTCCAGAATATGCGTATCGTTTGGATTGTTCAGGGTAAGCATCTCCAAAAGTTCCTCATAAGTCAGGCGCAGGGAAAGGTTTTCAATTACTTTCTCAAGTACCGGCCTGCTTTCTACCAGCACAATATAATCCTGCGCCAACTGGCTTCCCACCTGCAAATCCGTCAGGGAAGTGATGCCTGACGTCTGGCTGACAATATAGAGTTTGGCCGTGGATTCGTACTTTGGCTCAATTAAAAAGAGAGTTCCAAATCCAAAAAGCGTAGCAAAAATAACCGCCGAAACAAGGATACTCACTATCTTTTCCCTTAGCACGCCATAAAGCTCTAAAAGGTTAATTTCTATTTCTTCATTATCCTGCTTCTCCATTCCATACTCCTTCAAATATATTTATCTGCAAGAATCTTTTTCGGATTTTCCGCTAGGACTGCCTGCATGGCACCGCTGTTTAAAAGCTCTCCCGGCAAATCCTGCAAAGCCCCTCTCATCAAAGGGCTGCGGCTGTCACTCCTATGGCAGTCACTTCCAAGCAGATGGATATAACCTTCCTCTAACAGCATTCTGTGATACGATACATTCCTGCGGCGTTTTCCTCCAACCAGGCTGTTTGTATTCATTTGAAAAAGAACCCCTATATTGATAAGTTCATCCATCCTGTCTGTTCTGCGAATAAGCGCATCATAACGCTCCACATGTGCCACAATTGGAATATAGCCATTCATAATATAATTGTGCAGGGAAGCATATATTTTCCTGTAACTATCCTTTGGTAAAAACTCTACCAGTATGTAAGAGGTTCCCCCTAATGTAAGCGCCCTGCCTTCATTTAGCGCATTTACCATTCCTGTACTGTTCATAAGCTCATTTCCCAGGGAAAAATCCATTGCGGGAACCGTGTGAAGCGCCACTCTCTTTACTTCCTCAAACTTATCCATCAGCTCCCTGACTGGCATATTTCTACTGTCCAGTGCAAAGTGAGGTGTTACAACAATATGACGGATTCCTTCCAAATAAGCCTGATAAAGCATTTCCATCGTCTCCTGCAAATCCCTTGCACCATCGTCTACCCCCGGAAGGATATGGGTATGCATATCATAATATCCTGTCATCTCTGCTACCCTCTGCTAATGATACATTTTTTTATAATGCATCTTGATTGCAAGTATACCAGCCGCAAGAAGCAGTCCCGTACACCCGACATAGAAAAAAACCTGAATATCCCACCGGATATATTTTTTGATAAATTCATAATAAAATGCTGGTTTTACAAAAAACTTTTCTTCGATTCGGCTGGTTCCTGCCGCGACAGCAGCCGCTGTTACAGCAAGCGAGGCCACAAACAGCCCGCTTCCGTGTACCTGTGCCACCTTATACCAGTGTCCATACATAATCCACACTAAAACTGCGAGAAAAGCAGATACCGCAACTCCGGCGGCGGCTGTCAGATAAAACCACGGAAGCCATGCTTCCTTGCTAATTCGTAGCCGCTTTCCCAGTTCAAAGTGCAGAATATTCTTATAATCTGTTTCAATCGACGCGACTAACTCTGCATCTGCAGCACTATCCTCCTGCCTAAGCTTTTCCTCTAACAGCGAATGAATCTTTTCAACGGAAACACTTGCATCCTTCCTACCGGAAAGCACATCATCAATATATTGCTTTTCCTCTATGTATATATTCGATAAATGAAAAACTTCTTCTGCTATCGCTCTGTCATACTCTTTGTGCATAAGCCTTTCTACCGTCTGTGTCTGCACCATCTGTGCAACTCCGGTAAAATAATCGCTTTCCATTAACTGACGGTGTATACCGCTTTTACTATACACACCAAAAAACAAACCACAGGCAATCAGAAGAAAAGAGAACCAGCCGGTAACACAAATCCCTGCCAATACTGCAAATACTTTTTTCACCCCTCTTTTTCTTCTGCGGTGCCTGTTCATCATTCCAATGCAGCCAAGCATGCTTACCATCACGATTCCTGTAAAAACGGAGAGGATTAGAAAAATAATTTTCCAAATGCGTAATCCCTGCTTCGTATATCTGTCAATTTCTTCCTTCTCCTCTTTCCCTGATATCTTTAATTCCTTTTTATCATATGATATGGTAAGCTGCCTTCCGACAGCATTGCTGATATCCTGACTGTCAAACTCCATAACTTCTTCTGTGGTATCATTTTCCAGCCAGACATCCGCTGTTGGTGCTGGAGATGCCTGTGCCAGAGAAGCTCTGACCTCTGTTTCTCCTTCCACAGCAGGTTTCTTTTCCGCTTTTTCTTTCCCGGGACTGCCGAGCATTTGTTTCAGATATTCTTTATTAATTGCTGCCTCCTGCTTTGAATGCTTTCTTGCAGGACTTGCCTGTATATCAGGCTCTGTCTGTTCACTTCCGGCCTGCTCCTCACAATATCCTTCCGATACCAGCTCCTCATAACTCTGGCGGAACCGGCTGATACATTCATTTGCTTCCGCAGCCGTCAAATCAATATCCTCATCTGACAGCATGGATCTGCCCTCTGCGATATTCTGACTCTTTACCAAATAGGTTTTTCCATTATAGGAAAACGGTTTTGAGACCTCACTTAAAACACGCTGTTCGTTCGCATTAATTCCTGCCGCACAGGCAACCGATGCCACACACAAAACCGCTGCCACTCCAGCCAAAATCCTGCCAAACGCCTGCCTCATCTCTTCCTCCATTCCAAACAGGGCAATTTCCTTAATACACACCAATTACAGAGGTAACATCCCCCTGAAAATAAATTGCCCCACAGTTTTTATATGACGTATCATACGTATTCTTTGTCTCAATCGACATAGAATACACTGTATTCGTCCTCAAATCCTCCAGTGACCAGTTTGTTTCAGGGTATACTCTGCTCACTTTGATTGTACCGGCATGATTTGTCTTCGTAATATAACTGTTCTGAAGAATCAGTAATGCTTCTTTTACTTTTCCTGACATGGTAAAGGTTTCATCCTGAAAACTAATATGCACTTTCCCTTCATAGCCTCTGTTCAGCAAGAATACCGTCATATCCTTGTCTTTGTCATACTTCACAAGAACTAACAGCGTATCGGATGATATGACAGGAACAGATGTCTGATTCGGCTCTTTGGAAGCAGACGGTTCTGTTGTAGCTTCTGGCTCTGCCGTATTTTGCGGTTTTGCCGTGCTTTGTGGCTTTTCCGTCTCATTCGGTGCCTCTGTGCTGTCTGGTGCTATCGTAGCAGACGGTTTTTTGCTTACCTCCGGCTTATTCTCTTTAACAGAATTTTTCTTCACCGTAACAACACATACAGCAGATATCTTTTTCTCCTGAATGGAAGCCTTGATTTTGGCCTTACCTGCCTTTTTTCCTGTTACAACTCCCTTTTTGCTGACACTGGCTATCTTTTTATTTAAGCTTTTAAACGTAATTTTTACACCTTTTACCTTGCCCTGTATTGCTGCCTTTAGCTTAAATTTACTGCCAACAGCAATGGAGCACGTTTTTTTGCTTAATTTGACCGACATCTTTTTTGACGCGGCACAGACACTGCTTCTGCTGCACAGAAGCAGGCTGATAATAAGCATCAAACTAATCCATCTCTTTTTTCGTTCTCTTTTCACAATCATCCTCCATGCCGTTTCTGACAGTTTAGCTCCGGTATCATCCAACTTATTACTTCGGAAGTTAAATTGGATGATACCAGCATCGAATCATTATTTAAAAATTTCAATCTGATATTTTTCCATATATGCTTCCGGAAGTTTCATGGATACATTCCCATCTTCACCGATACTCAGAAGAATCTGCTCTCCACCGGTAAGTATCGACAAACTAGAGCCTCCTGCACCGGATGATGCATTCACCTTTGCATCACTGCCAAGGAGCGCCAAAAGCCCCATCGGCTTTCCATCCTGTACACCCGCGATATTACTAAGCGTATAGGAACCGTCGGCATTTTTCTGCACATCCGCCCCAAAATAATTGTCAGCATCCTTTTGTCCACTAATCGTACATACACCATCCGACTCTGTCATCGTAAAATCATACTTTCCCGACATACCACCAGACATCCCTGAAATATCCAGCTTGGCCTGGTTCGAATCAGCATCCTTTACCACAGAAACTGCAACACCCGCTGCCGGTGTATAGGTAAACACTCCTCCCATTGTTCCTTTCTTATAAAAAGCATCACAGATTTCTTCTATTGTTTTGTCTGTATCAAGCCTTTTCAAAATCGAATCAACAGGCGAGAAAGTACCATCATTTGTTACCAGTTCAACTTCCTCTCCATCAACTACAGCTTTGATAAGATAATCTGTCTCTTCATCCAGTTCAAATGTTGTATTGCCATCTTCATCCTTTTCGCCTTCCACCGGAGTTGTAAATGGTTCTGGAGATGGTGTCCCATCTGGAACCGGTGTTGGATCCACCGGAAATCCCTGACTGAACGGAGGCTTTGCCGTAGGTTCTGTTGTAGGCTCCGTTGTCGGTTCCATTGTCGGCTCTGCCGTTGGTTCCGTTGTTGGTTCCCCTGTAGGTTCTGCCGTTGGTTCCGTCGTCGGCTCATCCGTTGGCTCTGCCGCACTGCCATCTACTACCTTGACCTTTATTGTCAGCTTCCTCTTACTGCCATCTACTGCGGATACTGTAATCTTAGTACTTCCAACCTTGACTCCCTTTACCTTGCCCGCCTGGCTCACTGTTGCAATTTTCTTGTTTGCCGATTTATACGTTACTGTCTTTAAGGTTGCATTCTTTGGCAGCACCGTAATATTTAATTTCTTTGTTTTTCCTTTATTTACGGTAATTGTTTTATTTGCAGCCGTAATCTTCTTTACTTTTCTTACAATTTTCTTTACCGTAACCTTGCACCGCGCCTGTCTAGAAGCTGCCTTTGCAATAATTGTTGTCTTTCCTGCTTTTTTTGCCTTTACAAGTCCTTTCTGGGAAACAGATGCCACTTTTTTATTAGTAGAGATCCAGGTTGCTTTTACAATACTTGGCTTAACTGTTGCTTTTAATTTAACAGAAGACTTGCTCTCCGAAGCACCTACATAAAGAGTCACCGCTTTCTTATTCAGCGCAATGCTTTTTACATATACATATGCATCCATCGCGTTCACTGGTACTGACACAGCAGACAGACAGAGCGCCATAGCTGTCCCAACTGCTGCCAGCTTTTTCCATTTAAATTTCATATCATTTCCCTCCTATACATCTAGTATGCTAACCGCTTGTGTTTCCTTATCATCTACACCGCTCGAAAAAAACTTGCTTAAAATAATGCAAAAATGGTATAATAATAAGATATGTCTTTAACTACGCCAGCTATAGATATTTGTCTAACAACATTTCTAGTATGCTGTAACCCTGACTCAGCACACTATAACTATCAATAGCTGGCGCATTTTAGTACATGCTATACGCAAATCTAGCAAACACTATTATAAGTATAGTAGCGAATTATCTATTTGTCAAGACAAAATTAGATAATTCGCTATGAGGAATTTTTATGCTCGAAAGAATTTTGAATCTGATTGAAGGTTCCGGTCTTTCTGATGCCGCTTTTTGCCAAAAACTTTCCCTCGGAAACGGGATTGTAGGGAAATGGCGAAGCGGAAAACAAAAACCTTCTCTTGATGCTGTTATTAAAATTGCAGACTTTTTTAATGTAAGCCTTGATTATCTGGTCACCGGAACAGATAATCTTTCCTGTTATTACACGAAGGAAGACGCTGACTGGATTGCATTAATCCACCAGCTCCCTAAAGAAAAGCAGATTGAATTCCGAGGAGAATTAATTGGGTATCTAAAAGCACTGAGCGATATAAAAAAAAGTGCACCAACGAAGTCGGTGCACTAACAAAAAACTTCAACCTATTATAATAGGAAGCTTTTCCAAATTTTATTCAAAACATGTCTTATAAAGGATAGTACGGGCAATAGGTTGCCTTTCTGTTTCATACAGAATAATTTCCATCAGACTTCGTTGTCGGCGGTCAACGATGCCGCCGCATCGCCTCCCTTCTCCGCCTTACTGATGAAAATTTATTCTGCGGAGTTTCACCAGATATAATCAGTACACTAAACCTTTTGTCCTTTGATAAATCGTGAAATAATATTCCAAATCATAATAGGTCTGTTCCTCTGAATCATGTGTCAGAACCCAGTCCTCCTGCTCATCCAAATTTGGAAAGAAGGTATCTGCCTCATAACAGTAATCTACTTTTGTCACATACGCTTTCTTACAGTACGGCAGAAACTGCTCATATACTTTACCACCGCCTATAATATATATACTGTCTTCTGGATACTTCTGCAGTTCCACTAAGGCTTCCTCCATACTATGGACAATCACGGCATCCCCAAAAGTATAATCCTGTTTGGAAGTCAGGACAATATTGGTCCGCCCCTTCAAAGTCGTTCCTCCCGGCAGCCCCTTCATGGTTTTCCGTCCTCCAAGAACAACTTTTCCTGTTGTTCTCTCCTTGAACATCCTTTTATCTGCCGGAATGCTTACAAGCAAATCCCCTCTGTTTCCAATTCCCCAACGGGAATCCACGCATACAATAAGATTCAATCTTTCCTCCTGTCTGCAACGCCATGCAAAGCCACTGATTCAAGGCTGTTTTTAACATTATGCAAAGTTATTACTTCGGCGGTTAAATATCATTCAAAAATATATAAATACTCCCTGTCAATATATGCCTTCACAAATGTTCCTTCCGCCCGGTACTCTTCTTCTAACATCTGCCCATATTTCCGTAATTTTGCCACCTTGTCCCCCTCTTCGTAAGAAAATGTCTTTTCTAGCAGGACTTTGTTTGATTTTAAAATATCACTGAGCAATGCAAGCATTTCATCAATACCATTCCCATACTTCGCTGAAATACGCACTGTTTTGTCTGCCTGTAAATCTTTTAATGTCTGTTCTGTTTCCAAGGCATCTACTTTGTTAAATGCCGTAACAATCGGTTTGTCACCTACTCCCAGCTTTTGCAATGTCTCATACACCGTCTGCATCTGCGCATCCATATCCGGATTAGAGCAGTCTACCACATGCAGAATCGCATCTGCATACTTCGCTTCTTCTAATGTACTGCGAAATGCCTGAATCAAATGGTGCGGCAGTTTATGAATAAAACCTACCGTATCGGTAAAAAGCATCTCCTCTCCATTTTCCAGCTTAAACTTTCTTGTCGTAGGGTCAAGTGTTGCAAACAGCTTGTCCTCTGATAAAACACCTGCTCCAGTCAGCTTATTTAATAAAGTGGACTTTCCGGCATTGGTATAGCCGACAATCGCTATCACCGGAACCGGATTCTCCTGCCGCTTTTTCCTTGTCAGCTCTCTTGTTCTCTGCACCTGCATCAGTTCTTTCCGCACAAAAGTAATGCGTTCCTTTATCAGCCTGCGGTCCATCTCCAATTTCTGCTCACCCGGCCCTCTTGTCCCGATTCCGCCTCCCAGTCTGGAAAGCTCTGAACGCCCTCCAATCAAATGGGATGCCCGGTACCGAAGCTGTGCAAGTTCTACCTGCAGTTTTCCTTCACTGGTAGATGCCCTTTTGGCAAAGATATCTAAAATCATAACAGTCCTGTCAATTACCTTTACCTCTAACATTTCCTGCAGATTATGGTACTGCGCCGGTGTCAGTTCATCATCACACACAACACAATCTGCCCGCTCCTTCCTGACAAGCTCCTTAATCTCCTGAATCTTCCCTTTTCCTATATACGTCCCCGGATGCACTCTTTCTCTGTTCTGCACTACCATTGCAACAGTAACCGCCCCTGCTGTCTGACCTAACTCTTCCAATTCATCTAACGACTTCCAGGTATCCTCCTCTTCCTCTGTCGCCACGCCAACCAGAACAATTTTTTCTTCTCTTTCCGCTGTATCATATAATTCCTCTGCCAAATCAACCTCCACTTCTGCATTTCCATGCCTCATTACTCCAACGGTTAAATATCGACGGAATAATATACAGCACACTCATGTACTGTATAAGAATTCACTCTACGATTAGGAACTTATTTCCTACTACACCAAATTATTTCTTCAACCGCGTCTTAATAAATGATATTTCTTTTTTCATCCCGGAATCCGCAGGATACAATTTCCGGTATTCCTTTGCAAGGGAAAGCGCTTCCTGATAGTTATTCTGCCTTTCGCACAGAATCACTTCTGTCTTTTTTAAATCCTGTACCGCACTGCCGCTTCCATAAGTCATTCCCTTTTCAATCATCCCCCGTGCTTTCTCATATTCTGCCTGCTCAATATAAATCGAAGCCAACTGACAGTATGCCTCCACATGGAAATCCTCTTTGTTTTCTTCCACATAGGTTTGAAAAGCTTCAAGAGCTTTTTCATATTCTTTTTCTTCCATATATAAAAGGCCCAGGTAATACTTGCTCTCCTTACAGTTTCCAGAATATGCCAGATTTAGATTTTCTTCCGCCTTGTCATATTCCTTTCTGCATAAATATGCCCTTCCTATTACCATCATATTCTCCGCTTCTTTTGTATCAAGCATTGTTAACTGCTCTAACAGCTCATTTGCCGCCTCCTCCCGGCCTGAAGCAAGATACTGCCCATACAAGCCAAAATAAGCATCATAATAACTCTTATCTTCCTCAATCAGTGTCAGATATGCATTTACCGCCTCATCTTGATTTCCCAGTCTCTGCTCAATTTCAGCCAGCGAAAAATAGGCATCATAATACCTCTTATTCTTCTTAATAATTTCCTGACAGTCCTTTCTCGCATCTGCCCACTCTTCCTTCTGACAAAAAGATGACATACGGGTATAAAGGATATCGCAATCCATATCCTCCAGATATTCTATAGAAAGCGCATTTTCACAGCATTCAATGACATTATCATATTCTCCCAGGTTATATTCTGCAATCGCCAGTCCATAATACACCTGCTTATTATTTTCTTTGGAAATCTTATTATCCTTATCCTGAATCACCTTATCAAATTCCGCCTTGGCATCTTCATAACGTCCCGAATAATTTAGCGCCATTCCATAACCAATATAATATTCTGCCTGCTCACTGCTCTCTTTGATTGCCTCTTCAAAGTACGGCAGTGATTTCTCATATTTACCGTCCTTTGCAAGCTCCATTCCTTTGTCATATGCTTCCTTTGCCTTTCCACAACCACCAAGCAACAGCACCGCACCTGCGCACAAAAGAGCTTTCTTCCATCCTCTTTCCATTTTCTTTCTCATTATCCCAACCTTTCCTATCTAAAACAATTCTGTTAAGTTCGTATCCACGGCCGTTCCAAACATTCCTTATAGAAAGCAAGCATCCTCTTACGTGCAAGCACGACGAGTCTGCTCGTTTTTTATAAGGAAGCGTGAATAGTAACTATATTAGACAAAAAGCAGCGCCACTGCGCTGCCCTATTTTATCCTTACAAAAATTTATTACCTCATTGCTTTTTTCAATGTTTCTCTCTCTTCTGCTGTAAAGGTCTCATCATCCAATAGTTCTTCCGCGAGCAAATTAATATCTCCATCATCCCAAAATGCAAGGTCTCTTGCCAGCTCCTGACAACGATATGTTCTTTTACTAATTAATATACGATAGCAGTAATATCTTCCATCCCGATACTGCTCAATATACCCTTTCGCTACCAGCTTGCCAAGAAATGTAGATACGGTCTGAGATTTCCACTCCTTCCCATATTTTTCATTTGCTAACGCCAGAATGTGTGCCAACCTAGTACCATCACCTAAATCCCATACGCATTTCATTGTCACTTTTTCACTTTCAGTTAGTGTCTTAATTTTCATAAACTAGTCCTCCATTCATAAGATTTATGATGTAATCTGTCACACCTAATTTCATATAACTCTGCTTATATAAGGACTACTATAACAAAACAAGACTATAATTGCAATCCATTTCACAATTTTTTTAGATTTTATTTTGTGATTCCTCTTTTTGCAGATTTTCTTTCAAAAATTCTTCGTAATGTTTTATAATCAACTTTCTCCCGCTCTTGCGGATTGGTATCATGCTGTCTGTTATCATAATAAAATCAGAATCCACCAATCCTGCAATGTACTGCATATTTACAAAATAACTCTGATGACAGCGTAAAAAACGCTCATCTGTAATCTCTGCCTCTAATACATCCAGACGGTTATAGACCTTAACATCTCCCTGTGTTGTTGTATGAATATACACCACTTTATTATCTGATTCCATGTAAATAATATCCTTATATGGAATAATAACCGATTTTCGGTGTGATTTCACCTCAATGAAATTCTGGTTCTCCTGTGGATGCTTCTGTACATAATAATCTAAAACTGCTCCAATTCTTCCCGGTTCGTATGGCTTTAAGAGATAACCCATTGCATGAATCTCATAGGCGGCAATCGCAAAATCCTCACTGGAAGTACAACATACGATTTCCACCTTTGAATCCATCTCACGGATTTTTCTGCCTGTTTCAATTCCGTCGATTCCACCCATTACAATATCTAAAAATATTAAATCACAGGGATGATTACCATAACTGCTTATTAACTTTTCACCATTTTCATAGACATCAATCTGAAAAGAAAGCCCCCGTTCTTTCATAAGATATTCAATAATCTTCTTTAAAAGTTCTCTATCCGTCCTGCTGTCTTCACACATTGCAACCTTTATCATCTTGTGTCGGCTCCCTCCTATATGCTTTTTAAAAAGCCTCAGTCTTTCAATGGAATTCCCTTTCCATCCTCAGCAATACTTCCTGTTAATATCATAATACCTTCTACCAGTCCCCAGATTTCCATGGCAACCGCTGCTAAACCACAGGTAATGATTCCACCAATCAGGCTGACTAAAAGCTGAACCAGTGCGCGGTTCGTCTTGCCAAGATAGAAGTTATGTATACCAAGTCCGCCTAAAAAGATACCTAATAATCCGGCAGCAAGTTTTGACTTCTGCTCACCAACCGGAACTGGCTGAGGCAAAAAGCAGCCACAATTTGTACATGCCTGTGCTCCCGGCATAACAGGCTGCCCGCAATTTGGACAATAGCTTATACCACTTCCTGCAGCAACTCCACATTTTACACATACGGCAGCATTATCCGCCATCTGATTTCCACAATTTCTACAAAACATTTTCTTCATCCTCCAAAACATAATCTCTTCTTACTATCCACAGCCGTTCTAAACACTATGCGTAAGCCAAAACAGCTTCGCTGCCTATGGTTGCTAAACCAGCCGTAAATAGTAACTATTTTTCTTAATTATATCAAAAGTGAACAATATATGCAAATTTTCTTTTCTGTCGTTACTATTCACGGCTGTTCTAAACACCATGCGTAAAACCTGCCAGCGATGCTGTCGCACATTTCAAAAAACTGCATAAGATATTCATAACAAAAGTAACATTTGCCTGCCCTATTCTTTTCGAAGACAGCAGTCAGAACACAAGGAGGCTTTCCATGCAGACGAATCTATCTCTTCCTACGGAAACTGACCGTCGTCAGCGATATTTAAGCGAATTTCTTATAAACAGCGGTTATCATGTGATTTTAGCAGAAGTGTCACCTGAACTTGATTTGGTATCAGCCACATCAAAAGAGCAGCAGGAGAAAATTCTTGTACTTCTCCCAATTCCAGTATCTGCCGAACTTTTAAGCCGCATTAAAGACAACCTGACTCCGCAGCATATCGTACTTGGCGGCAATCTTCCAGTTGATTTTACCGCTTTCTGTGAAGCTCAGAATATAACCTGTATTGATTACTTCAAATATCCGGCCATTGCCATTGAAAACGCAGTAGCAACCGCAGAAGGCGCTATCTGTCAGGCAATCCAGACAAGCGACATTAACCTCCACCAAAGCCATGTTCTGGTCATTGGCTTTGGAAAATGCGGGGAGATTCTTGCCGATAAGCTCTCAGGGCTGAAGTGCCAGGTAAGTATTTCCACCAGAGATGAAATAGCAAAGGCCCGCGCAAAGGCATATGGGTATCGTCTTCTGACAAAGCCTTCCTACAAAGAATTTGATATTCTTTTTAATACAGCACCTGCACTGGTAATTGATGCTTCTGTTATCGACCAGCTAAAAGCTGATGCCGTCATAATTGATATTGCCTCGAAACCTGGTGGTACTGATTTCAACTACTGTATCAAGAAAGGAATTACGGCAAAACACTGTCCTGGGATTCCGGGTAAATATTCACCAAAAACCTCAGCCAGGATATTATTTGACCAAATACAGGAAAAATTATAGTAAACGCATAGAAAAAATGCGTTTACTGCGTTTCCTATAAATTAATTAGAATGGAGTTTTAATATGAAGAACACAAAATCAGAACCGGTTACACTGGGTTTTGCTATTACCGGCTCCTTTTGTACTTATCAGAAAATCCTTGAAGTGCTGGAGAAAATGGCAGAGATGAATTTTAATATCATTCCCATTTTTTCCGAGAAATCATCTACTTTAGATAACCGTTTCCAGAAAGCAGATGATTTTGTTTCCAAAGTACAGGAAATCACAGGAAATAAGGGTATTTTTACCATTCCTGAAGCAGAACCAATTGGCCCAAAGGGGTATCTGGATGCCCTTGTCATCGCGCCATGTACTGGAAATACTCTTGCAAAGCTGTGCCATGGCATTACAGACTCTACCGTACTGATGGCAGCAAAAGCCCATCTGCGCAATGAAAAGCCATTGATTATTTCCGTATCCACAAATGATGCCCTGGGCATGAACTTTACGAATTTAGGACAGTTGATGAACACAAAAAATATCTATTTTGTTCCTTTTGGGCAGGACAATTATATAAAGAAAACCAATTCTATGATTGCCCATGTTGATTTGATTCCAGAAACCATTGAAGCCGCCCTGAAAGGAAAACAGATTCAACCCGTTATCCGCTCTCCATTTTCCTAATTTTCCTATTAAGCGGATAAGGGGAATATTCACGCATTCCCCTAACAAAAAGCGCACCAGCGTGGTGCGCTTTTTGAGTGCTAATCTTCCCTGCTATCCGGCGTCCCTGTTGGCAGCGCTACACCTTCATAAGGCTCTGGCGTCCTACCTGGTACCGGTGACGCCTCATTGGAAGATGCCTTTTTTGAAATCAGTACATAAACTTTAGGCTTCTTGATTTGCTTACAGCCATCCGTTAGCTCTATCTTAACCGGAAGCGTATGAATCCCCTCTTCCAGCCCCAAACAGTCAACATAAGCAGAAACTTCCGCCTCCGATAATTCTTCCAGAACAGATTCCCTTCCTTCAACTACCAAATCCAAAATACTCATATTGCCGTAAATTGCTGCAAGGAAGTTTTCTCCTACATTGCTGAGCATGACTTTCGTTGTCTGAATCTGAATCTTCTTTCGTATCCGTTTTTCTATCGTTATGTTAACGGTAATTCTCTGGTAATCTTCCAGTACCGTAATATCATCCGGCAAATAATCTTCTATCAAAACTTCCTTCTCTACATCCCCATAAGCATTTGTCAGGCCGGTAACATCCACAGGAATAACAATCTGGGAGATTTGAGAAAGCTTCTTTTCCGAGCCGGCTATTTCAATCTCTTCCGGCAGGCAGCCTGCCTCTACGAACTCGTACCCCTTCGCCGGCGTACCGGATACCTTGAGCTTTACAGGAACCGTCTTTCTCTGCAAAAGCTTTGCACGTACCCGAATCATGGAATCGCTAAATGAAAGGGTAGACGATGAAATACGGTTTCCTCTCTTATCATAAGCAACCGGCTCCACCGACTTTGTAATATTCTGGCTTGCCCCATTTACATTTACAGTTACGCGGACCGTTTTAATCCGGTCGATTACGGAGCTGCCTCCGGTCACCTCAATCACAGCCGGTCTTGTCGTACATTCTCCTACATAAAATCCCTCTGCCGGCGTCCCTTCCGTCTCTACCGTAAGTCTCCACTGTTTCTTATCCATGTCTTCCAGAGACACTTTCAGCACTTGACTGCATTCCAAAGCCACATCCGAAGATGTCCCCCTTTTCAGCCTTACTTTGATTGCAACTGCATTCACAGAAGAAAGCTCCGATAAATCTGCTGTTGCACTGATATCATCTGTCGTCAGTTTATCTACAATACTTCTCTTTCCACGTACAGAAACACTTGCCGTACTACCCTCTACAATCTCATACACTTTATTTACGGAATGCAGGGCTTCCTCATTTACCGTTTCTACACGAACCAAAAAAGTTTTTGTCTTATACGGGTCATCAATATTAATAATCAAAAGCCATACCAGGACTGCTCCCACGATGGATATTAATTTAATAGAAAGATTATTAAAAAAGATTTTTTTATATAATTCTATAAAATTCTGCTTTTTTTCTTCCCTCTTTTCCTTGTCCACACATATCCCTCCTGCCTGTCTTATCAAATGCCCTTTATAAAGCGCTATTTTTCCTTTTTGACAGCACGTAATTTAATGCGCTGTACCCCCTTCCGAATGGAAAACGATTTCTTTTCCTTTCCTTCCAAACTCTTACCCTGAAGTTCCCCCATCTTCTTCTTTAATAACTCTCCATCCACATTGCGAAGCAGCTTTCCACGGATTGCCACAGATATCTTTCCTGTCTCCTCTGATACAATAATCGTTGTGCTGTCACTTACTTCGCTGATACCCACTCCGGCACGGTGCCTTGTTCCCAGTTCCTTTGACAATCCAAGATTATCAGATAAAGGAAGATAACAGGTTGCCGAAACAATTCGGTCATTTCTTAAAATAACGGCACCGTCATGTAATGGCGTATTATGTTCAAAGATATTAATTAAAAGCTGGCTGCTAATGGCAGAATCAATCGTAATTCCTGTGCGCTCATATTCTGCAAGGCTGATATCCTTTTCCAAAATAATTAAAGCCCCCGTCTTTGCCTTTGCCAGTTCTACTGTTGCCTTAACAATTTCATTGATAGAACGGTCTGAAAAAAGAACTTCTTTGTCCTTGGAATCAGGGGATGGAATCAGGGAGGTCACAAAATTTTTCCTGCCCAGTTCTTCCAATGCCTTACGAAGTTCCGGCTGGAATACTACCGCAAGGGCAGTAATACCAATGGCCAGTGTTTTATTAAAAATCCATAAGATTACATTCATATTCAGGAAATATGCCATCAGATAACATAATAGCAGTACAGCAATTCCTTTTAACAAATTCCATGCTCTTGTCTTTCTTACCCACATGATAATATGGTACAAAACAGTAGATATAATTATTATTTCTAATACATCAACCAGCGTCATTTTCGGTAATGACAGAAAATAGATGGTATCCCGAATCACCTGCATTATAGAATCCATAATTCACCTCATTTCTGTACTGTTTCCTTCCCATCCTTCATACCCTGCATATGTTCTGAGAAATGTCTTGCATTAATCTTTTTCACATGCTTGCTTGGCGCTGCGACATTCATCTTTGGCACCGCCCGCACATAATAATAATATTCCTCATCTTCAAACTGCAGGTTTTCTACTCCGGCATAATTCAGCGCCAAATGCATAAAGTGGAGAATCCAAACAAATGCACCAGAAAAAATACTTCCTACGAAAAAAAGTCCTACATTTATATTAATATCCAGCAGATACTTAACAAGCAAAAGTAAAATATCATTGCTGACAATACCAGCAACAATCGCAATTTCAAAGGAGTAATTCCACTCTCTGTTGCGCAGAATGTATACAAGGACAGCGACAAAGGAAAAAATAATAATCATTGCATACATTTCTTTGGAATCAAAAAACTGCTTTAAAACAGCATGATATATATTAATACTGGTATCTGTTGATGTACTTACAACATAAGTTACCGCCTGCAGCAGATAGTAAATTCCCACTCCGCAGATAATCGGCACGATAGCTACCGGTGACAGCATCAGCCCTAATAAAACCGGAATCCCGTATACAAGATGTAATGGAAACGCAATGGGAATCGCAAAAATCGCATAAGCATACTTTGGCACAAACTTAATATAGGCAAAATAGATAATTGCAAAAATCGCTGCAACCACCAGTGCAAGTATCTGTGATACATAAAAAATGTGCACACAGACAAAGACCGCCCCAAAAAACAGCAGGATACTGCCAGGCATCAGTACACTTACCAATGCAAGCAGCAATTCCACATAGAACTGGTGCAGTGCAGGATTATACCCTATTATCCGGTTTACGGATGAAAAAGTAATAAAGCCAATGACAAAGCGAAAAAGCGGAGTAAGAAACAGCGCATACCTCTGATAGAACTTCTGTATGTGTTCCCTAAGCACCAGTAGCTGTGTCATGTTCTGCCTCCTCCCTGCTTTGCAGATAAAAATCATCCAATTCCTTTAATTTTTCCCGATACTCCCGCAAAATGGCTTTATTTCCTACATATTTCTGGGTAAAATGAAAATAAGAAAATAAGATTACCAGTACCATCAGACCAATATAAACACCAAGCGCTATAAATCCATATTTCTCATAATCCAAACGTGCTACATTCACAAAAATGTAATCCGCATGGTATAACATGATTAAAAATAAAAGCAAAAAATAACTGACTGTTACATTCCATACGGAAGATACGATATGAGAGCGGACATAATCCGACTTATAATATCCGCCCTCACTAATTTCTTTTTTATGATATTTCATTTCATCGAGAGCGATTTGCGTCATAATACGCACCTTTTTCTCGTTTACCATGTAAAGTCTCCTTTAGACTACTCTTTTCCATTCCAACAGTATGTGCAGAGCTTGCACTTATCAATGTCAATAGAATTTAACATATCATCCAGACGGTTATAACGAAGGGAAGTAAAATTTAACTCCTTACGGATTTCCTCTACCATACGTTCATACTTTGGTGACTCTGGATTCGCATACTCCTCCAGCATTTCCTCTGTTACATTGCCATCTTCGAGTTTATTAATGACACGCCTTGTAATTAAATCCATCTCTGAAGAAGAACGGGAAAAGTTAAGATACTTGCAACCATACAAAAGCGGCGGACAGGCAGGACGTATATGCACTTCCTTTGCACCACTCTGGTATAGGAACTCTGTTGTTTCCCTTAGCTGCGTTCCCCTCACAATAGAATCATCAATTAAAAGAAGACTCTTATCACGAATCAAATCTTCTACTGCAAGAAGCTTCATTTTTGCAATTAAATTACGCTGGCTCTGTATCGTAGGCATAAAAGAACGTGGCCAGGTTGGTGTATATTTAATAAATGGTCTGGAAAATGGAATCCCGGACTCATTGGCATAACCAATCGCATGGGCAATCCCGGAATCCGGCACGCCTGCTACAATATCAGGCTTAACATTGTCACGTTTGGCCATCTTCCTTCCACACTCATAACGCATATTCTCTACATTGGTTCCCTCGTAGTAGCTGGACGGATATCCATAGTATACCCATAAAAAGGTACAGATTTTCATTTCCTCACCCGGCTCTGCAAGTGTCACACAGCTTTTTTCCGTAATAACTGCAATTTCTCCCGGCCCTAATTCCTTATAATCGGTATAGCCAAGATTTTTATATGCAAAATTTTCAAAAGAAATACAGAACGCATCTTCCTTTTTACCAACAACAATCGGGGTGCGCCCGTATCTGTCTCTAGCAGCATAAATTCCTGTCTGATTCATTAACAAAATGGATACGGAACCATCCACCTTATTCAATGCATACTCAATTCCTTCGATCAGATTTTCCTTCTGGTTAATCAATGCCGCAATCAACTCTGTAGCATTAATATCACCTCCGCTCATTTCCAGAAAATGTGCATGGCCATTTTCAAACAGTTCGCTGCAAATTTCATCCAGATTGTTGATTTTACTGACTGTGGTTAAGGCATATGTGCCATGATGGGAACGCACCAGCAGAGGCTGTGGCTCATAATCAGAAATACAGCCAATTCCCATCTTCCCTTTCATTTCTTTGACATCTTTATCAAATTTTGTACGAAATGGTGCATTTTCTATATTATGAATCGAACGGTCAAAGCCATTCTCACCATATACCGTCATCCCACCACGTCTCGTTCCTAAATGAGAGTGGTAATCAATTCCAAAAAATAAATCAAAAACACAATCCTGCTTCGATGCAACACCAAAAAATCCGCCCATTGTCCTTCCTCATTTTCCTTTCGCATACCGTAAATTATAACTTCTTTTTCATATTAAATAATACGTCATACTGCGAGTAATGTCAATCACCCGTTTTAAAGTCCGCCGAGAAAAAACAGCAACAGGGTGGATTTTTACACTATTTTTCCAACTGGTAATACTGCGCCTGCGTATTCCATAGTGTATAATATAATCCCTCCTTTTCCTGAATCAAATCTGCATGACTTCCTCTCTGCACAGCCTTTCCCTTATCAATGACCAAAATATCATTGCAGAACTGGCAGCTTGAGAGGCGGTGTGAGATATATACTGCGGTTTTTGTCCCAACTAAATCATCAAATTTGGAATAAATTTCATATTCCGCCAGTGCATCTAACGCCGCGGTTGGTTCATCCAGAATCACAAAAGGAGTATCGTGATAGAGTGCTCTGGCAATCGCCACTTTTTGTGCCTCTCCGCCGGAAATATCCACGCCATTCCTGTCAAAGTCAGTATAAATCGGTGTCTCTAATCCATTCGGCATTTTCTGAAGTAACGCTCCTAACCCTACCCGTTCCAAAGCATACAAGACTTTTTCCTCATCATATTCTAACGAAACAGCTACGTTTTCTCCCAAAGGCAGCGCCGGAATTTTAAAATCCTGAAATACCACACTGAACAGGGAGAGGTATTCCTTATAGTCAAACTTTCGGATATCAATGCCATTGAGCAGTATTTCTCCTTCTGTCGGATCATACAGCCTGCAAAGCAGCTTGATAAAGGTAGTCTTTCCAGATCCATTTTTTCCGACAACCGCCAGCCGTTCCCCAATCTGGAATTTAATGGAAAAATCTTTCAGCACATCTGTTTCAGAGCCGGGATACCGAAAGGAAACATGACGAAACTCAATCAGAAAACGGTCGTCATCCCTTTTTTCTACCGGAAGCGTACCTTCGTATTTTTTTTGCGGAATATCTATGAAGTCAAAATACATTTTTACATATTTTGTATTTGCAGCCAACTGTGTCAACTGGCTAATCCATTCCCTGAAATGAAGCAAAAAATTACTGATACAGCCGGCATATAAACAGACACTGCCGATTGTAATGGCATTCTTAAGCACCATCACTCCCAGTATAAAATAAATAAAGCCAGAAATAACTGCCTCTATTATCCCTGTTGCTACGCTAACTTTTTCACGCAGATTTTTAACTAAAGTAATAATTTTATAAATTTTTTCATATAATTCCGCAATCCGGTAAAACAATAAATTCTGCTGGTGGAACATCCGAATCGTCTTACCACACTCTTCTTTTGCAATATATTCATTTGTGTAGAAATTATAATGTCTATAATAAGGCAGACTTTTTTCACTACACTGATAAATCTTCTCCTGCGCATCTTTATTGATTCTAATGGAAAGCACTATCATAACCACAAGGACACATATAAAAAAAACAGAAAATGCAATAGCCTTTACCGGCTCTCCCTCAAAAACAATACGGCATCTGCTAAGTAAATATGCCGTGTACCCAAAAGCAATCAGTATATGAAGCGTTTTTTCAATAACAGGTGTGATATACCAGAACAGCAGATTCATGCCGCCTCCGTCATTCCTTGCCATTGCATCAATATCCCGGCGCATATTCTGTATATGTTCCGATTCCATATACTCATAATCCATGTTCATGATTTTCTGGTTCAGATGGTAATTTGCCTGCTCCCATATATTGGAACTGCAATAAAAATAATAATGCATCCATATCTCAAAAACTGTCTGCACAAAAAGATACCCACCTACCAAAAGAATGGCATCCTGTATGATAACAGCTTTAGAAACCTTCTCTGCAATGTCATCCACTAACCTTGCCAAAAAAAGATAAGACCAGTAGGAATATAAAACATCTAAGAAAGCAGTAATACAACAAAATGGCAGATTCCAAGGAACTAATTTAAAAATAAGTGAAATTCCACGGCAGTTTATTTGAATCATCTCTCTGATTGACAACTTTTCTCCCTTCACTCTAAAACACCCCCTTGTAATATCTGCTTTGTACTGCAAACATTTGTGCATATAAACCTTTTGCGGCTAACAGCTCCTCATGTGTCCCCTCCTCTTCTACCCTGCCCCCGTTAATTAAGAGGATTCTGTCACAAAATCTAGTACTTGAAAGTCTGTGGGAAACAAAAAAAGAAGTTTTGTTCTCTGCAAATCCAGCATATTTTTCGTAAATATCATTTTCTGCCAGTGCATCTAAAGCAGCCGTTGGTTCATCCAGAATCAGCACCCCGGCATTTCGGTAAAGAGCTCTTGCAAGAATCAGCTTCTGTCTCTGCCCACCGGAAAAGTCTGTCGCATTTTCATTTATATTTTTCTCAAGTACGGTATCTAACTGTTCCGGTAACTGTAGGATATCTTCTTCCATTCCTGCCATCCTAAGACATTCCCATATTCTGTCTTCAACATATTCATCCTCCATGCTGCTTTCAGGCGCAGCTAACTGCTCAGATTCTTCTGACTCTCCAAAAGCAGAATGAGCCGATACCTGCATGGAGATATTTTCCCGAATCGAAAACGGCAGGAACTGAACATCCTGAAAAGTACAGGAAAACCATGCATACCTCTCTTCCGCTTCCATTTCTTCCATATCTGTGCCATTCAGAAGAATCCTTCCTTCTGTTGGATGAAGCAGTCCGCAGATTAATTTCATTAAAGTAGTCTTTCCTGCACCATTTACTCCGACAATTGCTAACTTTTCCCCTGCTGGAATCGTTAGGTTCAGATCCTGCAATACCGTTTTACTGCTGCCTGGATAAGAAAAGCTGACATGCTCCAGGGAAATGACAGGTGCCTCTTTTTTTACGGCAACCTCCATCTGCCCTGTATCTTCCCCATAATCCATATACTCCTGAAAACGGCTAAACCCAATCGAAATCTTTAGCAACATAAAAATACTGTTATAAAAGTCACGGCTTGCCATATGATACAGAGCAGGCCCCATCCCTGCATAAAAAACCACATCTGATACACCAATGCTCCCCTCCCACATCCGGTTCAGAACAGAGTAAAAAAAGAGTCCATAATACAGACCATACACTGCTGTATTCAATATTTCAGCAGTTCCCCGTAACCGCAATTCCTTTTTCTTATATCTCATCCTCTCTTTATCATATTTGCCAACCAGACCGGACAACCACACATCCATCTGATAGAGCCTGATATCCTTTGCCATCGTAAAATCCTCTGTCTTCCGCGTGACATAGTCTAATTTCTGCCAGGAAGCGGCGCCATTCTCCGCATATTGTATTTCATACTTTTTAAGAACCTTATTGACAAAAAGAATCTGAAACAGCATCACAACCAGTATCAGGAGCAGCCAGGGCGAAAGCTCGTATAAATAGAAGGAATAAAACAAAATATTTCCACCCGTAGTAAGAACCATGCATAGATTATTCATAAAATCCACCAGTCTTGCCTTCCTTTGTGCATCTCCAATACTCCCTCCAAAAAGACTTTCTTTCGTCTTATTCCGTATGGACAAAAATTCCTTATCTTCCAAATATCTGTAATCAATATATAGCATTTTTCTGGTGTATTCATTCTGCATTTTCTCTGTTAGCATGCAATTCCCATATTCAATTTTAGACATCATCTTTACACGCAGAATAATACAAACTAACATCGCTGCAATAACAGCCAGTGTGCTAATTCCCAAAAAAGTAATTGTTTTTCCCTCTTCCAGCTCCTGAATAACCATTCCTGGCAGGTAAACCTGAAAATAATTTGCTGCAATAAATGCCGGAAAAAATAGAATGCCATATAAATACAGCGATTTTTTCTCTTTCCAGACAAATTTTAAATATTTCCTGAAACCAAACCATGTTTTTGCTGTGTCTTCCATATTTTTTCCTCATTTCTGCGCTGTCCCTTGCGCATAACGCAATGTTTGTGTCGCAGTGCAGACACAATACCTGCTTTGTTGGTGTACTGCCACATACTGCGCACTTTCTTATAACATAAGAAAATCCTCTGCTTTCTAAGACAGAGGATAACACACTCTTTTTCCCTTATCATTCTTTTTTCATAAGTGGTCTTTTTCACGGCACAAACGGCAGCATAATTTCTGTAGCAAATACACCCGGTTCATCCTTCCGGTTCAGATATCCCTTCCGTTCTTTGATAATCTTATCAATACGGTATAAACCAAAGCCATGCCCTTCCCCTTTTAAGGAATAATATCTCTGCACCCTTTTTTTCTGATTCGTTGCATTTGTTATGGAGATGTAAAACTGCTTTTTAAACAAGCCAATAAACACTCTGATAAACCGTTCTTCCTCTTCCGGTATCTTCTCACATGCCTCGATTGCATTGTCCATCAGATTGCCAAACAAAACACAAAACTCCACATCAGATACCGGCAGTTCCTTAGGAATCTTAACCGTTACATCCAGTTGGATCTTTTTCGCCTTTGCCAGAGAAACCTTGCTGTTCACAATAGCGTCTGCCATAACATTTCCGGTCTTAATCACATGGTCAACATCACTTAAATCCTGATTCATCTGCGCAATATAAGCCATGCATTCTTCCCACTGCCTGTTCTCCACGTAGATTTTCAGAACCTGCATGTGATTTTTGTAATCGTGCCTCCACCCACGCATTTCACGATACGTATTGCGGATTTCTTCAAACTGCCTGCCAATCAGCGTATTTTGATACTTTTCTAATTCTTTTACAATCTGCCTTGGCAAAAACACTCTGATTACCAGTACGCAGGCAGCAAATACAATCAATAAAACAATCCCAGGCACAATTACCCAATCCATTTCTCCCTATCCTCCATCTGCTTACTGAAGTGTGTTTTTGCTGACACTACATTTAAGCAATCTCGTATTTGCATAATAAGTAATAAACGCTTCGTTTATCTGATTATATAACCGTCGGCTTACCGGTACTTCCATATGAAAATCCGTTCCCTTATCTGAAAGTATCAGAGAATTTTTATAAATGGATTCTACATACCGCAGATTTACCAGTATTCCTCTATGACAGACAGCAAAACAGTCTTCCTGCAACGCCCTTTTTGCCTCCTTCATAGAGGAACTCACCTCATATATCCCTTTTTTTGTTGTATAAACTAACTTATGGGAAAATACTTCAACTTTATAGATTTCCTTTTGCAGCAGTTTTACCGTAGCTCCTTCTGCCTGAAGAATAATAACCGGCTCCTGCTTCCCCATCTTACTATAAATCCGCTCAAGACATAGAAAGACTTTTTGCTCAGCCACTGGCTTTAGCAGATAATGGGCAGCCTCCACTTCATAGCCTTCCATCATATATTCTTTTTCCCCTGTCACAAAGACAATCGGAATATCATCTTTTTTTGCCCTTAAGCGCTTTGCAAGAGTAATTCCATCCTCTCCGGGCATTTTGATATCCAAAAAAAGAATATCCCATACCGTATCCTCTATTGTAAACAAAAAAGAAGTAGCATCAGAAAAGGAAATAACATCTGCATGTATTTCCTTTTCCAATGACCACTTTTCAATTATTTTGCAGAGCCAGTCCGCTTCTTCCCTGACATCTTCACAGACTGCTATTTTCATGGCCGGTTTGCCTCCTTAGGGATTCCTGATTTACAAAATCACATTTCTGCAAATCAGTATAACATATCTACAGTCTGACATCAACCGGCGTATAATATGGCATTTCTATAGAAGAAGCTGCTTCGGCTGCTTCCACACCAAGATTTTCCTCTTCGGCTCCCTTACCATCTGTGTTACCATCTTTCTTATTGTCTTCCTCTGCTGCCTCTTTCATCGATTTATTGGCAGACGCAAGTATATTCATCTGAGTTGCAGTTGCATTTGTCGCAGCGTTTTCAACAGCAGCAAGCTCCTTCTGCTTTGCTTCCGTATTCCCGCGCTCACCATCCAGCTTAATCTCTGTTTTTATGATTGCGGCCCTGCCTTCCATTCTTGCGGCAACACTTCCCTGAATTTTTGCCTGACTTAACGCAGAGTCAGCGGCAATCATGCCTTCCATAGTTCCCTGAGAAAAACTGCCATAATTTTCTTCTTCCGCTGCCGCTTTTCTTTCCCCGCCAAGCATATCCTCCATGGAATAATCCTTTGCCTGTTGTTTCTCTTTTCGCATTTCAATTTCATGCTGTCTTAACTGATTGGTCAAATCATTAATCTGCTTTTGGATTTCCTGACGTTTCTTCATTTTTTCTTCCACTTCCATCTCATTATTGGAAGAAAGTTCCTGTAACTGCTGTCTGGCATCCGCTATCTGCTTCATAATACTTCTGCTAACAGCATCTGTCTGTGACGAGTTCATCTGCCCTACCTGCGTAGTAGCTTCATACATACCTACTTTCATTATTTTATCCTCCTTGCTTTGATATAATTTACTTCTCAATCTCTTTTTCGGATAAATGATATGCGATATAAAGCGAAATGCAGTGAAATGACCTTTTTTTGTTGTAAAAGGTTAAATGGAAAAATCAAACCGGCTGCCTTCCTCTTTTCTCTCTTCCTTGACTTTGCTCCAGTCAACCTCACTTATCTTTTTCAAAAGCTCTTCCGCAGAAGAAGCCTGAACAGTCGTTTTCTTGATAATAGGATTGATTCCCCGTATTCCTCTGTTGCTTTCTGCTTCTGCACGCTCTTCCCTGGCCTTTTCAATTCTTTCCTGCTGCTTCTCTGACATCTTCTCCAGTTCAGCAAAATAGGTCATGGTGCCATCTTTATTAAAAGCAACGCCCATCTTTGTTATCCTGCTCTCTTCACCACCTTTTCCCAAAGCAGAGCCAAATCCGTGCTCTGAATTAATCTGCTCTGACATACGGACCGCTCCCTGAATCCGTTCCATATATTCTTTTTCATATGTTTCATCAGAAGCCATCTTCTCCAGTTCTTCACTGGAAAGCAATACCGAAAACTCCTTTGTGCCACGGGAAAGAATTGCCTTTGCATCCTCCCCATTGTCAAAATCAGCCACCATAAAATCCATGTTGTCATAAGTTTTTCTCAATTTCTCCAAAAGCTTCTGTGCCCTTTTGGAAAGCTGTGGCTGCCTGGTTTTATCCGTTTTTGATGTCTCGTCCGTACGTCCGTTTCTCACTATCCCGCTTTCTTTTTGATTCTTCTGCTGTACCGTATTATAATAATTTAATGCTGTATACTCTGCAATTTTACTCATACCTGTTATCCTCTCTTTTCTTTACATGCTCGAACTTCTTCTTTAATAATTTATCGTCATTATTTCCCATTTGTTTACCTTGCAGTACATTCCTATTACTCTATGGAAAAGCAGCATCTAAATCTTCTTAATTTTGCAACTCCATCCTCCACACATCTTCATGTGGATTTACTTTTGCCAGACCAATTGCTGTAATTTTACCTGTAAAAGGCGCAAACCCCTCCTGCATAACAGCAAATGCCTCCCGCATCTGTTCATTTGTCAATATTTTTCCTAATGTTATATGTGGCAGCCACTGCATTGGTCTATAATATCTGCTGACAGAAACGTCCGCAATCCCTGATATGGCATGATAAACCGTTTCTGATAGATTTTGAAGATACTCATTTAAAACAGGAGCCATATATAACACATAAGGAAAAAAGCTGCCGACTGATACGAACTGTATCTCCCCACAGAGAATCTTTGACTCTAATTTAGAAACATACGGAAGCAGAATTCCAGTGCTGCGTGCCTCCAGTGAAGAAACCGTTATATGCGGCGGCACATGATTTTCTGTCATAAAAGTATTTCCCGTCTTTTCTGCAATTTTGAAAATAAAGCGCTCTATGTTCCTATTTGTAGCATCATCAAAATATGCTGATATCAGATACATTTTCTATACCCTTTCCAGCTTCCCGACCGCCCCTGCAATCACTTTCATATAATCCGCATCCCGCAGTCTGTCATGCTCCTGCAGATAGAGAAGCTCCTTCTCATTGACAAAGCGCACTGCTTCCACTTCTTCTTTCTGCAAAATGCAGTCTTTTATATCAAATTTTTTTTCTACAAAATAGATATCCGCAAAACTTTTTCTCTTCTTAACACGCCCAATAAAACTGACGCTGGCATTGGCAGCGATATCAATACCGACCTCCTCCAAGGTCTCCCTTCTTGCTCCCTCCAGGCTTTCTTCCCCACACAGAACCGCACCAACTGTCACATCCCATACACCAGGATGACTTTCTTTTCTGCTGGAACGCTTTTGCACCAAAAACATTTTCTCCGGTGTATACAAATAAACGTGAACACAGAGCATATACTCTCCCGGCAGCGGCTCACCACGTCTCATTGTTCTTCCTGTCTTCCTGCCATTTTCATCATATACATCCCAAATTTCGGACATTTTCACTCCATTCCCGTACTGTTATGACACGTCTGCCAAAAACAATACGCACTTAATTCAAGTCCAGCCAACACTTAAAACTATTTTTATCTCTTTGTTTCCTCTCTTCCTGCCTATAATGTCACCATTCACAGCGTAACTCTTTTGCTAAATTCACAGCCGCAATAGTTTTGACGGTACAAATGGTATTCTTTGGAATACTCAATTGACTTAAGATAACCACCCTTTTTCTTAAAATCAGATACCAGATACGGAATCTGATATTCCTCTGCCAGACAAAGTCCTATTTCATTTAATTTCTGTGCGTTCTTATGCGGACTGACCGATAATGTTGTTGTAAAAAAGTCAAAACCATGTTCCTTCGCATAATATGCCGCCTCTCTCTGCCGCATTTCATAGCAGGAAAAACACCGTTTTCCCCCTTCTGGTATTTCTTCCATTCCCTCTGCCATCTCATAAAAAAGATCCGGGCTATATTCTCCTTCCGCAAAAGAAACCGGATACTTTACTGGAAGTTCCTGAATCAGTCGAATCTGCTCCTGTACTCTTTTCCGGTATTCATCCTCTGGAGAAATATTGGGATTATAATAAAAAATAGTAATCCGAAAATACTCTGCCAGATAACTGATACAATAACTGCTGCAAGGCGCACAACAACTATGCATCAAAAGTGTTGGTACTCTTCCTTCTTTTGTAATTGTTTCAATCATCTTATCTAACTCTGACTGATAATTCACTTTATTCATAAAATTTCCATTCCATCTAATCCAGTGCAAGATAGATTAATTCTTTAAGAATTTATCTCTGCCATACTAACGCAAAAATGCCTGAAGCAAATATGTCTTATCTACCACCTCTTTCGTCAGCCCCCATTCATTCCATACGCTCTGTGGTATCACAGTACCAAGAAAGAAAAACAGGAAATAACAAATCAGGAACGCCGTACAAAATCCTGCAACCGCACCACCAAGTTTGTCCAGTGTTCCCACCACTGGAATCCAGTCAACAATCTTTACAAGTTTTGCTGCTTTCCAAAATACTGCAAACAGGATTACAAAGAAAAAACCTGCTGACATGGGAATCCCCACTATCCCTGACAGAATCTGCGAAACAATCAGGGAAACAAACAATACCACCAAACGCGCCGCCTGTAAAGCCAGTCCCATATTCTTGCCCTGCAGTATTTCTATCATAAAAAATATTGCCAAAACAATATCTGCTATGTTTCCAACAGATACATACATTATAATAATACATCTGCCATATCATACAGACCGGCAGCCTTTCCATTCATATATTTCGCAGCAACAACGGAGCCTTTGGCAAATACATTACGGGAATATGCAGAATGGGACAAGGTGACAACCTCATCTGTCCCCGCAAAAATCACATCATGCTCGCCTACAATCGTTCCGCCACGGACGGCTGATATTCCAAGTTCCTTTTTCCCTCTTTTACGCCGAACCTGAGAACGGTCATATACATACTCATACTGGCCCTCCATTGCTTCATTCATAGAATCTGCCAGTGCAAGAGCAGTTCCAGAAGGTGCATCTAACTTCTGGTTATGATGCTTCTCTACAATTTCAATATCAAATCCTTCCATACCAAGCTTTTTTGCTGCTTCTTTTACCAGCTTCAGTAAAAGGTTTATACCTACAGACATATTTGCGGAACGAAGAACAGCCACCTTTTTCCCTGCCTCCAAAAGATAGTTTGTCTGTTCCTCTGACAGTCCGGTAGAACACTCAACCAATGGGATCTGCTTTTCTACCGCATAATCAATTCTTTTTTCAATTTCCTGAGCAGAAGAAAAGTCAATGATAACATCTGCCTCCACATCACAGACAGAAATATCTGTAAACACAGGATATCCATTGTCCTTGTTATCCAAAATATCTACCCCTGCTACAATCACTACTTCTTTATCTTCTGATACAATACCATGAATCATCTGTCCCATTCGTCCATTGCATCCAACTAAAATTATCTTTGTCATCTCCGTTCTTCCCTTTCCTTCCAAGCCGTATCCTATTACTTCGACAGCTAAATATCGTATTTTTCCTCATTTCTACAAGGTGAACTTCGTTCCCCTTTGCTTTATTCCCGCGAAGCAACGAGCCAAGCGCGAGCTTGCAAGGAACTGAAAGTTCCTTTGCATTTGGCGACTGCCGCGAGGGTTGCTGTGAGGTATTTGCCTGCACATAATGCAATGTTTGTGCAGGCAATGCGCAGACACAAACTTACCGAGTGAAACATTCATTTTTCACTCTTTTTACTCGTCTTAACTTCCGAAGTAATCAGAATACGCGTATTTCTTTATTAAATAGTACCTATATTGAAAAAGAGAACCGGCAGCCTTTCCTTTACCGGTTCTCCCTCTATCCATTCGCCGGCAGTCTATTTAACTAGTACAACGAAAATTAAGTTTTGGATAGTTTGACGCAGAATATTTTTCTGAGAGTGCTGCTTCACAAACGCAGTTCTACGCTCCGCTTCGGTCCTTGCTAAACAAGTGCCACTGGCACTTAGCAACGTAGCGGTGGCTACGTCGAGGCTTGGGGAGTAGTGCTATCAGGAAAATAAGCAAGTCAAACTGCCAATTACTTAATATTCGTTGTACTAGTCTGTAACCTTAATTCCAGCATTAATCATTGCCTGACGAAGTATCTCTTTATTCGCATCCTCCATTTCCGTAAGCGGCATACGTAAGGAACCAACCTGATATCCCATCATATTCATTGCTGCCTTAACCGGAATTGGATTCACTTCAGAAAATAATGCCTTGCATAAAGGAATATACTTTAACTGAAGTTCCCTGCTTCCTTCCACATCACCAGCCATCAATTTTGCCACCATATCATGTGTATCCCGTGGCGCTACATGGGATAATACAGAAATAACACCTTTACCTCCCAAAGCCACAATCGGCACTATCTGGTCATCATTGCCGGAATATACATCAATATCTCCTTCTGCCAAAGAAAGCAGCAGGGCAATCTGTGAAATATCACCGGATGCTTCCTTTACCCCAACGATATTGTCAACCTCTTTTACCAAATCTACAATAGTTTTTGGCTGGATATTCACTCCGGTACGTCCCTGAATATTATATAAAATCATCGGTATATCGACATTTTTTGCTACTTCTATGAAGTGCTTCTTTAAACCATTCTGTGTTGCTTTATTATAATAAGGAGATACTACCAAAAGTCCATTCGCACCGGCTTTCTGTGCTTCCTTTGATAAATAAGCAGCAGTTGCAGTACAATTTGACCCGGTACCGGCAATAACAGGAATGCGTTTCTTTGTCATATCCACACACATTTTAATCGTTTCAATATGCTCTTCATGAGTCATGGTAGATGCTTCGCCAGTTGTTCCACATACAATGATAGCATCTGTCCCATTGTCAATCTGGTCATTTACAATGCGCTCCATCTCACCATAATTAATAGAGCCATCCTCATACATTGGTGTAATTAATGCTACACCCGCGCCTGTAAAAATAGACATTCCTATCTCCTCCTTGTGTCTTTGTTTTCTATTATATGTATCCTGAAATCAATACGTTCAAAAATCTTTGCTTGTCCTGCCAGTGAAATCTGCTTTAACCAAGCAAATCCTTTTCCAAATCTATCTTAGATATGATATCTGCGTATCCGGCAAGCTCCGGCGGAAGCTCCAGCCCTGTTAAAACAAGGCGGCAATAGTCACCCCGCAGCTGAATCAGATGAATAATATCTTCGATAGAAATAATTTCAAGCTCCAGCAGGCCGAGTACCTCATCCAAAACCAGCACATCACATTCACCAGTATCCAAAACCTTTCTGGCAAAATTAAATCCATTCAGTATATTCTGTCTTTCTTCCTTCTGCTGGGAAGCCAGTAAATCACGATAGTGTTGTTTCTCCTTCTCAAAGCGGAATAGTTTGATATCCGGCTCCAGCCTTTCCAAAAAGTTAAACTCCTCAGCATCCTTACCCTTTAAAAACTGAATAATAATAACAGATTGTCCAAGACTTGCTGCACGGATGCACTGGCCTACTGCTGCGGATGTTTTCCCCTTACCAGGTCCATAAAACACCTGCACAATTCTTCGCTCCATGAAACTACCTCCTTTTTCCATCTTCCACTTTAACGAAAAATGGCTAGGATAACAACTTTTTCAAATCGTTAACTCTAGCCATTCTATCACACATCATATGAAAAATCCATATCTTTTTTATACATTTTCTTCATCAGACAAGATTAATTCTGCTTTTCCGCCACCAAACAATTCTTTAAAAACTTCACCAAAATTCTTGTTGATAATCTTAAATTGCTCTGTAAATTGCTTTTTCATGGTATCTG